>QZLD01000041.1 GCA_004796385.1 Gammaproteobacteria bacterium | reverse complement strand
TCTATCATAAACTGGATGAGATGCCGTTATCAGCAAATGGCAAGCTTGATAGAAAGGTGCTGGCGAAGATCGAAGTTGTTTCAAAAAGAAGAGCTGAATATGTTGCACCGAGAAATGAGCTTGAAGAAGCTCTTTCCGATATTTGGAAAGAACTATTAGGGATATCAAAAGTTGGTATTAATGATAATTTCTTTGAGCTAGGTGGTAATTCACTTACTGCTGTTAGATTAATATCTATGATAGAAGATGTTCTTGAAGAAAGAATCCCCCTATCAGAGATGTTTAAGGCGCAGACAATTGCGGATATCTCTAAGATTTTACATGCTAGTAAAACCAATTCAGATAAACCTCTAATCAAGATAAAAGAAGGTGGAGAAAAAACCATAATATTTGTTCATGCCATTGGTGGACACCTTCTTTCCTATAACCAAATAATCGAAAATCTTAGTGATGAGTATTCAGTTTACGGCATTCAGTTTGCCGGGATCGACAATGAATTTACCACCATAGCAGAGCTTGCCGATATATATACCGATAAAATCAGGAACAGCGAAATTAACGGATATATTATGCTTATAGGCCATTCAATTGGTGGTTTATTAGCACTGGAGATAGATAAAAATCTCTCAAGTTTCAGTAATTCAGATAATCATCAGATTGTGCTTAATACTGTAATGCTGGATACATTTCTTCCTATAATAGATATTAAGGAAGACCTGTTAACAACATATGTGGAACAATTGTTTGGAAAAAGATCGTTTAAGCGTTATCTTGCCACCTCCAAGAAAGAGTTTTCAGCACTATCAGAGCAGAAACAGCTTGATTTGGTAGTGTCTGCTATTGAGGAAAACAGCGAAATTCAGAAAAATATATCGTTATTTGAAGATAAAGCATTTGTAGAGGCTGCAAGAAGGTTGCTTCCTGCCGGTTTAAGATATAGTCTGGATGGACTTTTTTCAGAAAGCAGAAAAACATTGATAACCGCCAAAGGTGAAGCGGCAGCTAAAAGCTGGAGGCAGCAACTTACTACTCATACAAAAGCTATTGAAATAAAAGAGGGTAGTGGTGATCACGACAGTATGCTTAATAGTGCAGTAACCATAGAACTAATCAAAAATGCTATTCAAATCAAGGGTAAAACATGAAACAGAAGATAGGCTCCCTTATAACAAGTAAATTATTACCGCTAACTATAATTGTTTTTGCCATAATTATTGCTTTTATGCTGCGAATTTCCGGAAATCAGTTTTCTCCGGTTTCAGTTGATGCTGTTTTGCCGCAGGTAAAAATTATGGTTGTTGAGCCATCTACAATAAAGGTGCCTATCCATTCTCAAGGGGTAGTTATACCAAAAACCGAGATTAGACTGGCTCCTGAAGTATCCGGTAAGGTAATGAAGGTATCTCCTAAGCTGTCGTCAGGTACTTTTTTTAAAAAGGGGGATATTTTGTTTGAGATTGATCCTACCAATTATGAGCTGGAAGTTACCCGTGCAAGGGCAGCAGTTGCCAAAGCCAAGCTTAGCCTTACTCATGCAAAAAGCAGAGGGGCTAAGGCACTTATTGCAGAAGCAAAATCGAGCTATTACGCTACCATTGCCGGGTTGAATATGGCAAAAGAGCAGGTTGCAAAAACCAAGATTAAAGCACCATTTGATGGGGTTGTAAAAGACACCAATATTGGTTTTGGTCAGGTAGTAGCCTACGGTGCACCTGTAGCAACAATTTATGCAACAGATATGGCAGAAGTAAGATTGCCGCTAACAGACGTACAGTTGGGGTTGATTGATATTCCGACAGAGAATACCACTCTTGAAGAACAGCCAGATGTTGAGCTTTCAGCAATATATGCCGGAAAAAAGTATAGCTGGCAGGGAAAAATAGTTCGTTTTGAAAGCAGTATAGACCAGAGAAATCGTCTGCAATATGTTGTAGCACAGGTAGACGAACCATTTAAAACAGATCCGCAAGATCCTAAAAGACCGATGTTGGTTTCAGGACTTTTTGTTAGATCAAAAATAAACGGCAAACAACTGGAAAATGTTATTTCCGTTCCTCGTATAGCATTGAGAAATGGGAATACCGTGCTAACTGTAGATAAATCTTACAGGCTCAAGATTAAGATGGTAAATATTGTTTATCGAGGTAAAGATCAGGTTTTTATAGATGAAGGTTTGGAAGCTTTTGACAAGGTTATTGTAACGCCTCTGAACGTAGTTGTTGACGGCATGAAGGTGCAGGTTTCAGGAAGAAGCGAATAATGGATATAAAAACTCATGACTACAAGAAAAACGCTGAAGCAATTGCAATAAAGTGGCTTTTATTATGAGGGGATTAGTGTAATGAAAGGAATAGTCTCCTGGTTTGTACATAACAAGGTTGCGGCCAATCTGCTAATGGTAATTATACTTATTGTTGGCTATTTCTCTCTGCCTCAGATTCGTAAAGAGATAATGCCTAACTATTCTTTTGATACAATATCTATTAATATGCCGTATCTTGGGGCTGCTCCAATAGAGATAGAGAAGGGCATTTGTGCAAAAATTGAAGCCGCGATTTCAGATATAGATGGCATCGAAAACATAACCTCTCTTGCTGCTGAGAACTTCGGCTTAATTACTGTAGATGTTGATTACGATTATAAAGCCCGTGATTTGGTTGAGCAGATAAAAGACAGGGTAGATGCAATCTCAACCTTTCCTACAGATGCCGGCAGACCGATAGTGCAGGTAAATGCAATTAAAACAGGCGTTGCCAAAATGATGATTTCAGGTAACGCTGAGGAGCGCACATTAAAAAATCTTGCAGAAAAAATCAGACAGCAACTTGTCGATATGCCACAAATATCACAGGTTGAAATTACCGATTCCCGTTCCAATGAAGTCATTATAGAGGTTTCGCATGAACTTTTGGATAGATATGCCCTGAGCTTTGCCGAGGTTGTTAATGCAGTAAGAATTTCATCTATAGATCTTCCCGGTGGGGTTATAAAAACCAGAGGAGGAGATATATCTGTAAGAACAGAATCCCAAATCAACGGTGTAAATGAATTTGAAGATATTGCTCTTAGGGCAGCATCGGACGGTAGCCGTATAACTGTAGGTGATGTTGCCAAAGTAATAGATGGTTTTAAAGGTAACGCCAGAACAGAATTTAACGGTAAGCCGGCTGTATCATTAAGTGTTTATCGTGTCGGCAATGAGAACGTCACTGATATTTCAGATGCAATGAAGGCATATATCACCAATCCACCTATCTATATTCCTGAAGGTATAACACTGACAATGTGGCAGGATACCGCCGGAATTTTGAAAAGCTGCCTGCAACTTTTAGTTTCAAATGCGTTTAGCGGTTTGATATTGCTATTTCTTATATTGCTGCTTTTTTTAAGAACAAATCTGGCATTCTGGGTCAGTATGGGGATTCCTGTATCTTTTATGGGGACGTTTGCATTACTGCCGTATTTTGATGGCTCCATAAACATGATATCCCTGTTTGCCTTTATTCTTGTTTTAGGGGTTGTCGTTGATGACGCAATTGTTATAGGTGAAAGTATATTTTCTAAGATTCAAAAGGGGGTAACAGGGGCAAAGGCGGCAATAGAGGGGACTTTGGAAGTTGCCAAGCCCGTAATTTTTGCAACATTGACAACAGTAGTTGCATTCTCACCACTACTGTTTTTTAGTGGAATCAAAGGAAGAATGATCTCCATTATTCCTGTAGTGGTTATCATTACTCTAATTGTTTCTCTCATCGAATCTATTCTTATTTTGCCATCTCACCTTTCCGATTTAAAAGAGTTAAAACCATCAAAACGAAAGTGGTTAAATTCAATTAGAGACTTTTTTTCCATATTCCTCAATAGAGTTATCGAGATGTTTTACAGCCCTATGCTGAAAATAGCACTAAAAAGAAGAGGTGTGGTTCTCGCCTTTTTCATAGGGCTTTTCATAATTTGCTCAGGGCTAATAGAGGGCGGTTATCTTGGCAGTGGCAAGGATATTGAGATGGAGGCGGAGATGATATCTGCTCAAATAGCATATCCACAAGGCGGAACAATTGATGATACCGCAAAAGGTATTAAGCAGTTGGAACATGCTGTGCAAACAATAAAAAAACGACTTAACGAAAAATATCATTTTGAGCAGATTAAGGGTGTTATAACGAGCATCGGTATGGGAGTAATGGATAACGTTGGCATTGTTAGTCTTGAACTTGTTCCATCGGAACAGAGAAGCTTATCTGCAAAAGAGATCTCGGAAATGTGGCGTAAAGAAGCTGGCGAGATAGATGGAGCATTAAAAATAGCTTTTTCAGCAACAATGCGTGATACAGGGCCAGCAATAAGTCTTGAACTTTCAGGGCAAGATATCGGGCAACTTAAAGTTGCAGCAGATGAGCTGAAAAAGTTACTGGCTGAGTTTGATGGTGTTTACAATATTGCTGACTCATATGAGTTTGGCAAACCGGAAATCGGAATCAAAATAAAACCATTTGCCAGAGATATAGGATTGACTGAACTGGAGCTGTCGCGTCAGGTTAGAGAGGCATTCTATGGTGTTGTTGCCCACAAAATTCAACGTGGTATAAACGATGTAAGCGTATTTGTTCAATATCCTCAAAAGGACAGGTCTTCGGTTTGGGATTTGGAAAATATGCTTATTAAACTGCCGGATGGCTCCAGCGTACCATTGATAAATATTGCCGACATTAACTACGGCAAGGCTCCATTTCTGATAAAAAGGGTAAACTCAAAAAGAGTTATTCTGGTAACAGCGTATTTGGATGATCAGGTAACGCCTCCAAATGTTGTTAATATAGAGCTGTTTAAACGGTTCTTTATGAATTTACCACAAAATCACCCAGGGGTTTCATGGCGAATAACCGGTTTTCAACAGAGCGAGCAGGAATTTAAACAGGCCCTTGGCAGAGGCTTTGCAGCAGCAATTCTGGTTATGTACATTCTTATGGCGGTTCTGTTTAAATCATATCTGCAACCGCTAATGGTAATGTCGGCAATTCCGTTTGGGGTAATTGGTGCAATTATTGGTCATCTGGTGATGGGAGTGGATATAACTCCCTGGACATTTGTAGGCATAATTGCTGTTAGCGGCGTTGTCGTAAATGATAATCTGGTTATGATAGATTATATAAATCGTGCAAGAGAAGAAGGCAAAGATCTTATGAATGCCATTACGATGGCTGGAGTCGAACGATTCAGACCGATTCTATTAACTTCACTGACAACCTTTGTTGGTTTAGTGCCATTGATGTATGAAAATAGCTGGCAAGCCCAGTTTTTAATCCCAATGGCAATATCTCTTGCCTATGGAGTTGTGTTTGCTACATTTTTGACTCTGTTTTTGGTTCCTTGTCTGTATCATATGCTGGATGACTTTATAAATTGGAGAAATGCTAAGAAAAACAGCAAGAAAAAGATCGATGATGCTGAAACCAACCTTGATGATGTATATAATCATGGTTATGCTCATGGTCTTGAAGGTAAGCCTAATAAATGCCCTTATAAATCAGAGGTGGTTATTGCGGGTTGGGAAGCCGGATGGGGTGATGGATATGAAGAGTATTTAAAAAGAAAAGGTGAAAAGTAATGGAAATAATCAGGAAGATAACCTCTTTTGCAGTAGTTACAGTTTTATCAACCACTGCGTTTTCAGCAGATCTTATGCAATTGTATAGAGAGGCGGTGGTAAATGATTCGCAGATGGCAATTTCAAAATCAAAGCATAGGGCATCAGAAGAGATCGTTCCACAGGCAATGTCAATGTTATTGCCAACAGTTGTTTTTACAGCAAATACATCCAGCCAAAAACTTAATAGCGAAATAGAAGGTAACTCAGCTCTTTTCAGTGCATCTCAAACAATAGATGAATCTTACAGTAGTAATGGATACCAGTTATCAATTAGTCAGCCTCTGTTTAATGCCGACCGCTGGCTCAATTATCAGAATGCAAAACAGATAAAGCAGGGAGCCGATATAGAACTTCAGCTTTCTAAGCAGCAGCTGGCAATGCGTGTAGCAGAAGCGTACTTTAATGTTTTGCGCGCGAAAGAGGCTTTAACTCTTGCTGAAACAGAAGAGAGTGCTTATAACAGACAGCTGGATCAGGTTAAAAAAACCTATAAATCAGGGTTAATAGCTAAAACGGATATTCTTGATACACAAGCAGCTTATGATACAGCCAAAATAAACAGAATTGTTGCTGAAAACAGTTTATCCATGTCGTTAGAGGCACTGTCAATTCTTACTGGGAAACCGGTTAAAGTAGTAGACGGATTAGTTGAAACAATGCCTATATTACCACTTGTTCCGGAAACAGAATCTGCATGGATTCTGAAGGCTGAGCAAAATAATAAACTGTTGAAAATTAACGAAAATAGTATACAAGTCGCAGATAGAGAGTTAACCAGAAGAAAGGCGGAACATTTGCCTACTCTTAACCTGACAGCGTCATATGCAGATGCTTCAAACAAGGGGTATGACATATATGGTAATGAATATCAGATGTCGACTATTAGATTGGATTTAACCATCCCTGTTTTTCTAGGAGGCATGACTGCATCACGAGTTAGGCAGGCAAATCAGTATAAAATACAGGCAGATCAAGGGCTTGAATACCATAAAAGAGTTCTGCACAGGAATATTATCAACCTTGTAAGGCTTGTAAAAACCGCTGTTCTAAGAGTGAAGGCGGCAGAGCAGGCCGTCGAATCCAATAAAATTGCGCTGGAAGCAACCAAGAAAGGATATAGAGTCGGTAGCAAAAACCTTTTTGAATTATTGCAATCTCAACGGCTTCTTTTCGCAGCACAAAGAGATTATGCTAATTCTCGTTATGACTATATTCTTTCATCCTTAAATTTAAAGATGGAAGCCGGGGTTCTTTCTGAAAAAGACCTGCAAAAATATAATAAATATTTAAAAAGCGGAATCTGAAATTAAATGGCAGAAAAAAAACGCGATCTGTCTCTGGACTTAATTAAGGGCATTGGGTGCATTATGGTACCCGTAGCCCATATATTCTCAAGCAAACAACCTTCAGTAGCAGAAGTATGGGTTGATGGTTTTGCAGAGATGGGAGCTATCCTGTTTCTATCTGTTGTTGGTGTTACTTCAATGTTACAGATAAGAAACGGATACAGTCTCAGAGGGACCGTGCTGTTTTATATATTTTTAGGGATTATAGGTGTTTCATTTAACTGTTTGTTGCCTCAATATTTTATTGATTGCTGGGCATTTGAAATTTTTCAGATCATAGCATTCGGAGCAATATTTACAGCTGTAATCGAATACTATCTAAAGCCTAAACCAATATTTTATCTGCTGATAGCTGTATCCATTGTTGCAATGAAGTTCATTCTGGATTTCGCTTTTGAGCAAGGCTTAATCGAAAAGACTTCCTTGCCTAATTTTATATTTCCTCCTGACAACATATATCTTGATAGTGGAGAAATTGATTACCCTGGATTTGCGCTTATTCCTTGGTTATTTATTTTCCCTTTGGGAGTATTTGCTTATCAGGCCAGAAGTATTGTGAATCTAATAATGGGAACGTTTTCTTTTAGCTTATTAGCCGCTTTATACTACTTTGGTTACCAACCTGAAATATTTAAGAAATGGGATATGACTATAGGTTACCTACTCTTCTCTGTAACTGTCATGTTCTATATCTTTTATATAACAAGACTATTAAACAGCTACGTTTTAAAAGGTGAGAATATTCTAACCAGACTAGGTAAAGATTCACTTCTTCTAATGTATGTGCACTTGCCGGCAATATTGTTGACAATGTTAATCGGGGTTATTTTAAATGCCCTGAAATTACAAGAGATTATTTCTCTGCCGGTTAGCATTATTGTGCTTTTACTTATTACATATTTATTTATTGTTATTGCCAGAATGATTCCGGAATTATCACTATTAGCATCCGTAAAAAACTGGGTTGCACTGGCATTTATAACCGTTTTTCTGCCGATAATATTCCTTGTGCCATATCTGTTGATTGATATAAAACTTATTTACATAGGAAGTATTGTTCTGCTATGGATAATTGAGTTTACTATCGGTGTGATCTTTGCTCTTAATTATAAACAACTTGCAAATTTACTGCGTAACTAAGTGGTTGTTTCGCATGTAATATAAAGAGAATATTGCTTAATGCAGGTTTAAATCTTTATATATGACTTATCTACACATATTTTTCTAGCAGCTCGGCTTTAGGTTTAGGTTTAGGTAATAATAATTCGGTCATTCAGCAAATAAATGCAACTCCTTTTTTATTTAATAAGATAAATCAAATCGCATATTCTGCATTATATAAATTGGAGATTCTTATGAAGAGTCGAAATTGCTTTGATTATTTGGGGAGCTCAATTTTTGGTTTATCGCTATTTCTTTTAAACAGCAGGGCTATGTTACCAATGGCCGCGATAATAGTTGAGTCTGTTTTATCAGAAATTCCCACAATTAAGGATTTTTTTTCATTTCTATCAGCACCAGTGATTTTTACCTTAATAAGCTCGTGATATTCCAGAGCATTGTCGATTTCCATTAATACATTTTCCGTTAGCCCTTTAGCTCCAATCATTACTACTGGTTTTAATGAATGTCCCAGCCCTTTAAGGTGTTTTAATTGATTTTCTTTTAATTGCATAAGATATTTCTCTAAATATTAGGAGAAGCTATTTTACTCATAATTACTTAATTATTACAGATAAATCATTCCCGGAAGAACAAAAACAGATTCTCTTTATCAATGGGAGACCATAAAAATTGATAGGTATTATTACTTTGAAAAAAAATAATTTTGAATTTATTGGTGTTTTTAAAATTATTGTCTTTATTAATTTCAAGATATTTACCATCGGGTTGTAATACTGATATTTCAAGCGAAATGTTCTGATATGGCATGGTATCCCATAATTTGTTAACGGCATTTGCCTCTTCTTCTGCTGATTTGCTTGAAATAATGTCATTCCACATATCATCTAAATTTCCAAAATGGCTACACGAGGCCAATATGGTAAGCATTATGAAATAGAATATTGTTTTTTTCATTGTCATCTCTTATGTTATGCTCAATATAATTTCTCTTCTGTGTGGAATAAGGCGATGTTCCCACAAGAAAACCCCTTGCCATATTCCAATATTAAGCTTGCTATCGGTTATAGGAATGGTTATTGAGTTTCCTGTTAATACTGACTTTATATGAGCGCTCATATCATCTGCTCCTTCAAGGGTATGATGAAAGTATGATTCGCCATCTTTAACCAATTTCTGAAAATAGCTTTGCAGATCAACCAGAACATCGGGATCAGCATTTTCGCAGATAATAATCGAGGCGCTGGTGTGTTTAATGAAAATATTACATAGACCGGATATTGTATCGCTTTGTGAAACCAAATCCTGAATTTGTTCGGTTATTTCATAAAAACCGCGTCTGCTTGTAGTAACTGAAATAGTTTTCTGAAGCATAAATATTTTGATATGGGGAATGAAATGGCGCGCCTGGAGCGATTCGAACGCCCGACCGCCTGGTTCGTAGCCAGGTACTCTATCCAACTGAGCTACAGGCGCGCATCAAGGATAGCGAATTATCATTGAAAACATACATTACGTCAACTGTTTTTATTGTTTAACGCCTATTCCTTTATTAAGTAATGCCAATGCAGAAATAAACAGAACTGTGGTTATTACGATTATTATGATAAAAGCAGGAGCTATTTCAACATCACTTTTGCCGATCATGCCATGACGAAAGGCGTTAATCATATAAAAAATCGGATTTGCCTGAGATATCTTTTCCCAGAACGGAGGTAGAAGAGCTATAGAATAAAAAACCCCGCCCAGATATGTGAGGGGTGTTAGTACAAATGTTGGAATTATTGATACATCATCAAACTTTCTTGCAAAAATACCGTTAATAAGGCCAGCAAGAGAGAAGAGAAGCGATGATAAAAATACAACAGATACAGTTATCGCAATGCTATCAATCTTAAAGCTTGTGAAAAATATAGAAATAATTACAACAATAAAACCAACTGTGCAGCCTCTGGCAATGCCTCCTGAGATATATCCCAGAAGAATAATGTAGTTTGGAGTCGGCGAGATTATCAGCTCATCAATATATCTTTGGAATTTTGAGCTAAAAAAAGAGGCGACAACATTTGAGTAGGAATTTGTTATAACTGCCATCATAACCAGTCCTGGAGCAATATACTGTATATAGGGTACATCTCCCATTCTACCTATGCGATTACCAATAAGGTTGCCGAAAATTACATAATATAGAGACATGGTGATGGCAGATGGCAGGATCGTTTGCGGCCAAATACGAAAGAAACGTACAACCTCTTTGCGTACAATTGTCAGCAACGCAGTTGCGCTTTTGTTAAAGTTGCTATTGCTCATTTTTCCCCTCGATCATCCCCATGAACAGCTCTTCCAGCCTGTTGGATTTATTGCGAATGCTGCGTACAGCAATCTCGTGGTGGTTGAACCATGAAAACAGATCATTTATTCCTTGAGAATCTCTAACTTTAATCTCCAAAGAGTGCTCATCAATACTGGATATTAGATAGTCACTGCTATAGGGGATCTGCTTTAAGGGTTTTTCAAGGTCGGCAATAATCGTTTCGGAGGAGATCTTTTCTAATAACGCCTTCATAGAGCTGTTCTCAATTATCTCGCCATGATCAATAATGGCGATGTTGCGGCATAAATTTTCTGCCTCCTCGAGGTAGTGAGTGGTTAAAATAATAGTTGTGCCACTGGCATTGATTTTTTTCAGGTACTCCCATGTTGAGCGTCTTATCTCTATATCTACTCCGGCTGTTGGTTCATCCAGAATTAAGAGTTTTGGTTGGTGTACCAAAGCTCTGGCAATAAGCAGGCGGCGTTTCATGCCCCCCGAAAGTTTGCGAGATGTCTCGTTGCGCTTATCCCATAGGCGTAACTCTTTAAGAATAACTTCAGCACGTTTAGTTGCTGTTATTCTGTCAATCCCATAATAGCCAGCCTGATTAACAACAATCTGCATTACCTTTTCAAAGAGGCTGAAGTTAATTTCCTGTGGCACAAGCCCTATGTGGGATTTTGCAGCAGAAGGGTTGCTGAACAGATTATCTCCAAACACCTTTATCTCGCCTGAAGATCTGTTAACTAAAGATGTGATAATGCCAATCAAGGTGGATTTGCCGGCACCATTGGGGCCAAGAAGCGCGAAAAAGTCACCTTCTTTAACATTGAGAGATACACCTTTTAGCGCATTGACTCCACCCTTGTATGTTTTTCTTAGTTCCCTTATTTCTAAAGCATTAATAGACAAGATAACTAAGCCCGTGACATAAATTTGCCATTACTGGTATTGATTTTGATTGTTTCTTTATTAGCAAGATACTCTGGAACCTGCACAACCAGTCCAGTTGAAAGGGTTGCCGGTTTTGTTCTTGCTGCTGCTGTTCCACCTTTAAGTGCAGGAGCCGTATCGGTAATTTCAAGTTGTACAGAAGGCGGTAATTCAATTCCGATTATCTGATCATCAACAAGAAGCGCGTAGATACCCTCAAGACCATCAGTAAGATATGGGGTTTCATCTTCAAGATCGCTTTTCGCGAGTGAATACTGATTGTAGTTTTCAATATCCATAAAAGTGTATAGATTTCCATCTTTATACAGATATTGGGTTTGCCTTTTTACCAGCTCTGTTTCATTTAATACATCGTCACCTGTAAAGGTATCTTCCATCTTCTGTTTTGTTTGGATATTGTTGAAACGAATTTTATAAAGGGTATTAGCCCCTCTGGATGATGGAGATTTGACATCAATGTTTTTAATAATAAATAGAGAGTTATTAATAGAAACAACATTGCCCTTTTTTATATCGGAAACTTTAGCCATAAATACTCCGTTTTACAATTAACTACAAATGCGCCCGCAAGCTGCCGGATTATATATCAAAATAGCATTTAAGCCCAAGTGTATTTATTTCATAAAACCCCTGTGATATTTGCTATAATCGCCCGGCTAAGTAAAAACTGGTTGTGAATATCACCGAAAGTGGTACGATCCTACTTTTGTTTTTTGCGGTAGACGGTGATTTTTCAATATTATATTTGCGAGTTTTCGGAAAGCATTATTAAAAAGTAGCACTGGAAGTCTGCAATTAATTATGGATATATAATTACGGAGTTAAATATGGCCTGGAATGAGCCTGGAAACAGTGGCGATAATGACAATAGACAGCAGGGGAATAAAAGTGATGGCCCTCCTGATCTGGAAGAGATAATTGCCAAATTAAAAAACAGCATTATGTCTCTTTTTGGTGGAAGCGGAAGTTATTCTGGTAAAACCAATTCATCTGGATCTGGTTTGGGGATATTTGCAGTAGTGTTTTTAGTTGTTGCTGTAGCTTACTATATTGTTTCAGGAATCTACGTTATTGAAGAAGGGGTAAAAGGTGTAGTTCTGCGATTCGGACGCTTTCAGCAGGTGTTTGATTCAGGTTTGCATTGGGCTCCTAAATATATTGATACCGTAATAAAGGTCGATACTTCAAAAAGAAATAAAATTACAATTGGTGCATCGGGTAGTAGTTCCAAGCAAAAAAAGGAAGATGCCATGATGCTGACTCAGGATGAAAACCTGATAAATGGTGATTTGGGTGTTCAGTATGTAATTAAAAACCCAAGAGATTATGCGTTAAATATTCTGAATCAGGAAGAGAACCTAAAGCAGGTAACAGAGAGTGTACTCAGAGAGGTAATAAGTAGTTATCGTATGGATGATATCCTTAAGCAGGATGCTGAAGAAGTAGAAACAGAAGAGAAAAAAGATAAGGATAAAAATGATATTAAGGTGAGCGAGATAAAAACAAAAATACAGGAGATACTTGATAAATATGAAGCAGGTATTGAGATAAAACAGGTAACTTTGGATAGGGTTTTACCGCCGGAAGAGGTTCGTGAGGCCTTTGAAAAAGCCACTAAGGCACGAGAGGTTAAGCAGTGGATAATCAATAAGGCTAATGCGTACAGAGAAAAATTGATTCCAGTAGCAGAAGGGGAGGCAGCAAGAATAATTGCTGATGCAGAAGGTTATCGATCTGAGGTTATTTTTGCAGCTGAGGGTGATGCTGCACGTTTTACATTGCTTATGAAACAATACAGAAAGAATACAAAAATCACTAAAGAAAGGCTCTATTTAGATGCTATGACAGAAATATTAAGTAAAAATGGTAAGGTTTTGCTTGATTCCAAGAGAGATAACAATGTGATGTACCTTCCTATAGACAAATTGATGAACAAAAAAAATAATAACATTAACTACAGAGATGGCGATAATGGTGAAATAGCGAAAAAAACATCGGCAGCACTTATTTCTGAAAATTCAGGTAATGCAGAAAGTACAAATAGTAAAAATACAGATGCTAACAATAAAAATGATCTTGGATTAAGGGATAGAAACATACAAAGAGAGAGGAAAGAACGATAATGTCTAATAAATTAATGACCCTCTTTTTTATTATTCTAGTAGCCATTGCTGCGGTATTTATGTCCTCTTTTGTCGTTACAGAAAAAGAGATGGCAATTAAGCTTAAATTTGGAGAGATAACACAGGCTAACTATGAGCCGGGACTATATTTTAAAATTCCTGGTGTGGAAAAGGTTAAAAAGTTTGATAAACGAGTTCAGACGCTTTCCGTAGAAAAGCTGGAGTATATTACTTCGGAAAAGAAGAAAGTGCATGTCGATGCGTTCTTAAAATGGAGAATAGATGCTCCTGATAAGTTCTATCTTAATAGCAGAAACGATCGTAATAACGTGGAAAATCTTCTTAAAGAGATCCTGAAAAATAGTTTGCGTATAGAATTTCGCGAAAGAACAATACAGCAAGTAATATCAAAAGACCGTCTTGTTATTATGAAGGTTCTTAAAGAGAAAGTTGGAGAATCGGCTGCTGAAATGGGTATTAAGGTTTTAGATGTAAGAATGAAAAAAATCGAGTTGCCAAGAAATATCAGCGAGGAGATATTCAAACGAATGAGAGCTGATTGGGGCAAGATAACCAGTAAATTTGAAGCTGAAGGGGAAAAAGAAAAAAGAACCATAGAAGCTGATGCCAATAGACAAAAAACAGTTATTTTAGCTGAAGCATATAAAAAATCACAAAAGATCAGAGGTGAAGGTGATGCTGCAGCAACCAACATTTATATAGATGCGTATTCAGCTGATCCGGAATTTTTCTCTTTTTATAAAAGTCTTGCTGCTTACCGTAATGTTTTTTCAAGTGGAAGTGATGTTTTTGTGCTGGAATCGGATTCGGAGTTCTTTAAATATTTTAAAGCGCCAAAAACAAAATAGATGTTTAAAATTGTTGCTTTAGCAATTGCTCTGGTGGTTTTGATAGAAGGACTTATTCCTTTTATAAGCCCCAAGGGGTACAAACAATTTTTGCGGCAGGTTCTACAAACCGATGATGGAGTGATCAGAATCATCGGCTTTGTTATGATTATTACAGGGGTAATCGCCCTTAAATTACTGTTAATGTATAACTAACAGCAAACTACATGTGTTACTAGATATGCTACTGAGAGCAAAACGAGATTTATCGGGAAACAGATATGAAAAATAACGCTTGGTTACTTCCAGAAGGTATAGATGAACTTCTTCCTGTTGAGGCTGAAGTGCTGGAGAACTATCGTCGCCGGATACTAGACCATTTTAACCAGCATGGTTATGACCTTGTTATGCCTCCGTTTATTGAGTATCTGGAATCACTGCTATCTGGTACCGGTAATGATCTTGATCTAAAAACCTTTAAGATAATAGACCAGGTAAGCGGCAGACTTATGGGAATAAGGGCGGATATGACTCCGCAGATATCGCGTATAGATTCTCATAGGCTGGCATCGGATAGCATCTCCAGGCTCTGTTACATGGGAACGGTTCTGCATACCCGTCCAGATAGCTTTGCCAGTTCGCGCAGTCCTTTACAGTTTGGCGCCGAGCTTTTTGGTCACAAGGGTAGCGATAGTGACGTAGAGATAATGTCGCTAATGTTCTCGGTGTTTGAAATGCTGGGAATAGAGAATGTCTATTTTGATATTGGTCATGTTGCTATTTTCAGGAACCTATCTGCTGCTGCGGGCTTGAAACTGCATCAGGAAAAAGTTTTGTTTGATGCCCTGCAGAGAAAAGCTGTGCCGGAAATAGAATTTATTTTGAATGGTTTTGAAAATGTAGATGGCAAATATAAAAAGATTTTTAGTGAGCTGGCTCTTCTTAATGGTGGTGCAGAGGTTCTTGACAAGGCTGAAGCTATTCTTGAATCGGCTAATCAAGCGGTTAAAGAAGCATTGTCTGATCTAAAGCAGATTGCAGAGACATTTACCCGAAGGCATCCGCAAGTTAAGTTGCATTTTGATTTGGCGGAGCTGCGTGGATATAACTACCAGACCGGAGTAGTTTTTGCTGCATTTGTTCCCAGTTTAGGGCAGGAGATTGCCAGAGGCGGGCGTTACGACGAGATTGGTAAGATTTTTGGAAAAGCGCGGCCGGCAACCGGTTTTAGTTCAGATCTGAAGATGTTGGTTTCTTTGATAAAAAGAGAAGAAGTTAAAAGGGAGCTGATTTGCGCTCCGGCAGAAAATGACACAGAGTTGGATAAAATGATTGCAGAGCTAAGAGCTTCAGGCAGTCGCGTAATAAAGATTTTAGCGGGCGAGGAGGGAATCCCTGGCTCAGATAAATATACCCATGAGCTTGTGCGTCAGGATGGCGTATGGAAAGTGGTTTCCACAAACTAAACGGCTCTATTAATTGAAACTTCCCGGGAAACATAGAAAAGTATGGCAAAAAATATCGTTGTGATCGGCACCCAGTGGGGTGACGAAGGTAAAGGTAAAATCGTTGACCTTTTAACTGACAGGGTTGATGGAGTTGTTCGTTTTCAGGGCGGACATAATGCCGGGCATACTCTGGTTATTGATGGAGAAAAAACTGTTCTGCATCTTATTCCATCAGGTATTCTCAGGGATGATGTGGTCTGCTTTATCGGAAATGGAGTAGTAGTCTCTTTAGATGCCCTTGATGAGGAGATTAATACACTTAAAAAGACAGGAGTTCCTGTAGAGAGCAGGCTTAAGCTAAGTGCTTCCTGCCCGATTATTTTACCGTCGCATATAGCCCTGGATCAGGCGAGAGAGAAATTCAGAGGTAACAAGGCTATAGGTACTACCGGAAGAGGTATTGGTCCGGCATATGAGGATAAGGTATCCAGAAGAGGACTCAGGATTTCTGATCTGTATAACCGCGAACTTCTTGCTGTGCGTCTGAAAGAGCTTATGGACTTTCATAATTTTCAGCTTGAGAAGTTCTATGACTGCCCGGTTGTAGATTACGGGGAGACACTTGCCAAATTAAAGCAGAGTGGCGAGCGTTTTAAGGAGATGGTTACAGATGTCTCTCCTGAACTATATAAGATAATGGATGCGAATGGCAGCCTTCTGTTTGAAGGAGCTCAGGGAGCACTGCTGGATATTGATCACGGCACATATCCGTTTGTCACCTCATCTAATACAATTGCAGGAGCGGCAACCACCGGCAGTGGTGTGGGGCCTTCATCACTGCACTATGTATTGGGAATCACTAAAGCATACACTACCAGAGTAGGTGCTGGTCCATTTCCTACAGAATTGCATGATGACATAGGTGCAAGACTGGCTGAAAAGGGGCATGAATTCGGATCAACAACCGGCAGAGCCAGACGTTGCGGATGGTTTGATGCTGTTGCCCTAAAACGATCTGCACAGGTAAATGGTATTTCAGGTTTTTGCATAACTAAAATGGACGTTCTTGATGGTCTTGAGGCTATAAAGATATGTACCTCATACAGATGTAATCAGAGTGGCCAGGCTTATGAGATTTCTCCAAACGGAGCAAGTCTGCTTGAAAGCTGTGAGCCGGAATATATTGAGATGCCGGGATGGAGTGAATCTACAGTTGGTATATCAAGCTATAATGACCTTCCGGTTAATGCCAGAAATTACCTGAAAAAGCTGGAAGAAATAACCGGAATCAGTGTTGATATAATTTCTACCGGAGCAGACCGAAAAGAGACTATAATCCTCAAAGATCCTTTTGAGTAGCGCTTGTACAGGGAAACTCTGATTAACCGGAAATTTTTTCAGAGTTTCCATAAAAATATTGCAAAGGTGGGTTATGTCTAAACAAAAAAAAGCAAAGAAAAAGGCAGTAGCGAAAAATAGTATATCTGCTGCTAAAGGTGCAAAGGGCAAAGCCTCCGCCAAAAAGAAGAATAGAACCAATAAAAATAAAGGGCTTCCAAAAAGGCTGCTCTTTAAAAATCAGGACCCGTTTAAAGCCCGCGAAAAAGAGAAGTACTCAGACCCCATTCCCAGTAGAGAATTTATAATTCAGTATCTTGAGCATATAGGTATTCCTGTGAAAAGAATCCAGATTGCTGAGGCCATTGGTTTAAGTGATGATCCTGATGCGCGTGAAGCATTCAGGCACAGGCTCAAGGCGATGATTCGTGACGGGCAGATACTTAAGAACAGAAGCGGCAACTATCTGGTTATTAATGAGAGGGATCTTATTCGTGGTTGGGTGCAGGGCAGCCGGGATGGTTATGGCTACCTGTTTCCTGATGACGGTGGCGAAAAAGTTTATCTGTCGCCTCATGAGATGCGCTCTATTCTTAATGGTGACAAAATAATCTGCAGGTTTATAGGATATGACCGCAAAGGCTTAAGGGAAGGTGCTTTTGTTGAGATAGTTGAACGCAAAAATAGCGAAATTGTGGGGCGATTTTTTCAGGATGCAGGTTTTGGTATCGTAGTTCCTGAAAATAAACGCATTAGTCAGGATGTATTGGTTACTCCTGAAAACAGAGGTGCTGCAAAGGATGGTCAGATAGTCGTTGCGAAGATAATAGAGCAGCCGACAAGACACAGGCAGCCACTCGGTAAAATTACCGAGGTGCTGGGTGATTTCGGTGCTCCGGGAATGGAGATTGATATAGCTTCCCGCGTTCATGGTATTCCGGTTGATTGGCCACATGATGTAGATGAGCAGATTGCAGCAATCGAGGAGGAAGTTTCAGAATCAGACAAGCAGGGCAGGGTGGATCTGCGCGATTTCAATTTTGTAACTATTGATGGTGAAGATGCCCGTGACTTTGATGATGCCGTCTTTTGCAAAAAAACAGCATCAGGCTGGAAACTCTATGTCGCTATTGCAGATGTTTCGCACTACGTTCTGCCTGACTCGCCATTGGATACAGAGGCCTGCCATAGAGGAACATCGGTCTATTTCCCGGCAGCAGTTATTCCTATGCTTCCGGAAAAGTTATCTAATGGCCTATGTTCGCTTAACCCTAAGGTCGATAGATTAACTCTTGTATGCGAAATGTTGATTAACGATAAAGGTTTGGTAAGCCGTTCCCGTTTTTACAAGGCGGTTATTCACTCTTCAGCAAGAATGACCTATGTCGAGGCTGCAGCAATACTGTTTGATAACTGTTCTGAAACAACAGAGAGATACAGGCATTTGCTTGCAGATCTTGTTCAGCTTAAAGATGTTTATAAGGCTCTGCTTTCTCAAAGAAAAAAGCGTGGTGCTATAGATTTTGACACCGTAGAGACAAAGATTATTTATGATGAGAACAGGCAGATAAAAGATATTGTTCCAACAGTTCGCAATGAGGCGCATATGCTTATAGAAGAGTGCATGATAGCCGCAAATGTTGCATCATCCCGTTTTCTGATAAAACACCGTATACCCGGACTTTTTCGTGATCATGAAGAGCCTAAAGACAGCAAGCTGGAAAATCTCTATCAGTTTTTGGGGCAGATGGGGTTGCAGCTTGGCAAGGGTAGCGATTCCCCAACACCAAAAGATTTTTCATTTATCATTGGTAAAGTAAAGGATCGTCCGGATTATAATCTTATACAAACCATATTGTTACGCTCACTTTCTCAGGCAGAATACAGGGCTGAAAACTCAGGGCATTTTGGACTTGCCTTAGAGTCTTACTCTCATTTTACTTCACCTATCAGGCGTTATCCGGATTTATTAGTGCATCGCGCAATCTCTCATATTATCGCCGGAGGCAAACCTAGCGAATATCATTACTCCAAAAAAATGATGGAGGAGATGGGGCGAAATTGCTCAATGACGGAACGCAGGGCTGATGAGGCAAGCAGAGATGTTATCTTCGGACTCAAATGTCATTACATGAAAGATAGAATCGGAGAGGAGTACGAAGGCATAATCAGCGGAGTTACTTCTTTCGGTGTTTTTGTTGAGATAATTGATCTTTATGTGGAAGGGTTAATTCATGTTACCGGTTTGGGCAACGATTATTTTCACTACGATCCGGTAAGGCATGAAATGAGCGGCGAGCGTACACGCAAAAGATACAGGCTTGGAGACCAAGTAAAAATTAAAGTAGTTCGTGTAAATGTTGAAGAGAGAAAAATCGACTTTGAACTATTAAATTGATAGCCCTTCAGGAGGGTGGTTTTCTATTTCTGTTCTTCTCGAATAATCATTTTTGCCTGATGCTATGTTATACACTCTTCCTTTAACTATCGCTGGCTTGAATGGTTTTATTACATAATCACTACCACCTGAATCATATCCTGCTTTCACGTGTTCAGGTTTCTCTGCTGCCGTCATAAAAATTACAGGAACATTTCTGGTGGCAGGATTTTTCCGTATTCTTCTGCATGTTTCAAAGCCATCAATGCCATCCATATTCACATCCAGAAGAACTACGTCTACAGATTTCATTTCCAAGTGATTAAGGCAATGTTCTCCGCTTGGAGATTCACTAAGTGAAAACCTTTCATCATTCAGAATCTCTTTCAAGAGTCGGCGATAGATAGGCTCATCATCAACTATGTGGATATTATAAAGTTCCTTTTCAATATTCATAACTGAACCTCATTTAATAAAAATGTCCATTGGTTAAGTGTTTTTTGTATCTATTCCCAATCACAAAAGTATAGAAGAATAATTGTTATTTTCACCATACTGGTTCACATAAGTTCTTTTTTAAATTGAAAATAATTCTATTTGTTATGAGATTTGTAGATATCACAATATGTAGTGCTTTAAGTTTTTTTAGATTTTTTAAAAAAACCAATAAAAAGATAGATATAGAAACGCATGACGGCTGTAAGTCATTGATATATATAGATCAAGTCATTTTTTTGACATCTTGAATTTCTGAGAATTTAGTGCATACTTAAGCACATCAAACACAATATATAGTGTTTTCCTGTTGATAAGCAGTGAATAAGAAGTTTATATCCAGTGCATAAACAGTGGATAAGTTTGTAACAATCTGATAATCATAAAAAAACTAAGGGATTAGCGGCATGACAGCACAACTAAAACCAGTACAGACAGAAACCTGCCAAATACCATTGCAGGAACCATCTTTAGATATTTGGGAAAAGAAATATCGTCTTCAAGCCAAGGGCGGCAAGATTGTAGATAAAACACTCGGAGATACCTATAACAGAGTAGCAAAGGCAATTGCTGCTGTAGAAGAGTCGGAAGAAAAACAGAAATTATGGCATAGTGAGTTTGCCTGGGCGCTGGAAAACGGCGCCATTCCTGCAGGAAGAATTATCTCAAATGCAGGAGCTGAAGCACATAAGCCCGCAACATCAACTATTAATTGTACGGTTTCAGGCAGTATTTCTGACTCAATGGATGATATTCTTGCCAAGAATCACGAAGCCGGTCTTACTCTTAAAGCAGGTTGTGGTATCGGTTACGAATTTTCTACACTGCGCCCGAAAGGTGGTTATGTTTCCGGCGCTGGTGCTTACACTTCCGGTCCGTTATCGTTTATGGATATCTATGACAAAATGTGCTTTACAGTTTCTTCTGCAGGAGGCAGAAGAGGTGCTCAAATGGCAACATTCGATATTGGTCACCCTGATGTTATGGAGTTTATTCGCGCAAAGAGAGAGGATGGCAGATTACGCCAATTTAATCTCTCCCTGCTTATTACAGAAGAGTTTGTAAATGCAGTAAAAAATGATCAGGATTGGGATCTGGCTTTTCCTGTTACTCAAAAAGATGTCGATGAAAATCGCATTAACCTACAAGATTCGAAAAGAATAGTCTGGAGAGATATTCCTAATCCCGAAGGTTATGTTGTAGATGAAGATACCGGGTTAGTTGCCTGTAAGATATACAGAACGATCAGGGCGCAAAGGTTGTGGGATGTGATAATGTCATCAACATACGATTTTGCAGAGCCTGGTTTCATACTCATAGACAAGGTTAATGAGATGAATAACAACTGGTTCTGTGAAGAGATTCGTGCCACAAACCCATGTGGTGAGCAGCCTTTGCCACCATATGGCAGTTGTCTTCTCGGCTCTGTGAATCTCACGAAATTTGTAAACAATCCATTTACCGAGTACGCCAGTTTTGATTGGGATAAATTCGACCGTGTGGTAAAAACCTTTACCAGAATGCTGGATAATGTAGTAGAGATAAATGGTCTGCCACTTGAGCAGCAGCGAGAAGAGATAACCTCCAAAAGAAGACATGGAATGGGGTACCTCGGACTTGGTTCAACATTGGCAATGCTATGCCAGAAATATGGATCTGAAGAGTCAGTAGAGTTTACTGAAGAGGTTACCAAGAGGATGGCTCTTGCAGGTTGGGAAACATCATTAGAACTTGCTAAAGAGAAAGGCGCGGCTCCAATAATGGATAGAGACTTTACCGTTACAGCAAAGATGCTGCGTAAACGCCCGCAACTTGAAGAGGATGGTTACAGAGTAGGAGATACAGTAAAAGGCAAGGTGCTTTGGGCCAAATACAGCAAATACATGCAAAAGATTGCCCAGGAAAACCAGGAACTGGTGGATGAGCTGGCTGAAATTGGCGGTAGATTTACACATCACACATCAATCGCACCAACAGGAACAATTTCACTGTCACTGGCAAATAACGCCAGTAACGGTATTGAACCTAGTTTTGCACATCAATATTCGCGCAATATTATTCGTGAAGGGCGCAAAACCAAAGAGAAGGTCGATGTCTACTCATTTGAACTGCTTGCATATAAGGAGTTGATAAACTCATCAGCATCACCTTTTGCAGCAGAAGATGTCGATAAGCTGCCTGGCTATTTTATAACTTCAGACAGCATTACACCGAAAGAGCATGTAGATATTCAGGCAGCAGCGCAAAAATGGATAGATTCATCCATCTCTAAAACTGCAAATGTACCAACCGATTTCGACTTTAATGAGTTTAAGGATATATATATGTACGCCTATGACAGCGGTTTAAAAGGTTGTACAACATTCAGGTTTAATCCGGAGGCATTTCAGGGTGTTCTTGTAAAAGAGGAAGATCTGGCTAATACCACCTATGAATTTAAACTTGATGATGGCTCAGTAGTATCTCTTAAAGGAAATGAAGAGGTTGAGTACGATGGCGAGATACATTCGGCAGCCAACCTTTATGATGCCCTCAAAGAAGGTTATTACGGAAAGCTATAAAAGATCAAAGTGGAGAGAAAAAAATGGCTATCTCAATAGATAAAAAGATTGTTGGTTACAGCGTAGCTAAAAAAGATGATGCTGAAACCCAGGCTGAAGAAAAAAAGAGCAGTGAAGATAATGTAGTGCAGATGCACGAAAAAGTAGAAAGACCGGAGTTTCTTTCCGGCTCAACCTACAAGGTAAAAACACCTTTATCAGACCACTCTTTGTATATAACAATAAATGACATGATCCTTAATCATGGTACCGAGCATGAGCATAGGAGGCCATTTGAGATATTTATCAACTCAAAGAATATGGATCAGTTTCAATGGGTGGTTGCGCTTACCAGAGTTATTTCGGCAGTATTCAGAAAAGGAGGCGACGTAACCTTTCTTGCTGAAGAGCTTCAGGCAGTATTTGACCCCAAAGGAGGTTATTTCAAAAAGGGTGGTAAGTTTATGCCTTCACTGGTGGCTGAAATTGGTGAAACCATCGAAATACATCTGCGTTCACTGGGTATGATGGGGGGTGATGAGCTTACAGAACAACAAAAAAAACTGATATCAGAAAAGAGGGCAGAGTATGAAAGCAAAAACAGTGCAACGAAAGAGACAGCAGATCAAAAGGAGGAAAGTCCATTTCCGGAAGGCGCACAGCTCTGCTCGAAATGCAACACTAAAGCGGTAATACTTATGGATGGCTGTATGACTTGCCTTAACTGCAGTGATTCTAAGTGTGGCTAATATTTTAATCTAAGATTTCGTTTCTGATTCTAAGGGTAAATCTTAAACCGCAGCCTAAAAAGGCAAAGACTGTAATGAAATGCTCCCGTTGCAAAGGACCTGCTGTGATTATTAGAGTGTAAGACGAAAGAAGAGTTTCCATTATCAACCTGTACAACACAAACAGATTTACATATCTTCTTCCGGATAACAGGGTGATTTTTTAACAGCGGTTTACGCTGCTTACGGGCAGCTACGCGTTGAAAGAGCAAACCTCAATAATCGGGACTGAAATCTGCAACAAATCGTGCTATAAATGATAATGAATGAGAATATGTAATGATTCGATTGTTTTATGGCAGAAACATTCAGTCTGGAGGCTTCTTGCTTCATTAGCCTAAAACCTGAAAAAATATATTTCATATATAGAGAAGAAGAGACAGCTTCAATCCTTGCAGCCGCGAAGGGCTTGTACAACCCCGGATAAGATTATGGCTGCACATAATCTATCCATGTTCGTTAGTGTCTATTTGTTTTTTATACGCTCAAAAAAATGAGGGCTGTCTCCAAGCATGTTATAACCGATTTTTTCGCCTGTATTGTGAATAGACTTTTCAAGATTAATTCTGCTTGAGTTGCAGTTTTCATCAAGCCCCGGTTTTCCATCATAAAGTTGATAACCTTTGCGATATTGGGTATCTGTAACATTTGGCATTATTATATTGGCTCCGGCTAAAAGACCTCTTTCCCTCCCTTTCGAGTCAAGAGCTTGCAAGGCTGTTGATGAAGCAATGTTAATATCTTTCATAATAATTCGGGTAACGGCAATAACCCTCAATGCCAGTTTTAGTTGTTCTTCTGCCATTTGGTCAAAATTATCAAAAGCATTTGCCATCGGAGTGTCATGATGGGGAATAAAAGGCCCCATACCAATCATATCTATATCATTCTCCTTAAAAAATAATATATCATCAGCAAGATCTGCATAGGTTTGCTGAGGAAGACCTATCATTACTCCTGTACCGGTTTGATAGCCACATTTCTGAATAAGCTTTAAAGCCGCAATTCTGCTGGAAAACTTATCTGTATCAGGATGAATATTATGATAAATATCAGGATTACTGGACTCAATTCTAAGTAGATATCTATGAGCTCCGGCATTAAGCCATCTTGTATAAGTTTCCTCTGTTTGCTCTCCCAGTGACAAGGTTATTCCAGCTTTTCCGTTGGTTTTGTGCGTGATTAATTTAAGAACATTCTCAATAAAATTGATAAATTCAGGATCAGATCTTTCTCCGCCTTGAAGAACTGCAGAACCATATCCAGCTTCGTATGCCCAAATTGCTTTTTCAACGATATCTTCTTTACTAAGCTGAAATCGGTCGATATTTTTATTCCCTTTTCTAATTCCGCAATAAAAACAGTTGCGAGTACAAATATTACTTAACTCAATAAGCCCTCTAAAATAAACATTTGTACCAACATACTTTTTCTTTACCTCATATGCTTTTTCAAACAGAAGCTGTTCGTGTTCTGACTGAGAGATAAGATAGATAATGTCATCTCGGCTATATATATTCTTTTTCAGAATTTCTTTGAATTTTGTCATAGGGGTATTTTATATTCTCCGTTAATACTCAAAATTAACTCTAGTCCCAAAGCCAAGAATACATCATTTTTTTTGCTGAACGATACTGTATTTATTGATTTAGTTTTATTCAATGTCTTTTTATGGATAGGTGCTATTACCTGTTCTGAACCTCACTTATAGCAGAAAGGATCAGTTCTCTTTGCTTTTCATCAGAGGCATAATCCAATGCCTTATACAGAGAAGTACTGGCTTTGCTGTATTCTTTCAGGTTCTTGTAGCAATCGGCTATCCGATACAGGATAATCGACACTTCCTTTCTGCTACAGTTTTTTGCGTAAATATCCAGCCAAAAGAGTGCATTTTTCCACTCTCTTTGCAGAAACAGAGTTTCAGACACTCTTTTTGTTATTTCTGAATACCGCCTGTTTTTTATGGGTAGTGTTTTATAGGTTGCGATAGCCTTTTTGTATTCTCTGGCTGTCCACCAGTAGTCTCCGATTTTTTTTATAAGAGAGTTATCTTTAGAGATAATATTCTTAGCTACTGCAACCTCAAGAAAAGCTGCAGCGGAGTAGGGCAGGTTATTGTGATTAAGTAGTGATGCCAGATAGAGATAGTCTTTTTTATCTTTTGTAAATTCCAGTTTGTTAATTATCTCGGTTATGGCAAGAGACCTCTTTTTCTTATGTGATAGCGCATAGAATGAAGCCAGTTGTCTCCAGTATGTTTCCGGTTTTTGAGGTTTTATTGCCAAAATATTTATAACCGTATCTGCTGCCTGATTATACTTTTTAAGTTCATACAGAGCAGCGACTTTTATCTGTAACCATGAGATTTGAGGTTTTCTGTTTTTTTCTAATGCCAGATTTATGTAGGGCAAGGCTTTTTCAGGTTTTTTTTGCTGGATATATATATAGCCACACATCAGGTAGTCTTCAGACTTGGTTGCCTGCGGTTGTTTTAATATATCAAGCATGTGTTGCAGGGCTTTTTTGTAGTTGTTTTGTTCTATATACAGAGATGAGATTTGCCTTTTAAGCATCAGTCGTTGATTGTTAGAAAGAGCTTTTGCCTCAATAGCTTGTTCAAATGCGTTTATTGACTTTTGTTTTTTATTTGCCTGGACGTAGCTGTATGCAAGTAGTTTCAGGGCCAGGGCCTTATCGTAGTTTTCGTTATCAAGTTTGAGGATATGTTTATTCAAAATAGCGATCGCATCGGTATGTTTTTTTTCGGAATTTAGTTTTTCAGCCTTAATCAGAATATTGTAGGTGGATTTGGATACAGATGGTTTTGTGGGACTGTCGGCATATGATATTGATGTGAACGCGAAAAGAATTGTTATAAGAATCGCAATTTTTTTTATAGTTAAGCATTTCCACACACAGTGATTTTTTTCAATGAGGTCAGGCATTCCCACGCATAGCGTGGG
>QZLD01000047.1 GCA_004796385.1 Gammaproteobacteria bacterium | reverse complement strand
TAGCCAAAGGACTATAGCGAATACAGTGAAATCAGAATATACCCCTGTCCCAGCGGTGTAATGCTTCCGTGGACGAATGGAGATAATTGGGTTTGGGTAAATAGATTTGGTTGAAGTGAATAAATGTTTTGCAGTTCGAGCATATTGTTGTCTACAGGTACTGTATTGATAGTTTCACGAATTTCCCGGGGAACCCACTTTTTATAGAATGCTGATTCCATTCTCTCTTTAATATTAGCTTCAAAAGGAAGGCTGTTTTTAATTATTGAATTGTAATCTGAGATTGAATACTGGAGTAAGGCGATTAAAGAGCCGGCATTGGTAGATTTTTGTTCATCAATTTCCCATTTTACTTGTAGTGGCTGCTTCGGTAGTGATATTAGTTTGGGTAAAATCCCCAATTCTGTTTCGGTTTTTATAGGCTGATTATTACCGTTTTCCATATCATTATCACATCCGCTAAAAAGTAGAAAAAAAACAAAAGAAATCAATATCAGTAGGCGCATTTAATTATTCCTGAACGGGTAGATTGTTTATTATGTTGCAGAGGAATTTGAACTAATTTTGCCGATTCCAAGTTTATAAGCACGTCATATCTCGTAATTATATTTGTTGATGTTAAATTCCCCGCTATTTTATGTCTAATGTTTGGCGATATTAAAGAATAATATCGACAGCAATCCAATTATTTCGTTTTTTATTTTTTTCATAATAATGCCTACCATTTTAGATATATTCCTCTGTTATAAGTTGTCTTTCAAACGGCTTTTCATACTCTCTGACTAATTTAGTCATTATCAGAAGTGGGCAGTAAGAGAGTACAGCGTTGAAAAAACTTCGGATGTATTCGAGATGTCCTTTTTATCAATTTCAATCACTATTGAAGATTTTTTATTGTGGACATTGTATTCGTGCATAAACTTTTCGTCGGGATTTTTTTCAAGATCATTTAATATAAACTTCTCAAATGACGGTCTGAATTTTATCTTGTATTGGGTTTTCGGTACATGCTCTTGATAGAGTCGCGCCAAAAATTGACTTACTTGAGCGTCGTCAGGTTTTTTGGGGTGATTTTTGACAATATTGTAACTGATATTTATCTTGTAGAACGATTTATATAAATAGGTGTGTTCAATTATGACTAGATCACCATTTTTATAGTGTATGTTAAGCGTTAAGATATTATCACCTCTCTCATATTTTTTTTCGTCCCAGGAGTAGTCGGCGACACTGTTATCTTTGATTTTATAGGGGGTTATGTAACCTTCACAATAATCATGATCACGACTGCAATCTTTACTCACTTTGGCGGAATTTGAAAATTGATCATCTTGATTGGTATTAGCCATTGCATAATAGAGTAGATGCAAAACCCGATCCCTAACAATTGTGCAACGATGACGGCTTTGTGAAATTTCTGCGGAACCACCATAATCCTTTTGGTTCCATGTGTTTTTTATTAAAGCAAATTCAGTATCACGAAATTTTAACCAATTAATCTGTGATTCTTTAAGTTCTAGCTGCTGCTTTGCCGATAGTTTTGATCTTGTGGTTTTGTAAGCCTTATTTAACTCTTTATCTAAGAATTTCATGTAGCGGGCATAAGCATCAATATGATTTGATGAGGCGTTTTTCAGATTGTCAACATCCTTTAAAAACGGACTTTCTCGTTTTTCAAACGCTTTGATTAAATCTGAAATATCAGCACTATTAATGGCGATAGCACTATTGGACAACAAGCAAAATACCATTGCCAATAACCAACTTATTCCGTTTTTTTGTTTATTCATAAAAAAATTTAACATTTTAAATATCTCTCTGCTCTATGTTGTTTTTGTAAACAGCGTCTGATTTTTTAATACTCGGCTGTTGATTAATAGAAGGAATTATTAAAAATCAAGCATACAATCTTGAAATCAATAAAGCACTGGAGGACTTCTAGCGATTGATTATTGTGTAATCAATGCAGTAATCGCCCCAATCAACATCCTCTATTCTTATTTTCTTTTTCTCAATCTTCTTTGTTTCACTATCTATCATCTCTATTCCTGAAACATAATCCGTTTTTATAATAGTGCTTATTCCGGCAACTCTATCTCTTACCTCGGCATGCTCTTTTTGTAATAAAAAAGTATTGGTGGATTTGTCAAATTTAAAATGGAGAACTACATAATTGGAAAACCTTGATCCGGACCACCAGTCAACGGCAAGGAGTTTATTTTCATAGGAGACGCCGCTTGGAAAGCTGGCTCCGCCCATCATTCCCGCGCATCCAAAACACATAAGCAGATCTTTTGCTTCTGCAATTTTGCGGTATCCTTTTTTCGTGTTAAGGACAACAGTCAATATGGCATTTCTTTCTTTATAAGGAGCATCTTCATCATTTTCCACCTCCTTTTCACCAAGGTGCAGAATGATATCTTCTTTTCCATCCTCATTAACATCAGCTGCAATTTTTTCAACCAATTCATATTCGGCAGGAATAAAAGATCGCCAATCACGGTGTACTTTGGAATAATCCGGATATTTAGGTTTGCTCTGCTTTTTGTTGGTCGTGGTCATGGCATAATGCAGTAGTTGCAAAACACGGTTTTTAACAATATTGCAGGAGTAACCATCCGGAGACATCTTTGCCGAACTGCCATAATTTTTCAGGTTCCATGAGTTTATCAGGGTCAACTCAGTATCACGAAACTTTAACCATTCACGTTGTGATTTTTTAAGCTCGAGCTGCTGTTTTGTTTTCAGTTTTGATTTGACGATCTTATACGCTTTGTTTAACTCTTTATCTAAAAATTCCATATAGCGGTTATAAGCAGCAATGTACTCTTTCGTATTTTGCGATCTATCAATATTGCTTAAAAACTCACTTTCGTTTTCTGTAAACTCAATGACTAAATCCGGAGCTTTTCTGGCGGGAAAGGCAATAACGTTACTGGATAGCAGGCATAACAATATCCCCAATAACCAACTTATTCCGGTTTTTTGTTTTTTCATAAAAATCTCCTTAAATACAATTTTTTTAAAATGCCGTTCTCAAATTATGTTTAAAGAACGGCTGGTGATAATCGTTTATGATTTTATTAGTCTACTTTTTGTTAGTCTGTTCAGGCAAAATGGCATCTGGGTGTTTTAGTAAAGGCCATTTTTTATACTCTTTCTCACTGAATTCAGGCCAGTCTTCATCTGATAGCATATTTAATCCACAAACAGGTTTTATCCTCAATTTAAGAATTTTTGGGATTTCTGTTGATACGTCGTAAACAACATTAATCCCGCATCCGCCAGCACCCCTGAATGAATGTAATAGATAATCTCATCCTCTTCCTTGACAAGAGCACTTCCCCAGAGAAGGCTATCTAAATATCTATAGTATTTGCTCTTATTTTTTACCGATTTATCAGGGAAGTTCTCAGTAACCCCGAATCGTGTAAATGTTAGTAATGTATATTTGTCTGAATTCTTGGGGTGAAAATAAATTATTTCTCCCATATTGTATGCACCGGTAGTACATACTACGGAAACAAGTTGATTGCCAGACCGAAGATTAGTTACTTCTACGCTATCAAAATCATCGCTGGTAAGACTAGGGTTCTCGTCACATTTTTTTGGCCAATTGAGTACAGATTTCCACTCCTGCCGGGTTTTTGGCAATTTTTCAGGCAACGTATTCGGTTCGGCTGCTTTAATATTGCGGCAGCCTAGGTTACAGCCAATAACAAGCAGCGATAGGACTGTTGTTAGCGATGCTTTGGAAAAGAGACGCATGATTTACTCCTTATTTTGAGGTAAGTGTTGGTTTGTTGCAACAGGGTAAAATGACGGCATAAATTAATGGTTTAGGTGGCAACTACCTGATTATAGGGTTTGCCACCTACAACTTTATTCTAATCCAAATCAAAAGGGGGATTATTAATCGTGCTTCGTTGATGGAAAGAGGACTCCAAAAGAATACATTTCGGAATAAACCAGAGATAAAGCCATTATATCTAGTTTATGTGTGGTAACTGTTATATCTGTTCCTCTATCAGAGATATAATAATTATTATAATTAGGGAAATTTTCATCTTCATCTTTCTCAAACTGTTTCAATAAAAATCCCTCGAGTGATGGTTTGAATTTTATCTTGTACTCGCTTTTAGGCAGATGCTCTTTATAGAGTTGCGCCAGAATTTTACTCATTTTGGTATCGTTAATCTCTTCCAGCCGATTGCCGGTGACATAATAATTAATGTTGATGATGTAGCAATCTTTATATCTGTAAACATGTTCGATTACGGCTAAATCACCGTTTTTATAACGGATATTCAGCGTTAAATAATTTGCTTTAAGATCATCTTTTCTTTCAACCCAGGAGTAGTTTGCTACGTTTTTATCTTTAATCTCATAAGTGGTAACGTATCCATCACAGTAGTTGTAATAGTGATTACAGTCTTTCTGTTTAACTCCGGCTATGGAGGTATGAGCAAAAACAGAGAAAAGCAGAACGATAAAATATTTCATAAAAATTTCCTTGTATACTATTTTGAAATTCTGTTCGGGTAAAATGACAGCATAAATTAAAGGTTTAGGTGGCAACTACCTGATCATAGGGTTTGCCACCTATCGTTCTATTCCAATTCAAACCAATGAGTGGATTACTAGTCGTCATCGTTCATTGATGAAAAGAGTGCTCCAAAAGAATACATTTCGGAATAAATCAGAGATAAAGTCAATATGTCTAGTTTATGTGTTGTTACTATTATCTCTGTTCCTCTATCAGAGATATACTGATAAGGGAAATTATCATCTTCATCTTTCTCAAACTGTTTCAATAAAAATCCCTCGAGTGAGGGTTTGAATTTTATCTTGTACTCGCTTTTAGGCAGATGCTCTTTATAGAGTTGCGCCAGAATTTTGCTCATTTGTGTATCGTTAATCTCTTTCAGCCGATCGTCGGTGACGTAGTAATTAATATCGATGCTGTAGCAATTTCTGTATTTGTACAGATGTTCGATTACAGCTGAATCACCATTTTTATAACGGATATTCAGGGTTAAAATATTTGTATTAAGATCATCTTTT
>QZLD01000107.1 GCA_004796385.1 Gammaproteobacteria bacterium | reverse complement strand
TTTCTGGCTTGTTCTTGAATCTATATTTGCACGATCCTTCCTTGAACTTAGGCAAGCTATGCCCTTTGGAGCGATAATGCAAATATAAACACAGTAACAACCAGATATTTATGAAACATCCGGGTTCATACATAAATGGAATTATCTATAATGCAAACAGTTTTAAGCTGGCATAAATAAGGATAAATAACCTTGCCATAAATTTCTGATGTGTATTTAAAAATCCAAAATTACAGTTGTAACATTTCTGTAACAAAACCGTAACATAATGGTAACACTTCGCGTGGATAATCTGTTTGTCAGTTAATATCTAAGGAGATTTATAGATGCGAATTATGAAATATGCTACTGCTTCAGCACTAGCGCTTACAATGAGTTTAAATGTTTCTGCTGAAGCAAAAGTGGATGCAAACCTTCCGGATTATAAGAGTGTTTCTGGTATTTCCGGTAATATCTCAAGTGTTGGCTCAGATACTCTTGCCAACCTGATGACATTCTGGGGCGAGTCTTTCAAAAAAGCCTACCCTAATGTGAATATTCAGATTCAGGCAGCAGGTTCTTCAACTGCGCCACCGGCTCTTACCGAGAAGACATCAAACTTCGGGCCTATGAGCCGTAAAATGAAGCCGAAAGAGATTCAGGCATTTGAAGCAAAGCATGGTTACAAGCCAACAGAGATCAGGGTTGCTATTGATGCTCTGGCTGTATTTGTAAATAAAGATAACCCGGTAAAAGGGCTTACAATTCCACAGGTTGATGCAATCTTTTCAAGCACCAGAAAATGCGGTTTTGCTAAAGATGCAAATACCTGGGGTGATATTGGTTTAACCGGCGAGTGGAAAAGCAGAGATTTACAGCTTTTCGGCCGTAATTCGGTTTCCGGTACATACGGTTACTTCAAAAAGAAGGCTCTGTGTAAAGGTGACTACAAGAATAATGTAAATGAGCAGCCTGGATCTGCATCTGTAGTACAATCTATTTCAACATCTGTTAACGGTATCGGTTATTCCGGTATTGGCTACAAAACTTCAGGTGTAAAAGCAGTTGCTCTTGCTAAAAAAGATGGCCAGCCTTTTGTAGATGCAACACCAGAAAATGCACTTGCAGGTAAGTATCCACTAGCCAGATTCCTTTACGTCTATGTAAACAAGCATCCTAATAAAGAGCTTTCTCCGCTTGAAAAAGAGTTTATTAAAATGGTTCTTTCAAAGCCAGGGCAAGAGATCGTTGTTAAGGATGGATATATTCCTCTGCCTGCAAAGATTGCAGCCAAGGAACTTGCCAAGGTGGGCATTAAGTAATTCTCCTTTGGTTGAAGGGTGGATTGGCTCGGTTTGCGCCGGGCTGATCCTTTTCACTTAAAGGGTTCGAGAAATTGTTAAAAGAATTTGATATTTCCGGTAGCAACTGTTAATTACAACCGGATTAATTCGGAGTTTAAGGCAAAAATGAAACATCAGCAGAATCTGGAAAAAGCGCTTACCGGCAGAAATATTCGTGATCTGCTAACCAGAGTGATTGTCTATCTTGGTGGCGGTTTTGTTCTGATAGTGCTGGCTCTGATGTTTGTTTATCTTGGCTATGAGGTTTATCCGCTTTTTACCAGCGCAAGTTCGGAATCTGTATCTCAGGCAGAGTTACCCCATGATAAATCTGCAATAGTACATATGCAGCTGGAAGAGCAGAATCAAATAACCACGCTTATCTCAAAATACGGAGATATGTTTTTCTTTTCAAATGATGATGGCAAGGTTGTAAGAAGCGAAAGCCCTGCGGAAAAGTATAAGGTATCGGCTATTGCCAGAACTACGGGAGATAGCCCCATATATGCCATGGGGCTTGAAAGTGGCAGTTTTATTCTTGTTAAACCTGTTTTTTCAACAAAGTATATTGATGCTGATACCAAAGAGGTCATCCCAGCCATTGAGTATCCTTTGGGGGCCGATCCCAGAACCGTAAAGCCGGCACCTTTATCAGTAGCTGATGGTGTTGAAGGGGATGCTGTAATTGAGATTGATAGAAGAGTTAAGAAAATTGCCGTAAACCGTACAGAAGAGAAGATAACGGTTATTTCTCATATTGGCAACGAGATTGTTATCTCTAGGCTGGAAAGAGAGGAAGGGTTTCTTGATGATAGTACGGAGTGGAGTGGAAGCGATGTAACTTTGTCACTTGAAGCTAAGCCAGATTATATAATAGTCGATCAACAACAGCTTAATTTGATTCTTATTGAGAAATCGGGATTGTTTTTCAGATACAACATTGGCACAGATGTACCGCATGAAGTTGAAAGAGGGAGTCTGCTTGGTGAAGGCGGCGCACAAGAAAAAATAACAGCGGCAGTTATGCTGGCGGGGTCTAACTCTATAGTGGTTGGAACAGATAAAGGCAGTATAAGCCAATGGTTCCTTACCAGAAAAAGCACAAATGCCAATCCCAATTTAACGAAAACCAGAGAGTTCGGTGCGATTAACAGTGGTGTTGCTGCCATCTTTCCTGAAAACTCCAGAAGAGGCATGGCGGTTGTTGCAAATAATGGAAAAGTATCTTTTATATATGCAACATCAAACCGTGTTGTTCTGCAAAAGAATTATTTCACGAAGGGGGCAGATGGCATTTTGGCAATAAGCCCCAGAGTAAACGCAATCACCACTCTCGAAAATGGCAAAATCTCATTTTACCACATAGATAATGAACACCCGGAGATATCCTACTCTGCACTATGGCAGAAGGTTTGGTATGAAGGGTATGATGCTCCTGAATATATCTGGCAATCGTCATCTGCATCAAACGACTTTGAAGCAAAGTTCAGTTTTGCCCCACTTGTGTTCGGAACTATCAAAGCAGCATTCTATGCTATGTTATTTGCAGTTCCTATAGCAGTACTTGCAGGAGCCTACACTGCTTACTTTATGACACCGGGTCTAAGAAAGGTGGTAAAGCCGACAGTAGAGATTATGGCGGCACTGCCAACTGTTATTCTGGGCTTCCTTGCTGGATTGCTGTTAGCCCCTTTTATTGAGAACAATCTTCTTGGTATCTTTCTGTTACCGTTAATGATGATATTATTTACAGTTTTGGTGTCATTGTGGAAAATTGTTCCAAATAATAAACTTAATATTATTCCGGAAGGGGCAGAAATAGTAATTCTTATTCCGATTCTTATGGTAACTATAGCTCTTACCTTTTATTTAAGCCACCACCTGGATGTATGGTTGTTTGAGGGCCCTTTAAGGAATTTGTTTATTAGCAATGCGGGGCTGGAGCACGAGACACTTACCGGAGAGATGCTAAATATACACTCCATGAGAGATTGGGTAAGTCATGCTTATGGGCTTAATATAGATTTTAATATGCGTAACTCAATCATTATCGGTATTGCTATGGGTATTGCCGTTATTCCAAATATCTTTTCAATTACAGAAGATGCGATATTTAGCGTTCCTAAATCACTTACATCAGGTTCTCTGGCTTTGGGAGCAACGCCGTGGCAGACAATGGTTAAGGTAGTAATTCTTACAGCTAGTCCCGGAATATTCTCAGCTATTATGATTGGGTTGGGCAGAGCTATTGGTGAAACCATGATTGTACTTATGGCAGCAGGTAACACGCCGATAATGGACTTTAATATATTTGAAGGGATGAGAACTCTCGCCGCTAATATAGCGGTTGAGATGCCGGAGGCAGAGCGTGGCAGTACCCACTTCAGGTTGCTGTTCCTGTCGGGATTTACCCTGTTTATTCTTACCTTTATCTTTAATACCCTCTCCGAGGTTATAAGTCACAGGCTAAGAAAGAAATACAGCAGTATGTAATTTTATTGAATACCAATGAGTTTTAATAAAGATGAATAAATTTAAAAAGTGGTACTCGGAAGGAACCCCCTGGCTTTGGATAAGCGCATCATCCATTGCTCTCTGTCTGGTGATAGTAATCGGCATTGTTGGATATATTTCTATTCAGGCTATACCTCACTTTTGGCCGGCGCCTATAGAAACCATCCAGATTACAAGTAAGAATGGGGTTACAGCTGAATATTATGGGGAGTTGTATGCTGAAGAGACAGTAAGGAAGAAGGTTGAGGAAAATAATGGAAATGGTAAGTCTAAATATAAAACTGTAATAGTTGACAGTAGTAACTATAAAATAAGCAATAACGATTTTATTTGGATTGATAACTCGATAATAGACAAGCGTCAGATTGAAAAAGACTCTGTTGTTTTTGAGCGTCGGGAAAAAGGTAACCTTTACGCAAAACTGTTGAAGATAAAGGAAAATGACGTTGTTCTTGAAGATTCCCGTCAGACATGGGAAGAGCTGCAGGCAAGAATTGAACGTGTAGCTGAACTGCATGAGCAGATATCTGAAATTCAGAAGGATAAGATTGGCGCGATCAATTATCAGCAGGAGAAAATCCGCCTGCATATCAGATATCTCGAGCTGAAAAACAAGATTACCGATGCCGATAGCAAACAGGCACAGGCAGATAATCAAAAATTGCAGGACGAATACAATATACTTTCGCAAGAGCTGAACAATTTAAGAAAAGAGCTGCAGCGAGATTCTGTTACAGTTGTAACCAAAGGCATAGGCGGCGAAACCGAGCAAGTTGTTCCTGTAGAGAATATTGTCAGGGCATACAGGCCCAATAATCTCTCTGTTTTAGGGAAAACAGGTGTTTACTTTGACAGGCTTGGTGAGTATCTGTTCGATGAACCACGAGAGGCCAATACTGAGGGCGGGGTTTTTCCGGCGATATTCGGAACAGTAATGATGGTGTTGCTGATGACGGTTTTTGTTACCCCGTTTGGTATTCTGGCAGCCATCTATCTGCGCGAATATGCAAAGCAGGGATACCTGACACGCCTTATTCGGATTGCTGTAGTTAACCTGGCTGGTGTGCCATCTATCGTTTACGGTGTATTTGGCCTGGGGTTCTTTGTTTACGTTTTAGGGGAGCATATTGATGAGCTTTTCTTTCCTGAGGCACTACCAACACCAACCTTTGGCACGCCGGGGATACTCTGGTCGGCAATTACACTGGCACTGTTGACCCTGCCGGTGGTAATTGTGACTACTGAGGAGGGGCTTTCAAGAATACCCAGAGCGCTGCGCGAAGGCAGTCTGGCACTTGGTGCAACCAAGTCAGAAACCCTGTGGAAGGTGATTTTGCCGATATCGACACCATCTATGATAACCGGATTGATTCTGGCTATCGCCCGTGCAGCAGGCGAGGTTGCGCCGCTTATGTTGGTCGGTGTTGTTAAGATGGCACCTACCCTACCACTGGATGGAAATTTTCCATATCTGCATATGGAGAGAAAATTTATGCACCTGGGTTTTCACATCTACGATGTTGGCTTCCAAAGCCCCAATGTAGAAGCAGCAAGACCACTGGTGTTTGCAACCGCATTCCTGCTTATAGTAGTAATAATACTGCTTAATATAGTGGCAATAATACTCAGGAATCGTTTAAGAGAAAAATATAAGTCAATAACCGGATAGCCCGGGAGTAATAAATATGGCAGAAGCAGCAGAAAAAATCCAAATCCGAACAGAGGTTTCAGAACCTGCATCCAAGATTAATCTTGAAGATGAAAAGGTTGTTCTGACCGCAGAAAAGGTGAATCTCTACTATGGTGAGAAGAGGGCACTGAAAGATATCGATATAAAGATACCTGAGAAAAGGGTAACAGCATTTATCGGCCCTAGTGGTTGTGGTAAATCAACCCTGTTACGCTGTTTTAACAGAATGAACGACCTTATTGATGACGTGCGTATAGAAGGCGACATAAAACTCAATGGACAGGATATCTATGACAGAAAGATCGATGTTGCCCTGTTACGCAGAAGAGTGGGCATGGTATTCCAGAAACCGAACCCATTTCCAAAATCTATTTATGAAAATGTAGCATATGGATTGAGAATTCAGGGGGAGAAGAGCAGAAGGGTTCTGGATGAGGCGGTTGAAAAATCTCTAAAGGATGCGGCATTATGGAAAGAGGTGAAGGACAGGCTCAATGACAGTGCTCTTGGACTTTCCGGCGGGCAGCAGCAGCGGCTGGTAATTGCCAGAGCCATAGCTGTGGAACCGGAGATACTTCTGCTTGATGAACCGGCATCGGCGCTTGATCCGATATCTACACTTAAGATCGAAGAGCTGATAAACGAGCTTAAGGAGAAATATACAATAGTCATTGTAACGCACAATATGCAGCAGGCGGCAAGGGTATCCGATTACACCGCTTTTATGTATATGGGCGATATTGTGGAGTTTGCAGATACCAATACAATATTTACTGCACCTGCGCAAAAACAGACAGAAGATTACATCACAGGAAGATACGGATAATGAATACAAATCTTGGCAATCATATATCGCAGCAGTTCAATAACGAACTGGAAGACATAAGAAACCGGGTTCTGCTTATGGGAGGGCTGGTAGAGCAGCAGCTGACGGACGCCATTCGCAGCCTTTTGGAAAATGATCAGGAGCTGGCTGAAAAAGTAATAGAAAATGACAAAGAGGTAAATGACTACGAAGTCGGTATAGACGAAGAGTGCACAACTATTCTGGCACGCAGGCAGCCTGCAGCAAGCGATTTGCGTCTGGTTATCACAGTGATAAAAACAATAGCAGATCTTGAGCGTATCGGCGACGAGTCTAAAAGAATTGCCAGAATGGTTCTTAACATTGGAGACAGATCATACGATCCCAAGCGGGTACAGATGATTCGCCACCTCTGTGAATATTCACAGGCAATGCTGCACGATGTGCTCGATGCCTTTGCGCGTATGGATACCGAAGCATCCTATAAAATCTACATAAATGACCGCAATGTAGATAAAGAGTATGAAGGCGTAACCAGACAGACCATAACCTATATGATGGAAGATCCGCGTTCAATACCATGGGTTCTGAACCTGATGTGGGTTGCGCGCGCACTGGAGCGGATTGGAGACCGTGCGACAAACATCGCAGAGTATATTATCTTCTTCGTAAAGGGAAAGGATGTCAGGCATACAGGACCTGAGGGTATAGAAAAAACCATTAAAGAGTGATAGGAAGTAGCTGCCGGGCGGATTTGTCTGTGCAGAGCTATCTTGAAAGAATAGTTTAGATGGTTAGAATGACCGTTCAGAATTATCTGAGCGGTTTTTTTTATTAAATAAAACTTATGGGGAAAACAGATGAAACTACTCGTATTTTTTGCAGGAATAATCTTTGTTGCACTGGTCTTTTTGGTTTTATCAGATTCCGACGGGGAATCGGTCTCCGTAGAAACAATCTCGCTGAAAGATGTGGCCACGAAGGCTTTAGCCGAATACTCCGAAGAAAAACAATCTTCTAATAAACGAATAGAATCTGAACTAGAGGGACCTCCAACTGCCGGGATAATAAAAGATCTTATTCAAAATAAAATTGATAAAAACAGAAAAGATTTTGGCTCTGAAAATCCCGGAGATTTTTATATTGCTGCAATAAAAGATGTGAAATGCAGCGATAAGA
>QZLD01000137.1 GCA_004796385.1 Gammaproteobacteria bacterium | reverse complement strand
GATATAACCAATCCAAGTATGGAAAATAAAGAAAATAATCTAAGGTTTTTGCTCATTATTGTTTTCCTATAGATTGTCTATCATAAGATTCCTTATAAGATCTCATTGTTTCCATACATTTATTTAGGTTGGATTCTAATTCTTTAAAACAATCGTTTTTCCTGAAGTTAATATCTCCTTCAGGTATATCTCCTTCAGAAGAGGATAATATAAAGGACACCCCCAAATATACTTTCAGCATGAGAGTTTTAAACGGATGTACTTTATTCTATTTTGGTGACCCGCCCCCTTTTCAGCCCTAACCCCTTTTCAGCCCATTTGAAAAAAGAATTCTTGTAGGGATAGGCGAAGAAAAATGGTGGAACGAAAACACAGAAGGCCATATTATCTTTTCCGGCTGCTCTTTAAAATCAGGGTATAAATAGCCTGTTCTCTTTAAATTTGGAAAACACATCATTTAGGCTGTCATAAAGTTCTTCTCCCCATGACAAATCACCACTATACGTTAATGGTTTTTTTCGCGGGTCAGTCGGCGCGATATATACATCGATATTTTCTATTCCAACATCATGCGCCAGCACAAACAGCTCTTCTGCAACCTCATCCCCCATTGCCAGACACCCGATAGAAGCCGCCTTGCCATGAATAAATATATTAGAACCCGGGCTGCTTCTGCCTTCCGCTTCAGCATATTTCATATCAAAGGCATTGGGATAATTAAGTTTCATAGAGAGATGATAGGAGCTGTTAGGATTAAGCCCGATAATCTTATAATGCCCCTCAGGAACCTGCCTGTCGCCTTCGCGCAATTTCGGTCCTGCAAAGCCGCTTGCAGCCTTAACCTTATATGCCCGGATAAAGTGATTATCGCCCCATAACTCCATTCTCTTCTCATCTTTTATCGCCAGCAGGGTAATTCTTTTTGCGGGATAGGTAACTCCGGCTTTTCTAAAATATGGATTGAGACGACCTCGTGCAGCTTCACCATAAAACTCGACAACATCAGCTACAGTTTTGCGACCACTAAGCTTAAGATATTGTGGATGCCAGATAGAGCGCCCATAGACATAAAACCCTGACAAGCTCGCCAAGAATATAACTATCAAAAAAAACAAGCTGAATTTTTTAAACATTTTTTTAGCTCTGTATCATAAGTGAATATGCGGGTCCTGACGACCATGTAAAATTCTAACGATCTCCACCTTAGTAGAAATTATCCTGTAAAACAAAATATGGCTCTTAATCGGCAAACTCCTGATATTAGATAATAGTTCCGGTCGCTCAGTTCCCATAAAAGGCTGCTCAACCAACAACCAAATCAGCCGTTTTATTTCGGAAATATATCTGTCAGATCTTTCTTGCCCCCACTGCCGCAATCCGTACTGATACATCAACTTAAGATCATCCTTGGCGGCAGGCGCAATAACAATCTGATGCGCAGACGCCGACATCTAATCTAACCCTTAATCTCTTCAAATAGTGAATCCAGCGCCTCTTTCGACTCTATTACGATACCCTCTCCATGATCCAGCTGTTCGACACCAACTTTAAGCTGCTTTCGTAAACTGGCAAGCCTCACCTCTTTAACCCACTCTTCATGCGTATCCATAAATCGCAATGCTTCCCGGATGACTTCGCTGGCATTGTTGTATAGTCCGCTATCGACCTTGGCTTTTACTCGTGACTCAAGTTCTGCTGTTAATGAGATGTGCATAATATTCTCCCGGAAAAGTATTTCTTTGGATCATGCTAGGTCCGCCATCAAAGATTGTCAATGCTTGTATTTTAGAAAGGCTTCAGATATCCGCAGCCATCATAGTGATAGACCTTTTTTTCACTGTCATCCAGCCTGAGAGCAGTGAGCTTGCCACCCCAAAGGCAGCCGCTATCTATTGAAATAAATGGCTTGAGATCTTTATATCCAAGTGCCGACCAGTGCCCGAATACTACAGTTTCACTGGCAGCTACATTTTTTTGCAGCTCATACCATGGGATATAGCCATCAGGAGCATTGGCAAGATCTTTTTTATAGTCGTACAGGAGATTCATATCGGCATCGCAAAAACGCATTCGGGTAAAGGCATTGATTATAAAGCGTATCCTGTCGTTACCTTTTAAAGAACCGCTCCATGAAGATGGCTTATTGCCATACATATCACCAATAAACTCAATAAATTCCGCACTATGAATAAGCTCTTCAGCCTCTTTCGCCAATGCTTCCGTCACCGAGACATCCCACATAGGATAAATTCCTGCGTGGGTAATAATAAAATTATGCTGATTATCTTTATAGAACAGAGGGCGTTGACGCAACCACTGCACCAGCTCATCCCTGTCGGGAGCATCCAGCAGGCGCTGAATGTCTTCATTTACCTTATACTTGCCACTATTTCCACCAAGAGCAATGGCTAAAACGTGCAGATCATGGTTTCCTAGAACAGAATCGACACTATCACGAAGTGAGTAGACCAGACGCAGGGTTTCCAGAGATTTAGGGCCGCGATTAACCAAGTCTCCGGTAAACCAGATAAAGTCCTTTTCCGGATCAAAATCAATCAGCTCCAGCAGTTTGACAAGCTCGTCATGACAGCCTTGCAAATCACCCACAGCGTATATTGCCATTCTTTCCTCTAAAAATAAGTCGAATAAACAGAGTTGACTAAAGAGCCCTGAACTACAAATAGTAGTTGCATATTCACAAGGAAGCAACCAATAAGGGAAGGGATTGT
>QZLD01000315.1 GCA_004796385.1 Gammaproteobacteria bacterium | reverse complement strand
GTGGGGCGTAAACTAGTCTCTAAGTTAATTGCGGTAGTCGCCGCATATTCGGTCTTAATTTCCTCTAATATTTATGCCGCGCAGCCAACCGCCGAGCAAATGCGCCTTTTTCAAACTTTAACTCCTGAACAGCAGCAAAAAGCAATTGCAATGTATGGGAATTCTGCTGGTGGTAATAAACAGGTATCAAACAGACAGCTGCAAGAACAGAACGAAAAAAACATAGACCAATATAAAGCTAGTGGTATAGCGCATCGTGATGCTGAAGCCAGCAAAGAAATTGAAGAAAGTATTTCTGAAGCAACTGAAGCTATTCCAGAAACTGGCGAAAATAAAGAAGAAGTAGAGTTTGAAAAGATCAAGCAGTTTGGTTATGACCTGTTTGCAGGTACGCCTACGACCTTTGCTCCAGCAGCAAATATTCCGGTACCTTATTCATATATTGTTGGCCCAGATGATAATGTCATTATTCAGCTATATGGGAAACAAAATGAAACTCATGATCTAATTGTTAGCCGTGAAGGATATTTGAACTTCCCGGGAATAGGTCCTGTGCTTGTAGCAGGCATGTCTTTTGCGCAAATGCAAGAGATGTTAAAAGACAAGATAGATAAGCAGCTGATTGGTGTTAAGGCAAGTATTACTTTGGGGGTATTGCGCTCGATAAGAATTTTTGTCCTTGGTGAGGTTGAAAGACCTGGGTCATACACCGTTAGCTCATTATCAACAATGACGAATGCTCTTTTTGTCTCCGGCGGAGTGAAAGGGATAGGATCACTGCGCAATATCCAGCTAAAGCGAGCTGGCAAGATCGTAACAGAAATGGATCTTTATGACCTTCTTCTTAATGGTGATACAAGTGCGGATGTGATGCTCAAGCCTGGTGATGTTATTTTCGTGCCTCCTGTGGGGAAAACGGTTGGTATTACTGGAGAAGTGCGTAGACCTGCTATATATGAGATCAAGAATGAAAAGACTATAAAGCAGTTGCTGGATATGGCCGGAGGTTTATTGCCAACCGCATATGCCAGTATGGCTTCAATTCAAAGAGTAAATAGTAAAGATCAGAGAGTTTATAAAGACGTAGATCTGAAAAAAGAAGCGGCAAAAGAAAAACTATTAGATGGAGATGTATTAAAGGTTTATTCGGTGCTTGATAAGGTTGAAGGTGTTGTGCTGCTTCAGGGACATGTTCGTCGAGAGATTGGTGTCTCATGGTCACAAGGGATGAGGTTAACAGATATAATACCATCAGTTGATGCGTTGTTGCCAAATGTTGATTTGTCATATTTGTTAGTAGAAAGAGAGGTCGCCAGCAATAAGTCAATAGAGGTTATTAGCGTCAATTTAGAAAAGGTTTTTCAAAATACCAAAAGCAGTGAAAATATAAAATTGAACAGTGGTGATAAGATTACTGCTTTTAAGGTTGCAGGGGATCGTGCAGGTGCGATTGCAGATTTGGTCGAAAAGCTAAAGCAGCAAGCAACTCAGTTAAGCCCTGCAAAAGTAATTTCAATAGAAGGAAATGTCAAAAGCCCAGGAGAATATCCTTTGCATAAGAGGATGACGCTTGAAGATGCCATTTTTGCTGGCTCCAATATTTTGCCGAGAACAGATCTTGATTATGTGTTAATCAAAAGAGTTGATCAGCGTACAGGTGAAATATCTGTTCTGCAAACTAATTTATCATTAAACGGTAATGCATCAAATTTCATGCTTGAACCTGAAGATACTATTTATATTTTTGATAAGGTAAGCGATAGGCAAAAATTATTATCCCCTTTAATGGCAGAAATTTCTGGTAATGTTGAAAAAAGTACAACAGCTCAGTTAGTAAATGTTGAGGGGCAGGTGCGCTTTCCAGGAAACTATCCATATATTGAAGGGATGACTGCGGATGATTTGGTAAAAGCTGCAGGTGGTTATCTGCAAAGTGTATATTTGCAAGATGCAGAGATAACCAGGTTTCAAGTGTTGTCAGGAGTAAAGAGGCAAGTTGGGAATATAAAGTTAAATTTGGCAGAAGC
>QZLD01000165.1 GCA_004796385.1 Gammaproteobacteria bacterium | reverse complement strand
ACAGCCCCTAGATCAAAGTAAAAATCTGTTAATCCTCCAGCATTACTCCCCAGTATTTCACTAGCTCCGGCCTGATAACTAGCAGTTGTTGTAGAAACATATTCATCAAAGTCATTTACACCCGATATATAATTTGTCGACAACCCTGATTGATCAATAATATTTTCAATAGGATAACTGGCATAATCACCATCTGTCCAAACTGTATATGCTTGAATGATTGGTCCAGCATGCACCACTCCAGTCATTGCGGTAATAAATAAACTAAATATCCAGCAAGCAATATTTTTCTTCATAGTTTTCATCTCTAATTCATTTCAACAACAATAAGCTATAGCTTTATTGGCGGACAACGCCCAGCAAAACTTACAAGATAAAGACGCGTCCCTGCCATCCCCCTCCCTTTTTAGGAGATCGTTATTATTTTTAAAAGGTATATATCTTCTATGACTAGTTATTGTAAGAAACTAATAAAACCAAAAATATATTGATTTGTATGATTATTTATTATGATTTGCCAACAATAGTTGACAGAGATGTTTAAAAAATTTTTAGTGTAACTGGTGGGCTGTGCCCACCATACTCAACTAACAGGTTGGTTAACCTTATCATAGCAACATTCATCCCTTGGAGTATACGCTGGGCTTCATTCTTAACCCCGGCCTACGCCCCCCGAAAATATACATTTATATGAATTTGGGAATCGTTTTGCCAACAATCAGTATAATCATACGATTTGTTAGGTGATCAGATTTTGTGCATCATAAACTCCCAAAGCACCATTGCTGATATCTTCGGGATTCGCGGGGTTAATACTATTAAAAAAATTTGTCAGCTTTAGTTTTCATATCCTGTGAGCATATATAAACCACCATTGAAATAATCGGTAATTATTAATGCATCACCAGGGAATAAATTACCCTTAGCCAAAGAAATACTACTTGGTTTAGCCGTGTTATCCGGCATAGGTACAATACTAACTAACTTACCGGAATCTTTATCAATAAAAGTAATATTCTGTACATCAACAGGTGAAACTCCAGGGTAAGATATCTCTGCAACCGCTATTGAATCTTCAAGTATTGCAAGATCATCGAGTATGTTTGTAAAAATAGTGCTATAAAGTTTCTCGATAGATTCAGCTTCACCGTTTTCATCAATAATTATTTTAGATAACATGTTCCCACTGGCAAAATACAGAGTATTCCCTTCAATCTGCAACCCATTAGGTGCTTTACCACCCTTTTCTGCGCTTAACCAATCACTCCACTCAACCTCAAAGTTTTCATCATCTACAATTGAAACCTTTATAATGGCAGCCTCTCCCGGAATGATATCCGCAACAAAGTTCGACAGTAAAATATCCCCATTAGCCATCACTGCCATACCGTTAGCGGCAAAATTATCATTTAAATATGGAAGCAATACAGTGTCAATATATCCACTATCCAGATCAATACGATATAAAGATGCCAAAGTTGGTTTGAGACCTAAAGCATTTTCATCCGTTGGAACAAAGATAGTGCAGGTGGCATATATTGTATTTTGTGTTGAAGTCATACCAGAAAAAACACATGGTTCACCAGAGATATCTCCCGATACAAGAATCTCGTACCGATACGCCTCACCACCAGCACTTTTGACTTCATAAATATTTGAATCACCTGCAACAAAAAAACGACCATTCTCGGTAAAAGTACCGTTTTCCGTACTCGGCATATCGTCAGAACTTACTATCTTTTCTACATTGCACGCCTGTAACAATGCTGCGCATAAAAATATCATCATTGGTTTTATTATTATCTTCATATGACTTCCCTCCAATATTATTATAATTTTCATTAGCCAGACAATTAACATGATTTTAATTACCGACCATTTTAGATATTACTAGAATTTATCGAGGCAAAAACATATACATTTGTATAATTTTACGGATAAAGCTGTTAACAATAGTTGGCATATATGAAAGAACAAAAGCCATACAAGTATTGCTACCTGCATGGCTTTGTATTAAGCAAAATAATTATTGGACTAGTTTTGCTTTCGGTACAATTATTGGAATACTACCAACTTTAACTGGAATATAATCCACATCAATATCCAATAAAACAGTGTAAGTCTGCACAATACCTGCAGAATATGCCGTTAATACAACTTCATATCCACCTGGCTCATCAATTGAACTTAAATCAAAATCACAACTCCACAATGACTCACCATCACAAATTACAGCTTTGCCATTAAACTCTACTGAAATTTCATCATAAGAGTCTGCATTTTTGCCTGAAATATTAAGATCTGAACCATTTTGATTGATAGTAATACTACTTAAGTCAGGAATTTCAAATTCTACTTTTTTGCTAACAGCATTACCTTTAGTATCTGTTGCATTAATAACCAGCTCATATTCACCTGGTAAAAGATCTCTATCAATAAAGCAGTTCCAATCATATAAACCATCGCAATTCATATCAATCACATACATAGCTGATTTATTAACCATCCTGGCTGATATTGATTTCAAATCGCCATCAGCATCTTCAGCTATCCCCGCAACCTCTATTCTGGCATCACTTATTTGTACAGTATCAATTGTGATTGATGGTGGAGCAATAACGAGCTTTTCAGAAACAGTAGTAGTCATTCCATCTTCAGTATTGGCTGATATAAGAGCATAATGTTGAAAGAACTCAGGATTTATTTCAGAAGATACTGAATCCAAATCAACTGGACAAACTTCAACTTGACACATCCACTGCGTTGTACCTTCACATATCTTTTTCCCACCTATAGCTATGACATTTGACAAACTAATATCTACATCAGTAATTGGACTGCTATTGCGTGATGCGGCAGATCCAGCAAATGTCCATTGACAGTTTGAATCATTATAATTCATAGTTTTTATTTCGATTTTAGGAGCAACTGGGCGATCAGGTACACCTTCATGACAACTAGGTACTTTTATCCAAACATCCTTCGAAATCCATCCTCCAGCTTGATGATCGTAATATCTGTTACCCCTGTTTTCTAGGCTAACTACCTTATTGTTATCATCTTTTGCTATACCTAATATTTCCCCCCTATCATTTACCGTATTTATGGCGTAAAAATGATCACCAACTACTTTTGCGCGTGCTTCAAAACGCTGATTTTCACTAACTCCCAGCTGGGCATGACTCCACAATTCCTCTGTTCGGCATTCATAAAGACCGAACCGAATAGACTGTACTCCAACATTACCAGATTTGGACGTATATTTAATATAAGCAGTATATAAACCAGCTTCGTCGCTATTCCATTTTGGATTAGTGCTATTATCTATATATATTTGAAACTCACAATCCCATACACCATTTTCCACTTTACAACTTTTACCCTTTCTACTTCTAATATTAGTACCTAAACCATCTTCAATGGCTTCTATTTCAGCGGCAACAATTTCAGCATTTGAGTCATCGCCATTATATTCCCCCCAAAAACGGGCACTATCTTGGGAAGAAACAACGTCATAATCAGACCACGGCCTACGAATTTCACCTACTACCGGCACATGATCAAAATTTCCTTGTACTGGTTCATATGCCCTATTATGAGCAACATGCTCTAAAGAATATTCAAACTTATCTGTCACAATATAATCAAACTGCAGATCTGCCGGCACATTAGTTGGATAATGCGTTTCATTGCCTCCATGTGTAAGGTTATATACTTGCGGATATCCTTTTACATCCCCAGAAAAATATTCATGCAATCGACATGCGCTGTAATCACCATAATCGTCTCCGCCACCAGCAACCTCTAAAACTAATTTATCGTCAGGAGTAATAAAGCCATTCTGATCACAAAGATAATAATGATCAGTGTTAAAGTCCCCCATAAAAACATGAGTTCTTGGAACTTTTCCATACGCGGCATCCTTTAATTCGTTATCATTCCCGTTTGGATACTGAATCGGAGCTAAATTTTTAACCCCCCCATTTTCAAACATACTGGAATCCCCCTTTTTAAACATTTGGGAAAATAGATGCCGCCTAGGGATAATCGCACCATTATTATCAAATTCAGCTGGAGCATGAGTTGCAATCACACGAATAATTTCATTATTTTTCGGGTCTTTTTCATCATAGTAATTAGGCACTATATCAATGTATGCAACTCTACCGCTATTCTGATCAAAATAATGCTTTTTGGTATCCTTGTTATAGGCAAGCATGCCAGAATCATTTAGAAAACAATCGGCTTTT
>QZLD01000040.1 GCA_004796385.1 Gammaproteobacteria bacterium | reverse complement strand
TCGTTGAAGGCGAAGGCGAGATCGAAGAGGGTGTCGTTGAAGGCGAAGGCGAGATCGAAGAGGGTGTCGTTGAAGGCGAAGGTGAGCCTGATGTTGAAGGTGTGGCCGAAGAGGAAGAGGGTTCTAGCGATAGCAAAGGATCTTCTGGTTCAGGTAGTGCTGCTCTATTTGGTCTTCTAGTTGCTCTTGGAGTTATTGGTAGAAGAAAGAGAAAATAATTCTTCTAATTAGATAGCTAAAAAACTTAAAAGCCCTCGCGGATAGCGGGGGCTTTGTTTTAAGGTTTTCTGAAATTATAAGAGAATTGTTTAATCATTACTGAATGAAATTGTCAGTTATGACTATTTTTGTCAGTCATATATCTCAAATTGTTCATACATATACGCATCTGAATTTTTTACAGGTAAGTTTTTGTCGTTATCATAAAACAATTCACAGTAATCACTGTTTTCAAAGGTGCATAGGTTGATTGCTGCATTTGGATCACCATTTTCAACAGCCGTAGTCAGCCAGCTTTTAGCCATAACATCATCTTTTTTTACATTTTTCCCTAATAAATAAAAGACTCCCAGGGCATTTTGTGCAGCAGCAGATCCCAGCATTGCAGCCTTCATATATGCTTTGAATATCTTGCTGCTGTTTACGTTGGCAATCTCAAGTTCTACCGCCTTGTTATAAAGAGATTCGGAAAGATTGCTATTCATATTGCACCTCATTCTAATAATTGTATATTAAATAAAGCACTTTTTATGCCACTTTTTTGTTGGAGTATGTCAAAATTAAAAATTATTCATAACTAAAAAAGATGATTATTTATTGATCGTTTTTGCTTATTTTTCAAAATATAGTATGAACTTCGTCAAACTATTATAAAGTATCGCTTGAATTTTAATCTCTATGGTTTAATTTCTCACTGTAGTACAGGGAAAGTTTCTTTTTTCAAAAATATTGGTGTCTATTATGTCTATGTCAAAAATTCGTTTACACGCAGTTAATGGAATTGCTGCACTATTGGTTTTCTCTTTTTGTATTAGTTCTTATGCCGCAACCGATAAATATAAATATCAGAGAAGTTTGTTTAATGAGGCAAGGCAGGCTCATCAGCAGGGGCGTTTAAAGGAATATAAAAGACTTAGTTCAAAGTTAAAATCTTATCCGCTTTACGACTACCTTGTTTATGGTTATTTGAGAAATAATTTTTCAAGAGTATCAGATAAAGAGGTCTTATCATTTATTAAAAATGATAAAACAGGAATATTGGCTCCTCCGTTAAGGCGAAATTGGGTTAAAAGTCTTGGTGAGCGTAAGAAATGGCGGGCATTTTTAGAGCATTATTCAGCAAAAAAAGATAAGTCTACAGTTGCAAAATGTTACTATGCCGATGCTCTTATATCCACAGGTAAAAAAGATGAAGGACTAAAGATAGCAAAGGAGCTCTGGCTTGTTGGAAAATCGCAACCGGGTGAGTGTGATTCAGTTTTTTCAAAGTTATATAAATCAGGAATTATAACCAAATCCCTTGTCTGGTTAAGAATAGAGAAAGCTATGTATAAGCGGAACCTCAAGTTAACCGATTATTTGATTACTTTATTGCCTAAAAAGGATAAAAAGGTTTTAGAGAGATGGAAAGAGGCATATAAAAATCCATATAAAACACTTTCGGAAGTGGCTTCATGGAAGCAAAACAGTATGACCAGAAAGATCACTGCTTTTGCGATGATAAGATTGATTCGTCGTAATGTTGTGACTGCACAAAAAGTCTATAAAAAAGTTTCTAAAAAAGTAAAGCTTTCTTCATATCATAAAAATCTAATTAAACGGAGAATTGCTTTTTCATCGGCATTGCAGCATAGAGAAGGAGCTGCAGAACTTATTGAAAATTTACCAAAAGGTCAGCGGTCATCATTTTTAAAAGAGTGGGCGGTAAGATCTTCTATGAGAGATCAAGACTGGAAAGGAGTTCTGACTAATCTTAAAAAACTTACAAAAAAGCAACAAGAAGAAAATGAATGGAGGTACTGGAAGGCGAGAGCTCTTGCTGAAACTGGAGATATTAAGTCAGCTCGGGTAATAATGAAGAGACTGTCTGTGAATAGAAGCTATTATGGTTTTATGGCTTGTGACTGGCTTGGAATTGATTACCATATGAATCATAAGCCAATAGCAATGAACAAAAAACTGATAGAGAAAAATTTAAAAAGAGCTTCTGTAGTAAGAGCTTCTGAGCTAAATAAGGTAGGTATGAAGTGGTGGGCGAGAAGACAGCTTTATGTGGCAACAAAAGGAATAGGTAAGGCTAATAGGCAGGCTATAGCATATATTGCTCAGGATTGGGGGTGGTATGATCTTGCGATTAGTATAGCCAGTTATTCCGGAGGGCTTAATGATCTTAATTTACGCTTTCCAGCTGCATTTACAGATGAAATCAAGAGTGCAGTTGCAGAAAAAGAGATTGGTATGCCGTGGGTAATGGGGGTTTTACGCAGAGAAAGTGCGTTTCGTAGTGATGCTAAATCATATGTTGGAGCAATGGGGCTTATGCAGGTAATGCCACGAACAGGAAGATATGTAGCGAAAAAGGCAAATATAAGCCTGAAAAACACATCAGAGCTTTTAATACCGGAAAAGAATATTGAGATTGGTAGCAGTTATCTTTCTATGATGTATAAGAAATTCAACTCTAATAAAGTTTTGGCTACAGCGGCTTATAATGCCGGGCCGGGAAATGTAAATCGCTGGATTCCGGAGGATACATCGTTGCCCACAGATGTTTGGGTAGATACAATTCCGTTTTCGGAGACTAGAAAATATACCAAGGCTGTATTGTCGTTTTCTGCAGTTTTTGAATGGAAATTAAAAGGAAAGGCTACTCCTCTTAAAATTAATGATTTGCATATAGATGTTGCTGAACTGGAGCCAGGCGAGCCTTAATATTTATTATGCCGTTTACGCCAATTCACATGGCCCTATTAAGGAATTATTGAATAGTGGTTTTAGCCTTTTGATTTTTGGTTGGAGCTAAGCTCTCATCCATACGCAGCCGCTGCTTGTATTGATTTTCAGGAAAGGACACCTGCATTGTATTCCCATACTGTTGTCGGCGCTGTAATGATTGCAGTTATTGGCGCAGTATCTGGGAAATATTTGGTGCAATTTTCATCTATTACTGTAGGTAAGCACTTTTTAAAAGTGAACGAATCATGGTTAGTAGCTGTATGTAACCGGTGTATTAACTGGAACTTTTAGCCGCTTATTGCTTGATAGTTTGTAACTATTTAGCTTAGATTTGTATTTGTTGCATAATAAAGTCAGGCCATTTTCCCGTTTCCACAAATAGCTTTTTGAGAGATTCTCCAACACCAAAAATATTTTTTATACACGAGGATAAGTAGCTGTGAACGCGACAGTATATTTCGGCACCTTTCATGGATATAAAGCATCCTGATATTTTCTGCTGAACCTTAACCATTCTCAGGTAGCGCTCTCCCTGATTATTTGTGAAAGGAGCAAAATGATTTTCCATAAAGCTCAAGGCATCAGTATATCTAATAAAACCTGAATCGCTGTTATTTTATTGCATTTCTCTGTTGTGGCCACTTGTCCTAATGAAAGTCTTTATCATCATTCTTTTACTGTAGTTTAGATAAAGAATGAACTATGCCATATAGTTGACGTATCTCCTATTTTGTTGATTTATGTGTCGTAACAATAATGAACCAGATACGCTGCTATTTTTCAAATCTTTTAAACGCCCGATTTAGTTTTAACTCTTCACAAATACAAAATATGCAGATTAAGCAGAATCAAGGGTATCTATAAAAAACGCCCCGAAGGGCGTTAAAAAGGAGTGATGTGTTAAAACTTAGTCGTCTCCAGATAAAACTGATAGAAGATGGAGCAGAGATACAAAAATATTGTATATGGAAATATAAAGTCCTATAGCAGCAATAATATAGTTCGTTTCTTTACCATTAATAACTTCAGACGTTTGGTAAAGGATATACGCAGAAGAAATCAGGAGGAATGATCCAGATATAACAATTTCCAGCGCTTCAAGATCAAATACATAGGCCCCTATCATTGCTAAAAACGCAACCGTGAAGCCGGTAAAGATAAAGCTTTTTAGATAACTAAAGCTCTTTCTTGTTATTAGCGCATATGATGAAAGGACTAGGAATATTGCTCCAGTTCCCCCCATAGATAGAGAGACTATTTTTGCCCCATTAACCGATTTTAGTAACATATTTATAATTGGGCCAAGATGATAACCTATGAAACCGGCAAAAAGGAACATACCGATTAGTCCAACGAAACTTTTGCTAAAGGCTTGTGTAAAAAACATTAATCCCATAGCTCCAATTATGAAGAACCAAAACCCCATAGGCTGAGCTTCTGTCATCATTGCAATATAACCAGTACCGGCACTAAAAAACAGAGATAATGACAAAAGAATATATGTATTTCTCAGTACCTTGTTGGTTTCCAGTACTGAAGGCTGAGACAGAGCATAGCTGTTATCCTGATAATTCATAAAACATCCCCTTTTGCAGTAATGTTAAGTTTGAGACACCTTCTTATAAAGGTTGTTCCATCTTTATATTCAATTCAATGTTAAATGATTCTAGCAAAAAATTTATAATAATCATCGCTTTTTTTATATCTTTTGAAGTGAGATTAAATTAATTTATTACACCAAAATTCCGGTAGATTTAATTAAAAGAGGCATTTATTCTTTTCGTTCGCAGAACCATTGAGTAAGATTTGGTCTGTCTTGCTTTTATTTGTACAACAGCCCTATGTTATACGGAAGATAATAATGAAGATTCCATTTTATTTAGACCCTCGCAATATCCTTATTTTATTGGATGAAATAGACTCTCAGGTTCCGTCTTATAGTTTGAACAGAAAAGATAGTTTAAGGCGTACATTCTGGACTTTGGCCTGTGTTGCCGTTTGTCTGTTATTAATTCACTACATGAAATACAATTCTGCCTTTAGGGGCGCGCTTGAGCTGTTGTCAGTGAATCTTGGGCATCATTCTCATTATTATCTGGCAAAGATAAATAGTACTGGTTTTGGTGGTTTGCTTGCCTATGCGTGGTGGACTTTCTGGCATGTTATTGGTTACATCGTTATTCCGTTTTTAGTGATCCGATATGTTTTGAAGGCGGGGTTTTTAGATATGGGATGGCGTTGGAATGGAACTCATCGCCATTGGAAAGGTTATGCTGTTCTGCTTTCACCGATTCTTGTATTTGTAGTTATTGTCAGCCAGGGACAATCATTTGTTAACCATTACCCTTTTTATAAACTGGCATCACGCAGCTGGTTTGACCTTATAGCATGGGAAGTTTTATACCTGCTTCAGTTTGTCTGTTTGGAGTACTTCTTTCGTGGATTTTTTCTTAACTCACTTAGGCCGGCTATAGGTGCAAATGCTGTTTGGGTTATGTGTGTGCCCTATCTTATGATTCATTTTCCCAAGCTATGGCCGGAGGCTTCCGGGGCAATTCTGTTTGGCCTGTTTTTAGGGATTCTGGCTTTGCGTTCACGCTCAATCTGGGGGGGCTTTTTCGTGCATGCAGGGGTTGCAGTGAGTATGGATGTCTCTTCACTGATTATGCAGGATAAAATTCCAGCAGTTTTTTGGCCGTTTTAGTAAGGTTTATTGATTTGTGTCTGAAAAGATTATTTTCTGGGCTTTACATTTCCCAGAAAAGTAAGCTTCATATTCATGGCGGATACTTTTTTAGTAGCTTTTGATAGTGCTGCCAGCATAACAATGACTTGCAAGAATACTGCGATAGATGCACTTATCATCACCAAAGTAGTTAGAATTACCAGCACAATGCCAATGGCAACCGGATATACAATAAACACCAACACATAAATAGCAATAAGAAACAGAACTATCAGGAAGTATAAAATATATTTTGCAATTTCAGGGTCGACCATCTCCTGATTTAACCGCAATATATTTGCGATTATCAGCATAACAAAAGACAAATTAAGAAATCTCACAGCTAATGATATTCTAGCTGCAAGTTTATGATTTTCTTCGCTACTATTTTCGTGATCTACCCCAATTGAACTGATTTGATACGGATTATATGACTTTTTGGAGTCAGGCTTATTTTCCATATGTTGTCTTGTTTTATTATGAGGCCGGTTTTCGGTCGTTTCTTCCACTATTTATTACCGATATTTGCTTACTGCCGATATTTGCTTTTGTGGAGAATAAGCAGAGGCGGCAGTGCTAATATGATTTATTAGTATAAGCTGAGAATTATTTGCCTCTGTAGGTGATTCTGCCTTTAGTTAGATCATATGGAGTGATCTCAACAGTAACCACATCACCAGTAAGGATACGGATATAGTTCTTTCTCATTCTGCCTGAAATATGGGCGGTGACAACATGCCCGTTTTCAAGTTCTACTCTGAAAAGGGTATTTGGCAATGTTTCAACAACAGTGCCCTGCATCTGGATATTTTCTTCTTTAGCCATTAACTATTATTACTCCAACTGTATTTCGGAAAGCGTGGATTATAGACCAACTTGCCCGATCTTTGTATAACAAACTGATAAAATTTAAAGTCTTTTTCGGTTTTCAGTAGTTTTTTAGGGCAAATATTAATAAGTAACATCCGGAATCAGTAAATATCTGTTCTTTGTACGATTTACTGCCAGCCAAATTCTGGTTATTATGTGGACACTTTTTTTTGTGTAGGTAGAGAGTTTTGCCTATCGGATAAGACTAATAAAGATTAATAAAAGGATGAGATCAGATATGAATAAAGACAGAGTTGGAATTGTTGGTTACGGTTTATACATTCCGGAAACATATATGTCGGCTGAAGATGTTGCAGTGGCGACAAATGGCCAGTGGACAGCAGATGCCGTAGAGAAAAAACTTGGTTTTCAGAAAAAACCTGTTCCGGGAGATAATGATGGTACGCAGGAAATGGGGGCGCGAGCGGCTCAGGATGCTATCGAAAGAACCGGAATCGACCCAATGGATATCGACCTGATCTTATGTATTGGCGAAGAGTACAAAGAGTATCCGCTTACCACTTCAGGTATCTATATTCAGGAGCAGATAGGCGCACGCAACGCATGGTCTATTGATATTCAGCAGCGTTGTAATACAACTGTAGCAGCTTTGAAAATGGCAAAGGATATGATTATTGCCGATGAAGAGATTGACACAGTAATGATTGTCGGCGGTTACAGAAACGGCGATTTTATCGACTATAACGATCCTGCAGTTTCATTTATGTTTAATCTTGGCGCTGGTGCCGGAGCGTTCATCGTTAAAAGAAATCACGACAGAAACCTGATTCTCGGTACACATATTATGACTGATGGCAGCCTTGCCAGAGATGCCGGGGTTCTTCTTGGCGGAACTGAACATCCTATCGAAAAACTACCTGAGGAAGAGCTGCAAAAGGTTAGAGAGACCGGCAACCTTACTCTTAGAGTATTTGAGCCGGAGCACATGAAAGATCGTCTTAACGAAGTTTCTATGCCGAACTGGTTTACCTGTATTGATAAAGCGTTGGCAAAGAGTGGTTACACCAGAGATGATCTGACTTTCTGCAACGTTCTCCACTTCAAACATTCAATGTACAAATATATGCTTGGTGAGCTTGGGCTTACTGAAGATCAGTCTGTTTATCTGGATCAGTATGGTCATATTGGTCAGATCGATCAGTTCATTGCGGTACACGAAGGTGTAGAGCAGGGCAAGCTGAAAGATGGCGACCTAATGGTGATTATTGCTGCCGGAATCGGTTATGTTTGGGGTGCTACCATTGTTAAATGGGGCCCGGCTGAATAACATCTATTAAAAATATCAAGAGCCTGCATCTGTATTTAGCTGATGCAGGTTTTTATGGAAGAGAGTTAATAATATTAAAGTGAAGTTTTGACATTAAGACGTTTTGACATTAAATAGTGTCGGTAATGGAAACATCAGAATAATAATTATGTGGAGGAAGCCTGAATGATTCGTGCACCTGAAAGTTTAGGGAATATGATAACTGCGACTGTTATCGTAATTACTATCGCAATGGTTTTCTTCTATTATGTAAAGGCCGATAAACTCTCTAAAACTGCAAATGTTACTATGAAGGTAATATTGCTGATTATGTGCCTAGTTTCAATAGGGTCATATACAAAATTCAAATACTACGAAAAAACAGCTATCTGGAATAATAACCATGATATTTATCACTATTATATAGGGGCAAAATATTCCAAAGAGTTGGGGTATTTTGATATGTATACGGCATCAGTGCTTGCTGATATGGAGATGGGGCAGTATTTCAAGGATTGCAGCAAAAAAAAACGAGGAAAAAAGGCGTCTAAAAAGCATAGGGTAACGCATTGTAAAATAAGATATTTAGGTGGTTATGAGAAGTATAATGAATACCTGAAACCATATAAGAAGTTGAAGCCTTATGATAAATACAGCGTTTCAAAATATTATTACAAAGGAAAAAATCCATACAAAATGCTTGAAAGGATAAAGAAAAAAGAGCAAGCGGGGGAGTTGAATAAGAGGGATATTAGAGATAAGAGCGGGCTTGAAAAAAAGATAAAAGAGCTGGAAGAAATAAAACAGAGGCTCAATTTTACCCCTGAGAGTTGGCAGGAATATAAAAAAGACCTTCTTTATTTTCAAAAAAAGATAGGCAGTAAGCGCTATAAAGTAATTCGAGATAAGGGCTACAATGCCACGCCTGTATGGAATGTTACCGCTAAGATGATTTCGAGTATTATTTCAACAGATAGTAAATTTACCGTGGGGGAAGGAAAGGAGAAAGTTGAGTTTTCTCTTATGGGGATTATTCCTTTGCTGGATATTTTTCTTGTCGGGCTTATGCTTTTCTTTATATGGCGAACATTCGATTTTAAAACCGGGTTATTTGTTTTTATATTTTTTGCGTCTAACTTTTTCCTTAATTCAGGGCATATTCGTGGTTGTTTTTTACGCTACGATTGGGTGGTGCTTATTGTTATATCAATGTGCCTGATAAAGTTAGATTACTATAAAACAGCAGCAGTACTTATGGCCTATGCAGGTCTTGCCCGAATTTTCCCTATTGTATTTGCTTTTGGTATGGGGTGCTGTTATCTCTGGTCTATATATTATGAAAGAAAGATTTTAGGCAAATATTTTAACTTTTTTATCTTCTATTTCGGGGCAATGGCTGTTTTCTTTATTATCAGTGTTATAGATGGAGGAGGGCTGCAACCCTGGAAAGACTTCTTTGAAAAGATAACCGTGCATAACAGAGATATAGTCTCAATTCGATTAGGGTTTAAAAATATATTTCTTGGTATGTACGAAAATACGGTAGGAAGCTGGAACGATTTTGGGGATATAAAAAGGGGAATCTGGGAGCAGTATAAAATGTATTGTCACCTTATTCAGCTTGGAGTTTTGGGGGTAGTATTTATTGCATGCAGACGATTAAGTCCATACAGGGCTATAGCTATAAGTTTTGTGCCTGCGTTCTTTATGGCTACACCGACATTTTACTATTATGTGATGTTTGTAATTCCGTTTATGTTCTTTATACCTGAAATAAGACGCTTAGAAGGGGCTATTGGAGCGGCTATTGTTTTGGGTATATCTGCTACTGGTTACTTTATTCAGCAGGTATCAAAAAGTGTAGGTTTGCAATTTACCTATACTATGGCAGTAATAATGGTTTTGCTTGGTATTTATATGATCCATTCGCATAGCGGAAAAGAAGATTCCGTTAATCAAAAAGAGAATACATTCTTTAAGTTATTTGGTGATGGATGGTGGTCTGTATCCCTTTCATTTATTGTGCATACGTTTTTTATTCAGGCCATATATATAATTATTTTTATAAATATTTCAGAATTTTCACAAAAAGCGGAAATATCGTTAGGAACTTTCTTAAACAATATGTTATTTACCGATAATAATTGTGTTTTTAGTAATATATTTTGCTATCTAAATAGTTCATGTCAGGACTGCCTAATTTCCTATGATGTATTCGGTACCTTTTTCAACGCGCTTCTGCTGACAAGTTTGCTTTTATTGGTGGCTGTAGCAAAAGGAGTTGTTGCCTGGATAAAAGAGGATGCCGAAAGCAGAGCGGAAGAAATGCCTGAATGGTTTTATATATTATCAATATTTCTGAGTGTTCCAATGTTTGCTTATTACTGTATAAAAACCAGAGGATTTCCAACAGGGCTTCTTCAGATTTCTAAAGCATTAATTTTGTTTATTGTATCCATGTTGCCTTTGAGTGTTTTTCTTATAGATGTTTTCTTGGGGTAACAGAGAAAATCTTCAGAAGAAATAGGCCAAAAAACTACTATACTTTTCAGTGTCTAATGAAACAGGGCTGGTTTGTGTGGTGTTTTTCAGGATTACCAAAATAATCAAGTGGCAATGTATAGTTTTAGTTTTATTCCTTTTGTCCGGGATTCTGCTTTTTTTTCAGGAGAGAGCCTATCATAAACGTAGTGTTAACAGAGCTTTATTCCGAGAGGGGCACAGTATAGTTCGCGGGGTTAACAGGAATGATATTACCTCTCTAATTGAATATTCTAAAGGTAATAAGAGTTGCGTTAACTGCAGTAAATATAAAAGAATAAAAAAACAGTTCGCAATATTTTTAAGTAATTTTCCTGAATATAAGAAAATAGATATTTATTGGCGTGACGATAAAGGTGATCTTTATTCATTACTTGCAGAAAAGCAAAGGATTAATAACGATATTTACCTGAACGCATATAAGAATCAGGAAGACTCTCTTATATATAGCAAGAGTAATGATTCAGCAAAAATGCTGATACCGATTACATCTTTCGATAGCAGGTCAAGCACCAGTATAAATGACGTTAAAGAATTGGTTGATACAGCTATTGAGTACTATCGGATAAATGGTAAAAAGAGTTTATTGGAGAAGGTATCTACCAAAAATGGTCTGTTTCATCACGATGACAAGTATGTTTTTGTATATGATCCGAACATGCGAATAGTTGCACATCCAATCAGACCGGAGATTATAGGAACTGATCTTTTTAATAAAAAAGACAGGCCGGGGGGGAAATTCTTTAGTAGAGAAATTAAAGAATTAGCAAAGAATAAAGGAGAGGGTTTTGTTGATTATGAATATCTTAATCCTGTTACCGGAGAGGTAGAGCCCAAGACAACATATATAAAAAAGATTGATGACATGATTATATGTGCAGGAGCATATAAAGGAAGGGGTAGAACTATAGCTTTGATTGAAGTCGAATTAGAGTTGCCGGAAGTTTTCAAAGGTCTATCTTTTTTTGAATTTGTGGTTATTGTTTTAACCTCAGTAGGGGCCATTATTTTATTTATTCCTGTGTTTTTAAGAGCAGATAATAAAGCCTCAATACTTGTAGTGGTTGCAGTTATATGTTTTTACATTACTTTGTTTGGGGCTTTTAAGGCTGATTTTTTACAGAAGAGAATTGCAAGAGACTCAATTAATGCTATTGCTGAAGATATAGGTAATGAATTTAATCATACTATTAATACAATTGGCGATATGCAGTTGGAGGCATTAGCCAGTTATATTGAAAATGCAGAGGTTATTAGCAAGAAGCAATTTTACTCATTCAGTAACTTTCTGGAAAAGAATCATAGTGTTTATGGTTGGGAATGGATTCCTGAAGTTAGTAATATCGATAAAGATAGTTTTGAGAATGAAGTAAAAGCCAAATATTGGTCGGATTATAAAATTTGGCAATTAGATGGCGATAATAAACATATCCCTGTGTTGCAAAGAGCGACTTATTATCCGGTTTTATTTGCAGGCCCAGTTAAAGAAAATCAAACGGTTATTGGTTACGATTCAGGATCGGAAGAGATGCGCCATAATGCTTTGTTAGAAGCTAAGAAGGGTAGGGTAATGACCATTTCAGATCCTGTAAAGTTAGTGCAGGGATCTCATGAATACTGGGGCGGATTGTTATATAAACCGATATATTATGATGAAATAGATAAAAAGCGGATTAGAGGGTTCGCTCTTGCGGTAATATGTTACCGCAAAATATATGGGGAAATAGCAGAAAGCAGCGCCATTTTAAATAAAGAGCTATCTGTAGGGTTATTTCAGCTTAATAATGGTGTTGCTAAAAATATAGGAGGAAGTGACAAAGTAGATAATATTCAGCTGTTATCAAATAGTGAGAAGGTTAGAAATTTTCCTGTATTTGCTTTTGGTAAGGTGTTTGTTGTCTCTGTAACTGCAGAGAAGCCTCTTTACTCTTCCCGATTTAGTATGCCTTGGCTGTTTATATTCGGTTTTGGAGGGGGTCTCAGTATTACTCTGTTGTTATTGCTCAGGATGATGATTAAAAAACAAGGTCTTCTTGAGTTATTGGTCAATGAAAAAACTGCAACTCTTTCGTCGGTAAATTTAAAATTACACACTATTATGGATACGGTTAATGCGGGAATAGTTGTTATAAATGCAAAGACGCACGAAATTACAGATATAAATAATACGGCAGCAAAGATAATAGGAAGAGATAAGAAGGAAATCTTGGGGAGTATTTGCAAAGAATATATTTGCCCAACCAGATATGGCAAGTGTCCGGTTTTAGATAATGGGGAGAAAATAGAAAATAGTGAGAGAAGCATATTAAATAGAAATGGTTATTCAGTTCCGATTTTAAAAACAGTTAACAGGGTTGATGTTGAAGGAGATGAATATCTTATAGAAAGCTTTGTAGATATTTCAGAGCGTAAAAGGTTTGAAGAAGAGATTGTAAGAGTTAATGAAAAAATGCAATTGGCAGCAGAGGCTGCCGGTTTTGGTGTTTGGGATTACAGTTTGGAAAATAAGTTTTTTGAGTTTGATGAAGGGATGTATCGCTTATATGGAGTATCTGAAAAAGATTTTCAAAATAATTATGATAGTTGGACAGAATTGCTTCATCCGGAAGATGTAAAACGGGTAATTCTGAATTTCAGAAATGCGGTTGAAAATAGTACCTCCTTTGATTGTGAGTACAGGATTATAAGGCCGGATTCTACAGAAAGAACAATAATATCAAAAGCATATATAAGTAGAGACGATAATGGTAAAGCTATAAGGGCTACCGGGATAAATTATGATGTTACCGATGCGCGTAAAAACGAAGAGCTAATAATCAAAAATGCCGAAAACTTTCGTAACTTCTTTGAAACCCTCGAAGATATGCTCTTTATTACTAACTCTCAAGGCGAAGTAATACTGTGTAATCTTGCTGTTAGTGAAAAACTTGGATATGGGTATGGCGAGTTTAGGGGGATGAGTATTTTTGATTTTCATGCAGAAAAAGACAGGAGAGAAGCTGAACAGATATTCAAAGATATGTTTTCAGGAAAACGGAATTCATGTCCATTGCCATTGCAGACGAAGGAAGGCGGTATTATACCGGTTGAAACCAGATTTTGGTTTGGTGAGTGGGATGGCTCAGAAGTTGTATTTGGTATTTCAAAAGACCTGGCAGTACAGGAAGAGTCTTATCAGAAATTCAACAAGTTGTTTCAGAGCAATCCTGCATTAATGGCTATAAGTATACTTCCTGACAGGAAGTTATCTGAAGTTAATGACGCATTTCTGCATGCACTTGGTTATGAAAGGGAAGATGTTATTGGTAAAACAGTTAGGGAGCTTGGGCTTTTTGTTGATGTGGAAAAGCAGGAGATGTTAAGTAAGGAGCTTAAATCAAACGGCAAAATATCCAATATGGAGGTTGAAATTAAGGCGAAAGACGGAAAGATAATTGATGGTATTTTTTCCGGAGTGATATTTGAAAGTCAGGGTAAACAATATTTTCTTACAGTAATGCTGGATATAAGTGATAGAAAAGAGGCAGAAAGAAAGCTGGAAAATGTTAATGATGAACTGAATGATACATTAAAAAGCTTAATCGTTTTTGCAGAAGAGGCGGAAGCAGCTAATAAAGCAAAAAGCGAATTTTTGGCAAATATGAGTCATGAAATAAGAACGCCAATGAATGGTGTAATCGGTATGGCAGGACTGCTCCTGGATACAGAATTAAATGAAGAGCAACAACAGTTTGCTGAAATAGTTAAGAAGAGTGGTGAAAACCTTCTGGTGATAATTAATGACATACTTGATTTTTCCAAAATAGAGTCGGGCAAAATGGATCTTGAAGAGATTCCTTTTAACCTTAAAGGGTTAGTAAATGATCTGGCTAAATCTTTTCAGTATCAGATATTACAAAAAGGGTTGGAATTGGAATTATACCTCAATATGGAATATGACGGTTCAATTTTAGGTGACCCGGGGAGAGTTAGACAGATACTTAATAATTATCTAAGTAATGCTATTAAATTTACACCTGAAGGTAAAATAAAAATTATTCTGAAAAAAGAATTCGAAAGCGATACTGATATTAAGATTTATTGTGCTGTAGAAGATTCAGGTATTGGTATTTCAGAAGAGAAACAGAAAAAGCTGTTTCAGAAATTTAATCAGGCAGATAGTTCAACTACCAGAAAATATGGCGGAACAGGGTTAGGGCTTGCAATATCCAAGCAGCTTGCAGAGATGATGAATGGGAAAGTAGGAATAGAAAGTGAAGAGGGTGCAGGGGCTAAATTCTGGTTTTCTGCAAGTTTTAAAAAGACTGATTCTAACAGTAGTAAAGATAAGGAAACGATCTCTTTGGCCGGATTTTATGCGTTGATAGTTGATGATAACTCTGCAAATTCAGAATTGGTGACTAATTATCTTGATTCCTTCGGTGTTAAGTATAAAACGGTAGGTTCTGCTTCTGATGCCATTAATGAGCTTTATCATCAGAAAATCAAAATAGATATTGTAATTATTGATATGCAAATTCCCGGCATGGATGGAGAGTCGCTTGGAAAAGCGATTCGTGGAGAGAAGAAATTTGAAGATACGATTCTGATTTTAATGACATCTCTTGGGGTAAGAGGCGATGCAAAACGGGTAAAAGATATAGGTTTTAACGGGTATTTAACAAAACCTTTTACAGAGACAGAACTAAAGGTTGTTCTAACACAGACATGTAGCGATAAAAAACTAAATCGTAAAGGAAGTCTTGCTACAAAACATCTTGCCAGAGAATCATTTGAGCCGATTAATTGGGATAGAACTCCGGAATTATTATTGGTAGAAGATAATTTAACAAACCAGAAAGTTGCACAGGCAATCTTTAACAAGTTGGGATTTACTGCGGAAATTGCTTCAAATGGTATAGAGGCGATAAAAAGACTTTCTCATAAGAATTATGATCTTGTGATTATGGATATGCAGATGCCGGAGATGGATGGCATTACTGCAACAGGAATAATCAGAGACAAAACATCAAGTGTAATAGATCATGATGTAAAAATTATTGCCATGACAGCAAATACCATGGTCGGAGATGAAAAGAGATGTCTTGATGCCGGTATGGATGATTATCTACCAAAACCGATATCAATAGAGTCGGTTTATTCGGTTTTATCAAAATGGTTGCTGGGCGGAATAAAAGGTAATGAACAGATAAATATAGAATTAAATGGTAAAGAAAAGGAAGAAAAAGAGCTGTTGCCGATAAATATGGATGATATCAGGTTAAGAATCGGTGATGATGAGGAGGTGATTGCAGAGATTCTTGAATTTGCCGTCGAAAACTGGCCTGAGCAGATTTTAATCCTGAAAGAATATATTGATGCAGAAGATCTTGAGAATATAAATGACATGGGGCATGCAATAAAAGGCGCGGCAAAAAATGCCGGAGCAGAGGAGATATCGGAAATTGCTTTTTCAATAGAAAAGGCAGACAGAATAACTCTTGCTGAAGAGCTTTTTAATGAGCTTGAAATGGCATTTGAAAAATTCAGAAATGTAGCAACAGCACTGTTTTAAAAACAATTTTTGAAGCAATTGATGGTTACTGGTTATGGCTTGTATTGTATTTACACAACTTTCCAAGTTTGTGGCATAAACCAGTAGCCTTCTGAGAGTTATTGTTTTTGAATAGATGGTCAATTTCAGCGGCGAGTTTGCTTATTTCCGGTTTGCCGAAGTTGGCGGCAGTACCTTTCAGTTGGTGAACTTCTGCTTTTAGAATATCAATATTATTGCCTTTTAAGGCATCTTCAATCTTTTTTGAGCAGTAGACCAGATTGGCGCTAAAAGAGTCTTGTAGCTGTTGATATTCAGGGTCTGTTTCCAGCGTATGCTCGATTTTTGACAGAACATTGGACGCAGCAGATGCTCTGTTGCGAGGTAGAGCATTTGCCAGTACCTCATGCAGGTGTTTGCGGTCAACCGGCTTATGAATAACCTCATCAAATACCGCCAGAATCTCCTTGTCGTTTTCAATATTATCGGCAGTTATTGCAACAATAGGGGTATCCTGATTTTTCGTTCTTATTGTTTTTGCCGCATCAATACCGTTAATTTCCGGCATATGGATATCCAGCAGAATAAGATCATAATTATTACTGTTTGCTTTATGGAGAGCTTCTTTTCCGTTATGAGTCAGGTCGACCTTTGCTCCGGTAGCAGATATAAAAAGAGATATTAATTTCTGATTATCCAGGTTATCTTCGGCAAAAAGAACTTTTCCTTTCAGTTCTCTTATAAAAAGCTGGTTTTCAATATCCGTATCTCGGCGAATCTCGTATTCACTCCAGACGAACTGTTCTTCTTCAATATGCCCCGGGTCAATTTCAAAGGTAAAGCGGCTGCCCTTGCCTAGTTCGCTTTCAACCTTTAAATTGCCGCCAAGAACTTTAGCTATCTGATAAGAGAGGAAAAGCCCAAGTCCTGAGCCACCACTGGTTTGTCCTATAAACCTGCTTGCCTGTTTAAAAGGCTCGAATATTTTATCCAATAGTGATTCAGATATGCCAATGCCTGTATCTGTAACCTCGAAAGAGAGGCGGTGTTTCTGACGACTATAAGATACATCAAGAGTGATTTCTCCTTCATTTGTATATTTTATCGCATTGCCGCAAAGGTTTATCAATACCTGTCTGACTCTGATTGGATCACTATTTATATGTGTAGGAAGAGGGTAGTGGTAGTTTACCGAAAAATTAAGATTGGAGTTTAATGTCTGAAAATTGATGATAGTGCTTATATCTTCTATTAATTCCTTAAGCTGAAAATCTACTTTATTAGCGGTAAGTTTGCTGCTGCCTATTTTACCGAAATCAAGAATACAGTTTAATAGATTGGACAGGTGATAACCGTTTTTAATAACCGTATGCAGGTTGTTTTTATAACTGTCACAAATATCCAGTTTTTCAGCAAGGTTTTCTGTAAAACCTATTATTGCAGTAAGCGGTGTTTTTAGCTCATGACCAATGCTGGCAAGGATTATGCGGTTTTCGGTTTTAAGACTTTCCAGTTCTGCAGTTATTTCATTGATTTTTTCATCTTTAGCCGCAATCTCTTTTTTTAAAGATTCCACTTCGTTTGCAATATCTTCTGAGTTTCCAGTCATGATTTTCTGCCTTTCCTTGTTTTAAGAAAATTTGTAACTGCTTACCCTTTGATGCAGCCACATTTGCTTTATTCAAACACGTTAAATACATTCCCGTCGCTTGGCTGCAGTCATCCTTGTCTGCAGATGTTTCTCAAAAGCAAATTTTATTGTGCCTTAAGCAATACTGATAGGTAGTTACGAAAATTAAAGAACAAATAACCGAATCAGTAAAGAAATTCTTTAGAATTTATGTATTAAATAGCTACTTATTCATAAGATTTTATTGGAGAATTAATTTCTTATTACCATGTTTGAGTAGTGTTTTTATGTTGTATTGAGTTATAACTTCAAATTAACTAGGGTTGCAATTATAATTGGTGTTTCAAAAAAGAGTGCTGCCGTTGTCCCTACAAGCTTATTTACCATTGGTAAGTTAGACTCACTTTCTTTGAACGCTGAAATATACATAAATATGAACCATGACAGGTTTAGAATAAAAACAATTAACAAAGCTCTTTTAGAGAGGAAAGTTAAATTAAATGCCAAAACGATAAAAAATATGATGCTGATTAAATAAAGGGCGAATTCGGTAATGTGAGAAATATTAAATACCCATTTATATATAAATGGTAATCTATTGGCAACTTGAGCTATTAAATATATTGCTAATAAATATGAGGCAATTAAAGGTTTATTTGGATAAGCATGAAAGTATTTGGTAAGCAGGATGCAAGTGATCGTAAAACTGACAGAAACTGTTATAAAGCCATATATGTTTTTTGAAGATGACATTTTAATTTCTTCATCCATGCACTGTTCTCAAGATGCCTAACGAAGATGTAGAATAATTAACGGGCAAAATCTCAGATAAAAATTGGTT
>QZLD01000290.1 GCA_004796385.1 Gammaproteobacteria bacterium | reverse complement strand
GCGGCAATTACTTCCTGAATTATTCTGCTGAATTTAGCCAATTAAATATCCTTAACCTGTTTTTTTCTGCTGTTTTTCCGGAATGAATTCGGCGAGTTTTGATAATGCTTTTTTATAAACGTTCCGCTTAAAATCTACAACATCGGTTTGAGGATGGTTATAGTCAACCCAGAGCCAGTCGTCAAATTCCGGATGGGTGGTACAATCGAGTTTAATAGCGTTTTCATTAGCGGTTAGCTGCAATAAAAACCAGATCTGCTTTTGGCCTATACAGACAGGTTGTTGATGTTTTCTTATAAGGTGGTCAGGCAAATCGTAATGTAGCCAGTTATCAGTTCTGCCGAGAAGTTTCACATCATTCGGATATAATCCGATCTCTTCATGTAGTTCACGATAAAGTGCCTCTTCAGGTGACTCCCCCTTTCTAATGCCTCCCTGAGGAAATTGCCAGGCATCTTGCCCGATTCTGCGAGCCCAGAATAGTCTTCCATCAGCATTCATCAGAACAATTGCTACATTAGGTCTGTAGCCGTCACTGTCAATCACTTAAGTACACCTGTTTTCATTGAAGATTAAAATAAATACTATCAAAACATAATAATACAAATTGTAGTCGCCAACCACCAAAGATCAGGGAATATGGGCATTTTGCAGGGCAGGGTCGACTATTTGAGGGTAGAAAAGCTATAATAGCGCTCTTTTTATATAGTAGGTAGTAGGCAAATAATGGAGTTATGTTTTGAAATTGGCAATCTTTGATCTTGATAACACGCTTCTTGATGGTGACAGCGATCAATTATGGGGTGAGTTTATTGCAGAAAAGCTTAATGTGGATATTGACGCATACAAACAAAAATGCAGAGATTTTTATCAGGATTACCTCGATGGTAATCTTAATGTAGAAGAGTTTTTGCACTTTTCTTTGAAGCCTCTGGCGCAGAATAGAATGGATCAGCTTATGCGTTGGCGCAGAGAGTTTGTAAATAGCGCCATAGTACCGATTATTCTCCCTAAGGGTATTGAGCTTATTAACGAACACAGAAATTCAGGAAGAGTAATTGTCATAATTACTGCCACCAATAGTTTTGTGACGCGTCCAATTGCAGACAAGCTTCATGTAACTCATCTGCTGGCTACAGAGCCTGAAATTATAAATGGCAAGTATAGTGGTCGGTATGTGGGAACCCCTACCTTTAAAGAGGGTAAGATAACAGCTCTTGAAAAATGGGTCGCGAAAAATAGCGTTACAATGGAAGATGCCTATTTTTACAGCGATTCACATAATGACATTCCGCTACTTGAAAAAGTAGATAACCCGGTAGCAGTTGATCCTGACGATCAATTGCAAAAACATGCTGCTGAAAAAGGTTGGCAGATTATCAGCTTAAGGTGAAACTATGAAAAGCAAACTGCCATTACTACACTGGTGCTTATGGCAGTTTTTTATTTTGCTTACTGCTTTGTTGTGTACTGCACTTTTTTGGAAGATCTCCTCTTCATGTAATCACTTTTATATGTTTTGGCATGATCATGGTGGTATTAAAGAGAATATTGCTAAATATGCCCCATTAAACAGATATGGCAAGTCGTCTTTTGCAGATACGGATAGGCTTGAAAGGGAAAGGATATTTAATGAAATTGTTCATCAGATAAATAGCGGCGGGGATGGTCTTGATCGCATTAGTTATTATGATGACGGTCATCAAGTACCTTTTCTTACCAATGATGAAATAATTCATCTGCAGGATGTTGCCAATCTTATAGTTAAAATCAATAAAACTATCTATGTTCTGATTTTTGTCTGGATAGCATTGTTTGCGGTGCTTATTTTTTATAGCAGGCGAGTGTTGCTGAACAAGGGTCAAACAGGTCGGTCAGGTTGGTATAGCAGTTTAAAATTTGTTCTTTTGCAGATGATACTTTTGCTGGTTATTTTGGCATTGGCTATTTTTGTTTATGGCACAACGGAGATATTTTATCTTCTGCATGAATCTGTTTTTCCGGATAATCACAAATGGTTTTTCTATTATCAGGAATCGTTGATGAGCACCTTTATGCAGGCCCCGGTTCTTTTTGGATATATCGCCTTGCAGATAGCTGTTCCGGCTTTTGTTGCTATGGTTTTTTTCTTGACTATTGTAAGAAAAATCATAATGATGAGTAAAATTGAGAGGAGGAATTTATGATGAACGGAACTAAAAAAAGATTTTCTAGAAAGTGTTTTTCAGCAATGTTTTTATCTTTGTTTCTAATTAGCGGAACCGCAGGGGCAGTATATTATGATGAAGCCGAGGCGGATTTTTTTGAGCACAGAAACGCAGAGCGAATTGATTGTACAAATGACGATATTGTGACGGAAAACTTACCGCCATATCTGGAGTATCTTAGAGCAAAATACTGTACCTATGAAGAAGGCAGGCCTTCACCATGGGAATGCGAAGAGGAGTTTGTTCTGTATAATTGTTCTCCAGATGGTGATTGGTGGGTTGAAGATCCGGCTGAGTGCGTCAACTCGTTTGATGAAGATGACGAAGCCGGCTCACTTTTAGATCTATACGATAATGTGGATATTGTAGTAGAGAAGGAGAGCGGGGCTTTCGGGGTTTCTGTCATTTTTATAATGTTATTGGCAACAGTTGTAAGTAGAAGAAAACTGAGAAGTTGATATTCAATAATCATTGTAACAGCGCATCTTTTCCCTATGCTCGTCTTCTCTTAAAAAATCAGGAGTGGATAAAGGGTGCCGGTTTTCTGTGGGTTTTGCTCTTTTCTTGTAACTACCCATAGAAATTTATAATACCTTCATAAATTCCTTTAGTAATAACAAACTTGGCCAACCGGTTAATTTCTCCCTCCCCCGGACATGTAGTGGGCTTTCGTCGATATGACGATAAGTTTCACTGATTGATTTTTTTAACAGTAATGGCTTTTTTAACAGCAGGATAATTTATTGATTTTATTCAAAAGAACATTAACCGAGAAAAATGACAAGGTTTACCTGAAACAGGAAGCGTATACCTCAAACGCAATAAAACTATTTGTTATTGGTATATTAATATTTCTGGTTATCGCCATAGTATTTTTTCACAATATTGAAATACCATTAATTGTTAGCGGCCTGTTTTTGTTTTTTGCCTTTTTTGCTTATCCCAAAAGGTCATTAGTTGTAATTGATCAGTTAGATCATACGCTGACATATGGAAATAAAGCCCGACAGTTATCGGATTGCTATTCATTGATGATTTCAGGTACTGGCATACATACTAATGGACCAAAACTTTACTATTTTTGTTTATCTATTCTTCATATTAATGACGATTCAATTCTCTCTCCAACTGAGCAAAAAAAATTAATGTATAAAAATGCACAAACATTTGCTTTGCACTACAAATTAAAAATGCGGAAAAAGATAAGTGATGCTGTTTTTGATGATTTATTATCGGAATACAATTCAAATATCTCTTTGAGAAAACAGAATTCTGTAGTGCTCATGTCATCACAAGTTGAAAAAGAGATAAATTATGTCGCAAAGAAAATCTCTGAAATACTTAAAATTCCGGTTATTGATATTACCTCTATGAGTACAGGGAATGTCTTTATCCGAGAACCGGAGCAGATGTCATTGCCATTTGTACAACTGCTGAAACAGATGGATATGGATACCATATCGTTTAACAGAGATACCCCTTTTATATCGCACAACGTTATTGATGGCATTTTAACCATAAAATGGAAGCAGGCATCAGCTATCTCCTCAATAGTTATTGATTCTGAAAATTTTACTGTAAAGAGTCATTGGCCTTTGACCGGGAGGAATATATGTATCGATACAAATTCTATCCGTTTTTTACGATGTACTTCCTATGGGATCTATTCGATTATAAATATCTCATACGACGACGGGGTTAAGCATATATTCTTTACAAGTGAACAGGCATCTATAGAAGCATACCAAAGAATCATTCACTTTCTGTCTAGAGAGTTGACTCCTATAATACCTGATGGCACTGACTGTCAATATGAGAATGTTATTTATTGCGATACCTTGCTACGAGTAATCTTTGAGAAAGTTAGCGAAAATCGCGATTGTGATGATATTAAAAAAGTAATTTCAAACTACTTTCAAAAAATAAGCCTGATCAGTAGTGAACTTGAAACGGAACTGTTTGATGAAATTGAAAAACGATTTCAAAAAGCAAAATATATTGAAGTTGTCATAAATAGTAATGGGGATAGTATAAGCTGGAAGATAACAAAAAACGGGTTAAATGTTATATCTTCTGAGGCACGGTAAGCTGTATCTATCAAGTAGATAAATTAGTTTACAAGTACCGCCCAACACAGCAATTTGCTTTTGCGGCAATCAATCATAGTTTACCTGAAAGTACAATTGAAAATATTGTATATATAGCTACAATGCAGCGGTTGTTTTAGGGCGCGGATTTGTGTTTTTAAATATAGGGGAGTGTAATGAAAAGAGTTATTTTTTTCTTGTTTGTTTTTGTTTTTATCAGTGGTTGTGGTACTCAACCTAATACTAAAAGCCATTATAATATTAAAGGTAATAAAAGCGTTAATGGTAAAAGCGGTGTTGCTGGTACCGGTGGTTATAAGTACGTGCTGTATGGAAAGCTTGAAAAAAAAGGAACAGGATATTCCTTTACGGAGTTTGCTGAAAACCATGTGAAAAACCAACCTTGGGTTAGGCTTGCTGATATGAGACCTATGTGGAATACCGAAAAGGAAGATTGTCTTGCCGGTCTTGCCAACAGTCGAAAGGTTGTATGTAAAACAGAAAATAAGCGGTTGTTCAGGGTTAAAGGGCTGGATTTTTCTTTAAAAAAGACAGCTGGTTATGTGCTAAGTTCGGCTATGACATTTGGTCTTGGTGCAACTATGCCTCCTGCATCGGTAGACTTTGATCGCGACTTATTTCTGTCAGCAATAGAGGATGCAAAAAAAAGAGCAGGTCTGACAACCGGTAGTATTAATCTGTATCTGAAAAAATATGACAAAGAGATGGAATCCTTTGATCGCTCATACAAAGAGCTGGTTTCCAGTTATTCTGTTAGTTCAACACCTAAAATTAATTTACATGATAAGTCCGGAATTTTTGCTTATTCCGCCTCGGTTTTTGAAGAAAATGTTCGTCTCGGAAAGAACTGGTTGCCTACCATGCGTGGCTCTAAAATTGTAAAAGCCAAAACTATAGATAATATGCTTTTGCTTGTTAAAAATCGCAATTTAACTATAAGCAGAAATCTGAGAGAGGCTGTATCAACTCTATCTGTTACTTGTACGAATAGAGCGTTACCTAGCGTTGATTATAAAATGACATGTCCTAAAAAGGTGGATTCATCCAAATCTACGTTTGGAGTTGACGTTGTAGTCAATTCCATATCCTTTAATAAGGTGTTGCCAAAATATATAAAGGAAGAAGACAAGAATATTACTTTAATTTTTAAGGGTGGATTTTTTTATCTCTCCAATAAAACAAAAAGCTATATTACGGTTGATAGCATATCTTTTTACTACAGTGGCAAAATTTCTACTATTTCTAAAATCAGTAATGAATTTGCGCCTTTGTCTGAAGGGAAGCTGGTTTCGATTGATCGTTTTTCCTTGAGCGAGAATGTTATTTCATTTAAAAATGTTAAGAAAAGGT
>QZLD01000188.1 GCA_004796385.1 Gammaproteobacteria bacterium | reverse complement strand
CATCACCATCAACTGCATTGCCTTTACTATCTACATCAAACACTTCAGCAAGAGCTGTCCATGAGCCTATATCATTCCACTCAAATGCAGCAGATACCACAGCAACATTATCCGCTTTTTCCATGACAGCATAATCAATAGAGTCTCCCTCAACCTGCTTTAGTGACTCTGGGTCTAAAACAAGCGGAGAGTTATCTGTATCTGTCTGTTCCCAACAGCTGCTAATTTGCTCAAATATCTCAGGTGAATTTTGTTTCAACGCTTCCAAAAAGGCATCTGCCTTAAAGCAGAACATACCGGAATTCCAGACAAATTTACCGGAATTTAGATACTCCTGGGCCTTTTGCAGGTCTGGCTTTTCCACAAAACGAGATACCTGGCAACCAGCCTCTGAAATCGAGCAACCCTTTTCAATATACCCAAACCCAGTCTCTGGATGGGTTGGCTCAATACCGAAGGTAACCAGCATATCCTTTTCAGCAAGCTCTACCGCGCTATTAACTGCCTGCTGAAAGATATCCTGCTGCGGGATAAGGTGATCTGCTGGTAACACCAGCATTACCGCACCATCACCAAACTGTTCCTTTACCCGTAAAGCTGCAGCTGCTATAGCAGGGGCTGTATTTTTCCCAAAAGGCTCCAGCACAAAATCCAGCTTAACACCATCACAGTGCTTTTCAAACTCCTCACGGGTACGAAAGAAATAGTTTTGGTTGGTTACTGCAAGAATTGACTCAACAGCAGAAAGATTAGCTGCGCGAGAAAAGGTTTTGCCGATAATTGATTCACTATCTGGCAACTGCATAAATGGTTTAGGGTCTGTTTCTCTAGAAACTGGCCAAAGGCGCGTTCCTGCTCCGCCTGAGATTATTGTTGGTATTAACATGCTAAACTTCCCTTGATGAAGATACTTCAAACGGGATAATCTTATTTTGCTCTTTTGAATTTGCTTCTAGCCACAACCTATCCTGAATATCACATTGAGGCTCATAACCAGAAACCACTGAAAGCAAAACATCCCTTACCCCCTTAACATCCGTATTATGGCAGCACACATCTAAATCATCAATTACTTTATGGAGCTCATCCCATGAAACATATGATTCCTCAGCCCTCATAATTAGCGGGTGTTCAGTACCTGACACATTCTCACCAATCAGAAGTTCCTCGTATAATTTTTCACCAGGTCTTAAACCAACAATTTTGATTTCAATATCACCATCTGAACCAGTCGTTTTCTCTTTATAACCACTTAGAGCAATCATCTTGCGAGCCAGATCAAGAATCTTAATCGGTCCCCCCATATCCAATACACAAACATCACCACCCTTAGCAATATACCCAGCCTGCAAGACCAACTGCGCAGCCTCTGGAATAGTCATAAAGTATCGAGTTACCTCTGGGTGAGTAACAGTAACAGGCTCTTTGTTTTCAATTTGCTTACTAAATAAAGGAACAACCGAACCAGATGAATTAAGGACATTGCCAAACCTTACCATGCAATACTTAGTCTTAGTTCCAGTCTGAGAAATACCCTGCAAAATCAACTCTGCAAATCTTTTTGTTGCCCCCATAATATTTTGGGGTCTCACCGCCTTATCAGTAGAAACTAAAATAAACGTCTCTGCCTCTGCCTCATCAGCAGCAGCCACTGCATTAAGAGTCCCAAAAATATTATTTCTAACTCCCTCGATCGGATTATGCTCAACTATTGGAACATGCTTGTAGGCGGCGGCATGATAGACCGTCTGCACCCTATATGCTTTCATAACCTGAGCAAGTCGTTTTTTTTGCTGCACTGAGCCAAGCAGTGCAATTATCTCAATATCAATAGAATATTCTTTTTCCACCATTGACCTGAGCTCGGATTCAATCTTATATAGAGCGAATTCAGAAATTTCAAATAGGATCAGCTTTTGGGGTCCTAACATGACTATTTGTCGACATAGTTCTGAGCCGATAGACCCTCCTGCGCCAGTAACCAATACTGTCTTGGCTTGTATGCACCCGCTTAGCAACTCTTTTCTAGGAAGAACTGTATCCCTTCCCAATATATCATCTACAGATATCTCTCTTAATTCTTCAACTCTAGCTTCTCCAGAAATAATCCCGGCAAAGCCTGGAACAGTTTTGACCCTAATCCCACACTCAAGCAATTGCTCAAGTATCTTTTTCCTTTTTTGCTTTTCGATATTTGGCATAGCCAGGAATACTTCATCTAACTTTAGCCTGCCACAAATTTCGGACAGATTTGTTGGATACATTACCTGAATGCCGTCAATTGAGCAGCCAACAAGCTTTTTATCCTCATCAAAAAAAGCGACCTGACGATAATCTTTTAGCTTTCTAATATACCGGCAAAGACGAACACCTGTTGAATCAGCACCGAATATTGCTATGCGTTTTATAGACTCCTTGCCACCTTTAGTTTTTGATGATCCTTCTGTCATCTCAATCAGCTGGCATGCCAGAAGCCTACTTCCACCAACAAAAACTATCGAAAGAAGCCAAGAAATCACAAATACACGCTTTGGAATAAAGTTATTGTGGAATAATATGGTACTTGCATATAGCCAAATTATCGCAATTGTTACAGCAGAGCCAATTGAAACAATTGCCTTATACCCTATATAACGAACAACTGCTCTATACAAACCAAACTTTAGAAAGAATAGGCTAGCCACAAAAGGAAAGGAATAATAAATATGCCATGGGATGGTTTGAGATAAAGCTAAACCACCGGTCGTAAGAAAGCATGCGACAAAAAGAGCAGAAGGCAGCAACACAATATCATGCACAAGAAACAACAAACTTTTATATGTGCGCGGCAAGCTTAACAGCCAATTTGTGAAAGGCACTTTTAACCTCACTTTGTTTTACCCCTTAATACTGTTAAGCACAAATTAAACCTCACACACCAAATCTAATGAGAAACACCATCATGCTTAAGAACCTTTATGAAAGTGGTCCATAATATTTTCATATCTAACAAAAAGCCATAATTCAGGGCATATTCTGCATCATAATCAACCTTTATTTCTATTGGCAGCTCATCTCTTCCATTCACTTGGGCCCAACCAGTTATTCCTGGAAGAAACCTATGCACACCTTTCTTGGTCCTTAAAGATATTAAATCTTCTTGATTATACAGCGCTGGCCGTGGCCCCACAAAACTCATCTGACCTCGAATAACACACCAGAGCTGAGGAAGCTCATCAAGACTGGTCTTCCTAATGAACCCCCCAATTGGGGTTAGCGCACTCTCTGGACGATCCAATAGGTGCGTTGCCACTGCGGGGGTTCCAATAACCATGCTTCGAAACTTTGGCATCTTGAAAATCACATTATCCAAGCCTACTCTGTCAGACCAATATAAAACTGGGCCTTTTGATGTAACTTTGACAGCAAAAGCAATAAGCACCATAGGCAGAAACAGTATACCTGCAATAATTATGCCTAAGATTAAATCAAATATTCTTTTCATTACACTTTAAACTCGCCAACGCATTTTATTTCATCTATCAGCCAAGAATCCCTGAATACGATCATTACGCAAAAAAGAATAAAAATTTGACATCAACTTGCCTGGTAAAAATCTCATAACTGCGCGAATCATAATATTTCTTAAATACTCAAATAACGTCAAAAAACCTGTCTTAAAAAATATAGTGTGCAGCTTAATTTCTCCCTTCAAATATTTGAAACCAACTCTTCGGCCTAGCATCCCACTACCAACTCTGACATGCACTAATGACTCAGGAATATTCGCAAATTTTGCCCCCGCCTGAATCATCCTTACCCATAGATAATAATCTTCTCCTGCGGTTATAAGCACATAACTTCCTGCAGAAATAGCCTGTTCCTTTCTAAACATAACTGACACATGATTCATAGGGCAGCGAACTTTTGCTGTTGCAGAAATTTGACCGTGTTCACAAGGCATTCTTCTAACAGCAATAGTTTCAGCCGGATCATTATTAAACTCTGCAATATCACTACCAACAACATCGATCTCAGGATTATCTTGTAAAAACTTTATCTGCTTTTCAAACCTATCCTTGCATGAAATATCGTCACTATCCATTCTAGCTATTATGGCATGGGAGCAATATCCCATTCCTATTCTAAGAGCTTCACCCAGACCTTTATTTTGATCAAGCTTAACAACCTTTAGAGATTTTTCTTTCTCACACCATGAATCGACAACTTTGTCCAACTCATTTGTCAGAGGACCATCTTCAATTAAAATTACTTCGGTAGGAGGAAGGGTTTGATCAAATATACTTTGCAAAGATTCATCAAGAAACCTTGGCTCTTCTTGATAATATACACTCATCAATACTGTGAAATTCATTCTGCTATCAACTCTCAATATTTAGACTACCCAACAATCTATCACTAACTTAAATATTCAATTGGCTCAAAGTAATCTCTTTGAAGCCCCTTTTGTATCTTATACCCACCAAGATACTTCATCGATATATCCCTTAACCTGCTCCTCACCAAATATCCGATCAGCCTTGCTTCATTCTTAGACTTTAATTCCGCATGTACACCTTTTAAAGATATGTCTACCAGCCATTCAGATATAAACCCAATTATGGTATCAGGAGCAACTTCTGGCTCCAAGGAAGCGCTCATAACTTGCTCAACGTCTTCTGCTTTATCGATATTTGGAACTTTATTATTCCAACTCGTTTCCAACCACTTTGGACGGTCATACGGGGTATAAAGAAAACCATTTTTGCCAATGCAGACTGCATCCCAAACTGAAGTGCTCCAGGAACTACCGACTACATCAGAAGCTGCTATCCACTCTTTTATTGTATATTCTTTGGTTAGAGTAATATTATTTACCTTCCTGATATCATGCCCTTGATTATCAAATATTTCAAAATACTGCTCAATCGATATAGATGGGTGGGGCCTTATCACCAAGTGCAAAGAGGTATTCTTTGAAACTTCATGTATAAAACCAACAAAGGCCTTAAGACACTTTTGAGAATAATCTCGATACTCCCAGGCAACATTTTTATCATACCCCATTTCTATTTTAGCTTTTATTTTACCATCACTAAAAAAAGCCCACCCATAGTTCATAGGTAAAAAGACTATCTTTTTATCTTTAGCAATATAATAGCTATCTCTTAATTTGCCATTCCAATATTCATTGTTCTGACAAGCTCTATAGAGTAGCTCAACAGCAGGATTACCAAGCACTTCAACATTTTCTTTTGCAACACCAGACTCAACCAAGAAACTTTTAAAATCATCACTCCATGCCAAGTGATAAAAATGCTTTTGAATCAATTCACCCCTTGGCCTTTTAAATGCCTTATTAGCATTGCTAAGAAGCTGTTCCCAATTTAATGTTACAAATGCTGGGGAGTCTTTTTTTGCGGAAAAAAATTTAACGAGCCAATTATCTGAGTCAGTCGCATACGGGAATACAACGCACTGCGGTTTATAACACCTGAATAGGTGACAATGAAACTCTGCAGATAGGACAACTGAACTAAACCCTTTGTTTCGCAAAAGTTTGCATATTTCTTTTACTACCGATAGCTCTCGATCTTCATGCTCAACCAAGAATAAAAAATCAACTTTCATCTAAACTTCAACCTTCCCGTTTTTAACCAGAAACTCCAAAAACAGAAAGTCTTTCTCTGAATCAATATTAACAAAATCCTCGCAAACCAAAGGAATAGTATTCTCAGAAAAAAAAGACCTCTTTTCAGCTAAAGATAAAACAGGTGTAACATAAATAGCTCCTGTTAATTCATAAGCTATAGGGAGCTTCTGCCGTGGAATCTCTGATATGCCATCAGGCAAAAATGGCTCCAGAACACCATCAACAATCCTCTTCATTTTATATGGGTGAGGATCTTCGACTTTTGCAACCGTAACAACTGATTCAGAAAAGGACAGGCTAAGTGAAACTGCCTCATCAATTAAACCTTTGGGACGAATTGGGGATGTCGGCTGCAAAAGAACTACATGAGTGAAATCAGACATCTGATCATGCGTTAGCATCTCAAGAATAACATCTACTGTTTTAGCACTATCACTTGCAAGATCTTCTGGCCTTAAACCTAAGCTAGCTGCACCAGCTCTTTGGGCAATATCTTCATACTGTTTTGAGTCCGTTGAGATAAATACCTTATCAACTGCTGTCGAACTCACCCCGCTCTCAATGGCATACTCAATCAGAGTTTTGCCATTTATTTCGGCTATATTCTTGCCTGGAAATCCTTTTGATCCAGACCTAGCAGGAACAATGGCCGCAACTTTAGTTTGCGCTTTAGCTTTCAAGTAAAAGCCCTCGATCAATAGGTAATGGGTTTCAAAACAGTTGGCTTTAATGAAGGGATAATCTCAGCTATTAATTGTCCGGCATTACCCTTACCAAATAGATCACTTGGTTCATGCTTTCCATGCCCTAGCTGGCCTTGAAGCTTGGAAATAATATCTGTCCTTTCATAATTTGCAAAAGCGACATTTTCACCATGCTCCCTATTGTTCTGTCTATCACCAACAACAACAGCAGGCATACCTAAAAATGACCCTTCCCGCAAAAATGATGAAGAGTTTCCAACAGCACACGATGCATTTGCCAATACTCGTATGTAGTCTTCAGGGGAGAAATTTTTATAAAAATGGAAATTTTCCGACATATTATTTTCCCGGAAAACCCTTATCCCCTTAGAAACATCCTCACCGCCAGCATCTGCGTTAGGCCACAGCACAACCTTTTGGTAATCTTTAAATTCAAGCAGAGCCTGCAGCAACTCATTTACTTGCATAAACCCATCACCGTAACTCGTTGTAACGGGATGCTCAATCATTAATATATACGGCTTTGTCCAGTCTATGCTAACGCCTACCCCACCATATCTACTCATAATATCGTTATCAATACTTAGATCTGCATTTGCTATCACATCCATCGCAGGACAACCAAAGTTAAAGACAGAGTTCTCATTCTCCCCCATCTTAATCACACGCTCCTTACTTTGCTCAGTTGCAACAAAGTGAAAGTCTGCCAATTTAGTTATTGCATGACGAACCCTATCATCAATATTTCCACTAACCTCACCACCCTGCAAATGAATTAGTGGGATATTTAAATATGTTGCAGCAATTGCTGTAGACATAGTTTCAAACCTATCAGCAACAGACACAACATAATCAGGCTTTAGCTCATCAAATGCTGTCGCTAATTCAATAACTCCCAAACCCGTAGACTTTGCCTGAGTAAGGAGTGTTTCCCCTTCAACTGTATAATAAATTGCCTTATTTGGCTCAAATCCATCTTCTTTGATTACATTTATTGCTTTTCCGAATCTATCAAGAAGCGTTGATGCACCAACAACCAACTGAAGTTCTATTTCATCAGACTCATCGAGCGCTTTCATAACATATTTGATACGCCCATAATTTGCACGGCTAGCAACAACAACACAAACCTTAATCATTATTCAAAATCACTCCAATTAATAAAATCCCACTGCTTCTTAGATGCTATAAGCCTTTTACCTAATACCTTTGAAAACTCTGAAGCAGGTATCCCTTTTTCAGCAGGCTTTTTTGCCTCTAAATGATAACGTTTAACTTCTTCACCTGCATCTAAATCACAGTTTATAGCCAGCGACTTTTCAAATATTTTCTTTAACCCGGCAAACTGCTGATTATCGTTTTTATCAACTGGAGAGGAATGCATCTTCTCAATTGATCTAACTCCATCCGACAACATTTTAAATTCATCAACGGTTAGTGACGATGCGCTATCTGGCCCAAACATCCTTTTATCAAAAACAACATGCGCTTCAAGGGCATTGGCCCCTTGGGCTGCTGCCGCAAGACTGGGGTAGATTGTCCCTGAATGATCCGACAATCCAACCGGGATGCCGTATCTTTGTCGCATCTCCTGAATCACATTAAGGCCAACATCTTCAGGGCCAGATGGATACTTTGTTGTACATTGTAATAACGTCAGCAGTCCATCATCAAGATTAAAAAGATCAACTGCAGCATCAAGTTCTGCATAAGAGCTCATGCCACTTGATAATATAACTGGTTTTTTGGTCTCAGCAATTAATTCCAACATCAACATATTACTAACTTCACCAGAACCAATTTTATATTTATCAATCCCAATCCCCTCTAACAACTCAACGGCCGCAATAGAAAATGGGGAGCTAATAAAGTCCAGTCCAACCTGATTACAGTGCTGCTTTATTTCGAGCCACTGCCCTCTATCAAAAGACACTCTTTTCCAGTAATCAAATCTGGTTTTATCTTCATAGGAAAAGTTAACCCTGAAAGGTTCATACTCACTGCTTTCTGCCTCAGCAATATGGGTTTGGAATTTTATTGCATCGACCCCTGTTTGAGCTATCGCATCAATATATGAATGCAAAATACCCAAACTACCATCATGAGCCTGCCCAACTTCCGCAATTATATACACATGATCATTTGGCATATTCATTCCTCAACACTTCAACCTTTTCCTTAAAATCAAACATGCCAAAACTCCAAATACAATAAAATATAAGTAGGCTAGTAATAGCAACAGATATCATAGCAGCAACTGGCGGCAAATAGGTAGCTCCCCAAAAAATTACAATATAAACGCCAGATAGAAGTAGTGTAATTTTTCCCATCTCCATCCAGTCATACACTATTTTAAAGTCCTTTGGTGCAAGATAATCCGCCAACAGATACGTTATAAAGAAAGATAGTACGGTTGAAAGTGCTGCCCCATAAACTCCAAACACAGGAATCATCAGCACATTAGATATTATCGAAAACACCCCTGCCGCAACTGTAATTTTGGGTATTTTATTAGTTAATTTACGATAAAACAAAGTCGCGCTTGAAAAGCAATAAAACCCTCTAAATATGTACCCAATAACAAGAATTGCAACCAATACAGGAGCCTGTGAGTATTCCTGCCCCATGAACTTTGGGATAAAGAAATAACACATTGCGGTATATGCAAATACAGTCATCAAAATAATCAGCATCCAAACCGAGATAATTATTTGCATCTTTGATAAAGCCCCAATCTCTGATTGCTTTGCCACTTTCGTAAAAAATGGCATAACCACTTTGTTTACTTGGTTAACAATAACCTTAATTACCTGCGAATACTTTTCTGCAATAACAAACACCCCCAAAACACTCAGGGGCAAAAATTTCTCAACTATAAAGACACTTGAGTACATAAACACGATTCCACCTAGGGCATGAAAAACCAGGGGGTATGAAAATAAAAAAGACTCTTTAAACAAAGCAAAAGACACATTGCGCGTTAACAATTCCCTTAGCACCCAAACAGAGGCAATTGATACAACTAATTGTGAAGCTATCATCGCAAGAAGAAAACCTGCAACCCCCATCTTGAAATATATAACCAAGATTATTCCTGCCGATACATTTATGACTTGTGCCCACAAACTTCTTAACAATAATAAAGGTCCTCGCTGCTGAACAACCATCCATCTTTCACATAGCTGGTTTATTCCAGTTAGAAAAATAGATATGCTACCAAGAATTATGTATTTGCTAAAATCGCCATCCGCATTAAACATCATTGAAGACAGCAACTCAGCATTAGCGATATATATTGCGACAAAAATGATCGATGAAGCGATCACCCCTAGAAAAATTGTGGTGAACAATGATTTTTTTTCATCCCCTTCATATTCAAAATACAACCTTCCAACCGAAGAGGGAATTTGAAAAGCAGCCCATGCTCCAAAAAGCGCAATGTACATAGTGATCATTCCAATAATACCGAAATCATCACTCTCTAAATATTTGGCATATAGTGGCAGTAAAAAGAAGTTGACGGCATAAGGCAAAAAGCCAACAACAAGAAAGCTTGATAAGTTCTTAACTAACATCATTCCGCCACGATGTTATCAATAATTCTTGAAGCACACGCCCCATCAAATGGTGATAGCAAACCACAAAGATCTTCCTTATCCTTATTAGATCTATTTATATCTTCCTTATCAAAAAATTGCATTGCGACCTTTAGCTGCTCTGTATTACATATTCTGTCAATTTCAAACTCTTCATAGAAAGAGCTATATGACAGTCCAATAAAATCTACGATCATAACCTTTTTATTACACAACAAAGCCCATGCGATAGTCGATGAATATGTTGCCACAAATAAGTCAGAAATAACAATTACATCCCTAAGAGATTCATGTACAATTTTTACTCTATATTTATCCTCTAGATAACTGTAATCAGCTCGATCCATCTTGGGGTGCAGAGATATTATTAGATTATTTTCAGCTCCCAAAGATTGGCACAGCTGCTCAATAATATCGAAATGACTTTTCTTATCACACAAACCATGCTCCCAATATTGAGGAGCCGCTAAAAGCACAAAAGGTTTGTCTTCAGACAGTTTATACTTAGCAATAATTGATTTTTTTATTGCGTCTTTATTGCTCAAGGCATTCCAGATGGAATCATGCGAAAGATGCCCGGTAACAACCATCTTCTCCTTATCTCCCCCTAGTGCAATTAACCTTCTTTTCTCCCTTTCGCTTTCAACTAACATAAAATCACAATGACCGGATCCTAGTACCCAAGGGTTAGAGGAAAGAACCCCAAACTCTTTTAAGGCTTCAGTTTCAAAAGGGCGGTAAAATGACTTAATAACCGCGCCATGCGAGAATTCCATAGTTACCTTTGGAATATCTGACCGTACAAAACCATAAATGCGTGCTTTTCTTAATTTTATTGCTGCAGAAAAGTCTGATGCATATGCTATCGGAGGGATAATTACCCCAATGCCTTGTTCCATTGCCCACTTATTTAATGCAGCCTCAAGCCCAGCACTTCTGTCATTTGAGATAACTACCTTGATAATTTCTTCTTCGTTACAAAGTTCAGAGCCAATTCGATCATATATTTTATTTAACCTTAGAAGGAGTTTATTTTTAAAAACACCTTTAAGTAGGTATGCCTGAGCAAAGCACCCAAACCAGCCATTATCTAACAAACCTTTTACAAATCCTGCTTTTTTGTGGATTTGCCGATCGCCCCCATTTTTAGGAATTGGACAAAAATAACAAACCCTCCACCCCTCAGCGTTCATTTTTTCGTCCAACTCTTTATCGTAAAAAGGCAATAAAAAAATAGGTGCAATATGTTCAGGTAAGTATTTGGCAATAGCTATCATTTCGGACAGTGCTGGCTTATGTGGAGCAGAAAAAACCACTTTTTTTAAGGCTGGCAATTTACCGCTCCTAGACTTCTTTGAAAATCAAAGTGAAAAACCATCATCAACGACAATATTTTGCCCGTTAACAAACCTAGAATGGTCTGAAAGAAGGAACAGAACAGAGCCAACAACATCGTCCTCCTGCAACATCCCTTTTCCCAAGGTATGTTTCTTATATGCCTTAAGAAAGTCTTGCGGCTGACTATCAAGTATCCCACCAGGACTAATGCTATTAACACGAAAACGGCTGTCATTAACATAAGCTGCAACATACTTATTCAAGTGAATAATTGCTGATTTAATGGCTGCATATTCGACCGGCACGGTCATTGCGGTTCCGTCATAAACATCAAACTTTGGTGCTATAGCCCCATAGATCGATGAAATATTAACCAAAGAAAATTCACTCTGGTTTTCCTGAAAATAAGTTGCGCTCTGCTGATTTAATAGAAACGTTGAGCCTAGGTGCAAAGATAAGTTCTCATTAAAACTATCGAGAGAAACATCAAAAAAATGAGCACCATATGTCTTGTTTCGGGGGTATGTACTATTGACTACTCCGGTTAACCCCTCTTGCTCATAAAAGAATTTCTTAACATCTTTTTCCTCAGTAACATCAAGACTACACATAGACAATGCACCGCAACTTATATCAACACCGCTATCAGCCAATTTTTGTCTCATAGCATCAATATCAATATCAGCAGCAACTACTTGTGCACCTTCTTGCAGAGCAGAAGTCACTATGGATTTCCCTAATAACCCTCCAGCACCTAATACCGCTATTTTTTTATTTTCAAGCATGCGATGTTCCATTCTCAGTTAGAATTGCCTCTGCCAATTTGAAATCATAAATATCATCTATATCGACCGCACGCTCTTTTGGAACTTCTATGCAGACAACATTACCATCAAAAATACCTGAATTATTTTTTATAAACTCACAGGTTGTAGCATAAACTACCGTAGAAATATCAAACACTATGGGGGCATCCTGGCGACGATAAACACCTACATTCGGCTTGTTTACAAGCTCAACAAACCCTGCACTGTTCTTTTTAACCATATTAAAGAAGGGGCTGCGATTTGCAGGGGTAACAGAAATACAAATATCTCCTTTCATCTTTACCAATCTATCCATTGCTAGCTCAACATCGATGACACTACGCAAAGGACTTGTTGCAGGCAAACTAACAAATCCTTTAAATACCCCATAATTTCTAATTACCCAATCTATCGCGTGACTCCACGCTAACCATTCCGGGCTATTATCACCTGATAGTTCTTCAGGACGCTCAATTACAACTGCACCATATTCAAGCGCAATTGACGCAATATCTTTATCATCAGTGGAAACAAAAACCTTATCTAAACCAGATACCTGTTTTGCAGTTTCTATTGAGTACGCTATTAACGGCTTACCGGCCAATGGTTTTATATTTTTACCTGGCAGCCCTTTTGACCCGCCACGTGCAAAAACAAACCCATGTGAAATCATTGTTTAGCTCCCCAAACAGCACTTTGTTTGATTTGTTCTATCAAGACTATAGTTTTTGATGCCTGGATAAGATCAATGCATTGATGCCTTTCACCTTTAATCATAGAATCAAAATCACGCAACATATTAAGATACATTTTGTTCTTATCCCATTTAGGCTCAGAATATAAAACCTCAACTGCGTCCTTTGTATATAACGTAATTGAATTGCCCAATAAATCCCACTCAATCCTTCCTTTTGAGCCTATTAAACTGCAGACTCGTTGCGGCTGCTTTTGGAGAAAATCAAGATGAATACTACAGACTACTCCTAGCTTTGAGCTAAGAACAACATCTGCCAGCTCTTCTACCTCTAAATCAAGCTCCGAAGAGTTGCGTAATTGAGCATATTCACATGTCATATCACCCAGCAACCACTGGACATAATCAAACTCATGGCTTAATTCTAGCAATACACCCCCGCCCAAAGATGGCTGTGCAGAAACTGAGTGCAGATAGTTCTTATCGGGGCGCCACTGTGGAAGAAACTGACCAATATTTACACTTGCATTATAAATATTCCCTATCACCTCCTGCCCCAAAATTTCTTTTACTTTTTGAGAAGATGGCATATACCTTAAGCAGTATCCTGCCACTGCAGGAGTATTAAATTTTACCGATGCATTAACAATTGCCTGCGAATCACTTGCACTCGCCGTCAACGGTTTCTCTATCAATACAGGAACACCTGCCTTAATCATTGCGATTGCATGTTCAGCATGTAGAGTTGCTGGTGAAGCTATAATAACCATGTATGGTTTAAGATCTAATAGTTCCTGAACACCAGATACTATAAGATCCGCATCTTCAACATCCTCATTTGGTATTCCACCTCTGGCTGAGACGGCTATCACCTTATAACTGGGGAATAACTCTTTTAAGTTCTTGCGATGGCGCAATGAAATACTGCCGAGCCCAATGACCCCAACTATTTTACTCATTTCCCAATTCCCAAGGCATTAAAATCTGCCTGCGCCCTATTCAGGTCATCCATGCGACCTATATCCAGCCAATACTCATAGATTGGAAACATCAAAGCTTCACCACCATCCGCAATCTCTTGTTCAACCAATGATGGCATATCAACAACATGATCTTTTGGAACGCTTTTAACCACTTTTTGATTAATTACATACACACCTGCATTAACAAAAAATCTTTGGGTTGGCTTTTCTTCCATACTTACTATTTTATTTCCATCACCACTTATTACGCCATATGGGATTTGGTAGTCGTACTCCCGCACACACATGGTAACATCAGCACTATTGGAGTCATGAAAATCCAGCAATCTTTCAAAATCCACCCTGGTTAACACATCTCCATTCATCATAATCAGTGGACAGTCTGGCAAATCATCAGGCAACAACCCTAGTGCTCCACCGGTGCCAAGTGGAGTCTCTTCATGGACATATGCAATATTGATTTTCTTACTGCTTCCATCACCAAAATAGGAAACAATTTGCTCGGGCATATAGTGCGTCGAGATATAAAAATTAACGAAACCTGCCTCTATAAAACTATCGATAATAGTTTCCAGTATGGGTTTACCCCCAACTTTTAGCATAGGTTTTGGGCAATTATCAGTAAGTGGCTGTAAACGAGTACCAAATCCACCTGCCATTAAAAAAACAGGATTCTCAAAGCGCGGTCCGGATAACGCACCATGAAAGGTCTCAAGACCAACAACTATTCCGTCATCATCAACTAACGGAACAGAAAGAATCTTATTGTCTTCCATTAGCTTCATCACAGCTGATCTGGATAACGAATCAGAAGCAATAATTGGAGATCTATTCATTACCAGCTCAATATTTGAATCAAGGGACAGGTCATTGAGCAGTCCTCTACGAATATCCCCATCAGTAACAACACCTAACAGCTTCTGCTGTTCATCAACTACTAAAGCAACGCGCAGTGATTCACTATCTATCAATATAAGTGTCTGGCGAATAGTGTCTTGTGGGCTGATTAATACATTTTTCCAACTATAAGCCATTAGTTACTCCATTCATTTTGACTTTTGCCCCTATATCCATAGGCTGTTTCCCCTGCAGGCAGATCCTGACTAATGATAGCACCAACACCAACAACCGCAGATTCACCAATGCTAACCAAGTTAATCACACATGCCCCTGTGCCAATATGAACATGATTGCCAGTTTTAACCTGCCCACTTAGTGTTACTCCAGGAGCTATATGGTTATTCGCCCCAATAACACAATCGTGATCAATAATTGCCCCTGTATTAATTATTGTATTATCACCAATAACGGCACCGGCTTGAACAATGGCTCCAGCCATAATTTGAACACCACTCCCTAACTTTGCAAATGGAGATACAATCGCACTGGGGGCAACTATGGTTTCAAATTTATAACCTAGAGAACAAAACTTTTTAAAAATTTCGTATCTTGCTTTTCCCTCCGGCATTGACCCAATACCATTTACAAGCAAAACTTCGCTCTTATCATGCTCAAGAATATCATCATCATTTGAATACTGAGTTATTTCATCCAGCACTAAACGCTTAGGCATGCGATCCAGGCTGACAATAGCCAATAGTTCCTGTTGCTGTAACCGTAAAACATCTACCAAAACACTGGCATGACCTCCAGCACCAATTATTATTAAAGGTCTAGTCAATTATAACCTCGTCTTTCTCATAATTTCTTTTAGCAGTCCCCCCAAGCACACTCCAATACTTTGCAGGACTTATTCCATTACCTGGCCTTTTAACTCCAAGGTTTTCTGTATCAAACCTATCCCCGGCTTTTATCTGTTGCTTAGCCACAAGGCTTTTTCGGGCAACACCCTTATTCTTGATTTCAGACTCAGATGGCTCTTTCACCCCGTTTCCCAGAGCCACTTCAATATCTCGTATCGCCTTAACCATATCTTTTAGTTCATTAGGCTCAATGGAGGCCTTATGGTCTGGCCCCTCCATATTTCTGTCCAAAGTAAGGTGTTTTTCGATTACCGCAGCGCCACGGGCAACTGCAGCAATTGGTATAACAATACCAGAGCTATGATCGGAATATCCAACAGGAAGATGAAACTCTCTTTTAAGAGTATCCATAGCTAAAAGATTAATTTCATTTACAGGTGCTGGGTACTCAGTAGTACAGTGAAGCAAAGTCACCTTGTTCTGCAAAGCCTCCCTTCCTTTTTCGGACATCAATGCATTTTGAAAGGCTTTAACCCCTGGTTTTTGATTGCTATCGGCAGTGTATCCAAACGCAATCACCCCCAAAACTCCCTCAACCTCAGCCAATGTCGACATACCAGTTGAAACAATCATATTACAGCCAGTTCGAGCATATTCAAGAGCTAGCGGAAAGTTAGTGATCTCTCCAGAGGGTAATTTTAGAGTCTTTATACCAAGCTGATTTACTAGAAAATCGAGGCTTTCAGAATCAAAAGGGGTGGATAGAAACTCAATCCCTATCTTAGAACAATAATCCGTCAACTTATGATAGGTATCTTTACTTAACTCAAGCCGCTTTAACATAGCCAACTGAGATTCTTTTTGCCCAGTATTTTCTATTTGATATTCAGCTTGCTGCGCACTAACGGTAACCATATTTTCAGTTTTAAATGTTTGGAACTTAACTACATCAGCCCCTGCATCATAAGCCGCATCAACCAATTCAAAAGCAAGTTTCTCGCTACCATTATGATTTACCCCAACCTCAGCAATAATTACAGTCATCCATAAACTCCAAATACAATCAATCCGGGTTTAAATCATAAAAAGACTTAAGCACATCCAGCTTTGCATTTTTTAGAGCATTTACAATCTGCTCACTGGCACTACCTTGCCCATAGGGATTAGTAATTGTTTCACCACTTTCCCTATATGAGCCAGAAATGGCTGCAGAAATTGCAGATGTGATTGAATCTTGACTGGATCTACAGTTAATCACACTTTTGGCAGCAAGGCGCCCCTTTTGCCTATCACCTATATTAACTGTCGGAACACCAAATGCAGGAACTTCAATAATTCCACTAGATGAATTTCCTACCACAGCTGCTGCATGCTTAACTGCACTCAAGTAGCGCTTCTGTCCAAGAGAAGGTATAGCTAGCACTCTTTGCGGGTCTTTTGCCGCATAGCTTTCTAACATAGGTATAATCTTACGCCCACCGTCATCAGCATTTGGATAGGTTATTATCACCTGGTGGTCCTTATACTTATCTAAACTATCAAGCAGAACCTGAAATGACTCTTCCGGATCTTCATCAGCCAACGTCACAGGATGATAAGTTACCAAAAAGTATGGCCGAGATAACTCAATATCTAATGAGCCAGAAAGTTCTTCCAAAGACATTACCGGGCTTTTGGTTAAAGCATCAAGACCAATAGCACCAACATTAACAACTCTTTCCGGATGCTCACCAAGCTGTATTACACGCTTGCGATAATCTTCTGTTGAAGTGAAGTGCAGATAACTTAACTTAGTGATAGCGTGCCTTATGGAATCATCATAAGCACCCTCAGTAATTTCACCCCCATGAATATGAGCAATTGGTATGCGCAAAAGCATAGCAGTTTGAGCTACCGCCAGTGCTTCAAACCGATCACCTAAAATAACGATCAAATCTGGAGCTAATCTTGTTAGGGCATCTGTAAAACCAATCACCCCTATGCCCAGACTTTTTGCTATACCTTGCGGAGTGTCAGAAGATAACAGCATCTCAACTTTTTCATTGATTACAAAACCATCGTCCAGAATTTTTTCGTATGTATTTCCAAACTCAGGTGAAAGATGCATTCCTGACACAAGAAGTTGCAACTCCAGATCCGGATCTGCCTGAAGATCTTTCATTAGCCAGTAAAGCAATCCGTATTCCGCCCTTGCCCCTGTAAAAACTGCTATCCTACGCATCATCTACTCTCTTTTTTCTTCCCTTTTATAGCTTACTTAATAACAGGCTCATTAATAATCGGGCTACTTGGAATATTTACCAAAGTCCCTTCTATATATTCTGAAACTGGCAAATCATTTTTTATACAACCACTAAACATTGGCAAACGATTCATAAGCTGCCATACAGGCCTGGTCATTACTCCGTTTTCATTCGTCTCTTTTAAAAAATTATCCCTTGCTCTGGAGCTCTCACATATAACAGCATTTAACCAATAATTTGATTTTGCATAACCAGGTTCTTCTACAAACTTAAATTCAGACCCTGCAAAAAACTGACTGTAGCAATCTGCCAGCTCCCGCTTTTTATCCAAAAACAGCTGCAAACTCTCCATCTGCGCACAACCTAAGGCTGCATTGATATTTGGCATCCTGTAGTTAAACCCAAGTTCATCATGAAAGAATTCATAAGCATGAGGCTTTTTGGCTGTAGTAGTTATGTGTTTTGCATGAATACCGTCAGCATTATCCTGACAAAGAATCATGCCTCCTCCGCCAGTAGTAATTACCTTATTTCCATTAAAGCTAAGAACTCCAAACCTGCCAAATGTTCCTGTATGCTGTCCCTTATAGTAGGATCCAAGGCTTTCCGCTGAATCCTCAATGAGAATAATATTCCAACGAGAACATAGCTCCGTAATTTCATCTAGCTCAACAGGATGCCCAAAAGTGTGCATTGGAACTAATGCGCGAATATGCCTGTTTGTTTGCCGGTGGATGCAATAACCATCATCATTAATAAAGGCATTTTCAATCAAGAATGCCTCTGTTGATTCAGGACACAACCCAAGGCTTTTCTTTGAAATATCAACAAATAGCGGTTCAGCTCCGAGGTGGCTGATAGCATTACACGTTGCTACAAAAGTGAGCGCCTGAGTAATTACCAAATCCCTAGCTCCAACTCCTGCCATAAAAAGCGCCGCATGCAGTGCAGCAGTGCCATTTACGGTAGCAACAGCTTTATTTGCAGATGTAAATTCCTCAATACTGCTCTCAAACTGATCGACATACTTTCCAACGCTTGAGACAAAAGTGGAATCAATAGTATCAACAACATAAAATCTCTCATTCCCTTGAAAGCTAGGAGCATGTAGAGGAATAAATTCCCTTGTTTGATACAAGTCTTGAGCATAATTAATAAATGCTTTGATCATAGTCATTCTCTATTACTCAAATATCTATTACATCTTGCCATCAAGATATTTCCCAGTTTCCAGATGCCCAAAATTGGGAATCATCTTGTTAAATAAAGCCACTATCTGTTTCTTACTCCATGATTTTGCTTGCTTCATACCCTTAATTTCTGTCTCAAACAAATTTAGCAACTCACTATTAAAATCCAGATCTTTTTCGATCACCCCTAAGTTACCAAACCTTTCCATATCCAAAGTTTCTGAATCCGTATAAAATTCTTCAAAATCCTTTTCACCTGTAGTATCACTTTCAGTGAATAGGCAAGGCCATTTACCCTGATCTGGCAACTCACGCACCATTTCACGAGCCTCATCTTCTGAACAGCAAATATAAGGTTCATATCCTAATTGCTGCAGGTACTTTTCTGCTATCTCAGAAAAAGTGATTAGATGCAGTGATTCGCTTAACTTTGGGAAAAAAATGTTACCATTTTCACCAAATATACACGACATTAAACAGAGCTCTCCAGACTCCTGGGGAGTCACAAAATACCTTTTAACATCATTTGGCGCCACAATTGGCTGCCTTTTTTGAATACGTTGATTAAATCCATGTAATAATGAACCGTCAGAAAAAGCTACATTTGCAAATCTTGCTGTTGATATATCAATTTCAGAGCTGCAGCGCATCAAAAACATCTCCATAATACGCTTCGAGGCTCCCATCATATTAACAGGATTAGCTGCCTTATCCGTAGAAACACAAAAGTATTTCCTTGCCCCTTTGGCGGCCGCCTGCAAAACGGTTTTCTCGGTATTGAAAACATTAACATCAATCATTCGCATCAATGTATAAGGGTCTTTTTCACTACGAACGTGCTTCAACGCAGATAGGTTTAAAACATAGTCATATTCTCCATCTGCCTCAAAAAAAGCATCATATTCAACAGAACCTATGTCCAATGCAAAAGTTTGGAAATCACCACCTATATACCCAAATGAGCTTCTTATATCCCTGACCAATTCAACTAAATTATTTTCACTAATATCCACGACATGTAATTTTTGAGGGTTTCGTTTAAAAATCTCTTTGGTAACAGCCTGACCTATAGACCCAGCACCTCCAAGCACTAGAAAACTTGATTCCGCAATAATTTCACGCAACTCTTTCGCGCATTGGATTATATCTGCTGTAAATAATTCTTTTTCTCTACCTATCAGGGACAAAGTTGATGTCATATTTTAATTCCCAAGCTTTAAAACTAGTTATTTAAACTGCAAATTGATTTCTATAAACCACTTTTGTGCAATATATTACACTAGAAATAGCAGCTATATTATTATTAACTGCAAAATATATTGCATTCACTTCTATTAACACACAACGACAATTCTAAATTCAATATTTCTGTTTTTTCAAATTAATATGTATTATTCGCAAATAATATTCTATACTTACTTGGCTAGTAGCTACAGGCATGATAGATATTAGTGATTTTGGACTGGGGAACAGCTTCCAGCAAAGGAAAGGCGTTAGCAATATGGGTCTAGATATCACCCTAATCATTACATCTTTTATTTCAACTATAGTCTTACTATGGTTGCTAAAGCCAATTGCCTCAAATATTGGCTTAATTGATTCGCCCGGCGGCAGAAAGCGGCATCAGGGAGACATCCCTCTTATTGGCGGACTCGGCATTTTTTTTAGCACTGTTATATTTACTCTAAATAGTTCTTCATCATTTGAATACTACCTGCCACTTGTAACAATATCAGGGCTGCTATTATTAGTCGGAGCTATTGACGACGCAAAAAATCTACCTGTAAAGCACAGGCTATCAATACAGATTTTTGCTGGTTTCCTTATGATCATCTTCGGGAATAACAAATTAACTTCATTTGGAGACATCTTATTTTTAGGCGATATTGACCTAGGTTTCTTGAGCATCCCCCTTACTTTAATCGCAGTGTGTGGATGCATCAATGCTCACAACATGACTGATGGAGCCGACGGCCTATCCGGTGGGCTTACACTAATTACGCTCTCCAGCTTAGGCATTCTTGCATACATAAACAAAATGGACCCACCACTATCATTCATTATAATTCTCAGCTGTACTGTAGCTGCTTTTCTACAGCTAAACTTTAGATTTCCTTGGAACAAAAGGGCATCTGTTTTCCTAGGTGACTCTGGAAGCATGATGCTTGGGTTTATAATTGCCTGGTTCCTGATATCTTTTACTCAGGGAGAAACCCAGATAATCCGCCCTGCAATCGCACTATGGATATTTGCTGTACCACTTCTTGATATTTTTTCAACCATGATTCGCAGAATTAAAAGAGGCGCATCACCCTTCACCCCAGGAAGAGACCATATTCACCATATATTAATCGACCAAGGGCTCAGCGTAAGAAAATCCGTTGTAGCTATATACACCATAGCGACGGCATGCGCTTTTATTGGCATAGTAGGACATATTTACAATCTGAACGAAAGTCTTATGTTCCTTGCATTTGCTTTATTATTCGTAGCATATTTTGCTGCCACATCCATTTATGCACCTGGAGAAACTTAGCTGTTTATAGGCAAATTCCACCTTTGTTCCCTGACTGCTATCTAGGGAAATTAAAATCCATTCGTGCGTGCCAAGCCTACAAAAACACAAGCCAGAACAACATAACTCACGCTCGCAATGCTTCAAGAATCTCTTTCGTCTTAGCCCGCATCAACTTCTCGTCAGCGCGAGATTCAACATTAAGCCTAACTACAGGCTCAGTATTTGAACTGCGCAAATTAAAGCGCCATTCAGCAAATTCAAGTGCGATACCATCTGTATAATCAATATTTATTGCATCTTTTTCATACGACTCCAATACACGCTGTATAGCATCTTCAGGCTGCTCCAACTTACTATTAATCTCGCCAGATGATGGAAATAGTTCAATTCGCTCTGCAACCATTGCAGACAATTTCTTTCGCTGTTTTGACATTAACTCAATCACTAATAGCCATGGAATCATACCGCTGTCGCAATATGCAAAATCACGAAAATAGTGATGAGCGCTCATCTCTCCACCATAAACTGCATTTTCTTTGCGCATTCTCTCCTTAATAAAGGCATGACCTGTTTTAGACATAACAGGTGTACCACCTGCTTCAGCAACAATATCAACCGTATTCCACGTAAGGCGCGGGTCATAGATTATCTTTTCAGCAGATGATTTCTTGAGAAATGACTCCGCCAATAGACCAACAATATAATAACCCTCAATAAACTCTCCATTTTCATCAAAAAGAAAACAACGGTCAAAATCTCCATCCCAGGCAATTCCTAAGTCGGCCTTGTTGGTAACCACTGCATCTGCCGTTGCCTTACGATTTTCAGGAAGAATAGGATTAGGAATTCCATTAGGAAAAGTCGGATCAGGCTCATGAAAAACCTTTATAAATTCAACAGGAATATTGGCAGCATTAAAGCGTTCCTCGATCTCATCAATCACATGTCCAGCAGCGCCGTTACCAGAATTCACCACAACTTTCATCGGCTTCAATTCTTTAACATCAATATATGTCAAAAGATGATCAACATATTCCTTTAAGGTTGATTGCTTTATTAATTTGCCCTTATCACTGCTAGCAGAAAAACGATTATCCTCTGCCAATCGCTGAATCTCTTTTAACCCAGTATCACCACTTATAGGTTTTGAGTCTTCACGCACAAACTTCATGCCATTGTAATCAATGGGGTTATGGCTAGCTGTTACCTCAATGCCGCCATCTACTTGCAAATGTTTAGTGGCAAAATAGATCTCTTCAGTACCTACCATACCAATATCAACTACATCTACCCCTGCATCCATCAAACCTTCAGCAAGAGCCAATTTCAACTCTTCACTTGTAGCACGTACATCACCACCAACCACAACAGTTTTAGGTTTAATGTACTCTGCAAAAGCTCGACCAATACGATAAGCAATATCAGAATCAAGCTCCTCTCCAAGCTTGCCTCTGATATCATAAGATTTAAAACAGGTTAACTTTTTCATAGCTTACTCTTTGAAAACTAAACATCATTACTAATTAATCACTACCAAACAAATCACGAGTATAAACTTTATCTTGCACATCTTTTATTTCATCTGAAAGCCTATTTGAAACAATAACATCAGAAATCTGTTTAAACTCATCCAAATCAGTAATTACACGCGAGTTATAAAACTCCTCCTCATGCAAAACTGGCTCATATACAACAACCTCTATCCCCTTTGCCTTAACACGCTTCATAATCCCCTGAATTGAGGAAGCTCGGAAGTTATCAGAACCCGCTTTCATTATCAGCCGGTATACACCAACCACTTTAGGTTTTTTGGCTATAATTGAATCGGCAATATGATCTTTTCTGGTGGTGTTTGCATCCACAATTGCCTGAATAATATTATTTGGAACCTCTTGATAGTTTGCTAAAAGCTGTTTTGTATCTTTAGGCAAACAGTAACCACCGTACCCAAACGACGGGTTGTTGTAGTGGTTGCCTATGCGGGGATCCAATCCAACACCCTCAATAATCTGACGAGTATCCAAGCCATGCTTTTCAGCATAGGTATCCAGCTCATTAAAATATGCAACACGCATTGCAAGATAGGTATTAGAGAATAATTTAACTGCTTCAGCTTCAGTTGATTCTATGAATAGCTTGGGAATGTCTTTTTTAACTGCACCTTCAGCAAGCAAGTCTGCAAAAACTCTTGCACGTTCAGAATTCTCTCCAACAATTATGCGCGAAGGATATAAGTTATCATACAGAGCCTTGCCTTCACGCAAAAATTCAGGTGAAAAGATGATGTTTTCACAATTAAATTTCTCTTTTACGTGCTTTGTATACCCAACGGGTACCGTTGATTTAATAATCATTGTAGCATTAGGGTTGATATCTAATACATCGCCTATAACAGATTCGACAGAGCATGTATTAAAATAATTAGTTTCAGGATCATAATCAGTTGGTGTGGCAATTATTGTATAGTCAGCTCCCGAGTAAGCTTCTTCTATGTTTAATGTAGCTTTAAGATTAAGGCTCTTTTCTATCAGAAACTCTTCGATTTCTTTATCTACGATTGGAGATTTTCTATCATTGATTAATCTTACTTTTTCTTCTATGACGTCAACAGCAACGACTTCATTGTTTTGAGCCAATAAGACCGCATTCGACAATCCAACGTACCCGGTACCTGCAACTGCAATTTTCATTTCAATTCCTTCTTACCTTTTAATATTTTCCCTATCATGTCTATTGCTGGAGCCATTCGGCTTTGCCAAGAGTGATAAGTTTCAACATATTTGCGACCATTAGTTGATATTTTTTTGGTTAATTCGTAATCCTTAGCCAAACTTAAAATTACTTCCACGTATTCTTCTGGGGCATTTGCAACCAATATATCTTTATCAGGCTTAGCTTCTAGCCCCTCCAACCCCACAGACGAAGTAATAGCCGGCAGCCCCAGCGCCATATATTCTAATATCTTATTTTGCACACCAGCTCCTAATCGCACAGAACAAATACCCGCCAAAGCATCTCTTGCTTCTGCAACAACCGAATCAACAGCACCAGTCAAAACCACTCCATCTATACCAGAAAATTTTTGCCTGTCTTTATCTTTTATTCTACCAATAACCTTAAAAGTAAAATCCCCATGACGCCGCAACAATGGCATTATATTATTTGAAAACCAAAGAGCGGCATCAAGGTTCTGAACAGAAAATAAATTTCCAATAAAAACTAGCTGCTTAGACTTTTTCGGTAATTCATATATCATTGAATCAGTATCAACCCCATTTGAGCAAACTAAAACCTTTGAATATACGCTGCTGCCAGGATTATAAAGGTAATCCTTGTCAACTTGGGAAACTAATAGTGAGCAATCAAAATCTTTAGCAATTTGTTCTTCATAGACTTTAAGCCTCTTTTGCTCAATTGAATAAACAAAATTCTTAAGACCAGATGATTTTGCAACCTTGCCAACCCGCTCATAATTCATAGAGATCGCATCGGTCATCTCTAAGAACTTTGGAATATCCAAACTCTTAATATAACCCCCTGTGCGCACCAAATGCGCTAAACCCCCAGCATGCCCTGGCAAAAGTTCATGAATTTTATTTTTAAAATGAATACTGTGATAATAAGCAACCTGAAGCGGTTTTTTTGTTGGCAATGATAATAGGCAGTTAATATAAGAGCGCCATTTCGGCAGAAAAACACGCTCCACCCTTGAAAACACCTTATCATATGAAACATCCATCTCCATTTCTTCTTGAGTTTCACATAAACTTAACAGGGTTAAATCATATTCTTTACTAAGTTCTTTGCATAAGAAATAGATCCTTAATCTATCTCCTCCTATTACAGGAAATGGAAAACGCGGAGTTAGCACCAAAAATTTTTCCTTATTTTGCATTCGTAGCTTCCCAAAACTGGGCGAATAAATTATTCACTCTATCTTCTGTATATAATTTCACTCGCTTTCTTCCCTCATTTATTAGTCTCTCACTTTTATCATCATCGAGGGCCAAACAAGTCATTGCCTCTGCAATCTCATGGATTTTCAAAGGATCAAATAAAATACCGCATTCACCTATTACTTCAGGTAAAGATGTCGAATTGCTACAACAAATAGGAGTACCTGAAGCCATAGCTTCAATCAATGGAATGCCAAAACCTTCAAATAGCGAAGCAAAAACAAATAGCCTAGCCTGACGATATAGCTTTTTTAGCTCACTTTCAGAAATAAACCCCAAAAAATCAATGCTGCTTTCAACCCCACATGCAATAGCTTCCTTTATAAAGCCAGCATGATGTTCAGGCTTTATACCAGCTATTTTCAACGCCATATTTGTCGGCAAACTTTTTTTAGCTAAGGAAAATGCCTTAATCAACCTAACCACGTTCTTACTTGGCGCCTCTCCGGCAACTGTAAAAATATAGTTGCCTCTATCGGCTATAAGCAACCTTTTTTCTTCTAACCAATGAGATGAGATTGCATTAGGTATAACACAAATATCCTTACCTATATTATAGCGCTCTTGTATTTCACGTTTAGTAAATTCAGAAACCGTTAATAATATATCTGCCTGTTTTAATACTCTAGGAACTACTAGGCGACGATAGAAACGTCCCAACGTTTGGTATAAGGAAACTGAGGCTGGCAGCTCTTTCAGTGTTCTCATAAAAATCAAATCGTGAACAACAACCACTAATTTTACCCCCTCTGGCTTAATAAGTGGTCCTGTATTATAAGGGCAAATCAACACATCAGCTCGTTCGACAGCAAGCTTAGGCATTACAATCTGCTCCCAATATGGGAAAAAGGATTTCCCTTGCGATATTGTCGGCAAATCTTGTTTCTGGATACCTCTGGGGGCCAGCCCAATACACTTGTCTTTAATAGGTGCGATTAATTGCTGTGCATACCGCCCCATACCACGCACATTCCCTATCATCCAGCGCACATCAATTGCATACTTATCCACTAAGTTCCATCCTATTATTAATCTCATCTACCAAATTTGATACCATATTATCAACTGTAAATTTAGCTTCAATTGTTTCTCTAGCTTCTTTACCAACCAACTCCAAATGTTCATTATCCCTATGAATATCGTTTATCATTGTTGCCAAAACAACTGAGCTATTTGAATTAAATAGCCAACCATTTTTGTTGTGTTGTATTATTTCAGGCACACCGCCCACAGGGCTCGCAATAACAGGGGTCGAGTAAGACATCGCCTCAAGAACAACATAAGGAAAAGCCTCAAACTTTGATAATAACAACAAAAGATCAGCATCTTTATAATATAATTCTGGATTATTTACAAACCCAACCCATTTGACCCGTTCAGCCACTCCCAGATATGCGGCTAATTGTTCAAGGTATTCTTGTTGTTCTCCGCTCCCTACAATAGTTAAAGTAGCATGTTTGTAGTGAACTAACGTCTCGATAGCCAAGCGTTGATTTTTATTACTATTTATTCCCCCAACCATTAGCAATTTGATGTTTTTTTGCGGTGGTACAAAAGGAGTGAATTCTGGTAATTTAACCCCGTTATAAATGGTTTTTACTTTTCCAGAGGCATAATACTCAGGCAAAGCATTGTCACAAACCCGAACAACAAGATCCACCCGGTTAAGCAACAACCATAACAGACATTTTCGCACTATACGCTTCCAGCTTGAGCCTTGCCCATCATTAACACTACTGTGCTGAACATAAACCCAGAATGCAGCTTTAGGAAAACGCAGGGCCTTTTTATACAACGCCCTATTACCATTAAGTAATTCAACCCTATTCTTATTGCTTTGGTCAGCAATGGGTTGAGTTTTTTCACCTAAAATAGAAGGGGAACCAACAAACGAAACCGCAAACCCTTTTTTAGGCAGATTTTCAATCAGTTGCTCTGCATATCGCTCTTGACCACCAAACACAGAAGAATAATTATACAGCAATAGCTTACAGAAATTCATGATTTTTTCTTTCTTTCTCAAAAGACTGCAAAGCTAACATAGACATCCCAAGCACAAAGAAAAATAACCGACTATAATGCGTTACAATAGTAAGGGACATAATATTAAATACAACAACAAAAAGCATTAAGCATCTAGTTTCTATTTTTTTTAATGCTTTGTATTTATTAATCTGCCTGAGAACTGATAGATTTAATATAAGATATAAAAATAATCCTGTTAAACCATTTTCAGCTAATATTTCTACTATTGTATTATGAGACATCTGCCCATGGTTATTTAATGGATGCTGAGTCAAATTACCGATACCATACCCAAACAAAGGATTTTTAATGAAAGAATAATATCCTGCGGTTATTGCGCTCATTCTATCACTTAGTGAATTTCTGCCTGCCTCTTCACTATAAGAAGACAATTCAAAAATCATAGCAATGCTGCTTGGCAAATAATCTTTGCAAATATAAATAGTTAAAATGAAAGCGATAATAAATAACGAACCTACCATAAATTTTTTAATGGAAAAAAAGGTCTCAAAACGTTTCAGAATCAACAGCAGCAAATAACACAGCAGCCCACTTCGGGAGCCAGAAAGTATTATTCCTAGTAAGCATACTGCATGAACAGCAACATATATATGCTTTGACCTACCTATGGATAAAGTAGCCCCCAAAAGACATATTAGCGCAAAATAGTTTGGATCACCCATCATCCCAGAAGCTCTATATAAAGATGGTATTACTGTAGAAATAAACACCCTATCTGTAAAAAAGAAATTCCCGGTTGCCGCTTGCAACACCCCCAAAGCCACGCTCAAAGCAACCCAAAATAGAAAAGCCTTCTTTAGGTCTAAATATCTGACAGATGTTCTTGTAATTACAAAATAGAATACAACCCCAATGAAAAATGAGGTAGAAATACTAACAAATCTATCTCCAACCCCCCCCCCTGAAATAAGCACCGTAAATAAAACAAATAAAAAAGAATAAATTGCCACCAAAGCATCAGGAGAAGATAGCTTTTTAGCTTTGAACACACCAAGCATTAAAAACATAAAGGCAAGTAAAAATAGTAACTTTGCCCAACTTACAAATGTGTTATAAGGAACAATTAATGCATCATTAACAACTGCCCCTGAAATTAAAAAAGCAGCCAAAAAGCCTACAGTTCTTTCTATTCTCATATAGTACGAAATAAATTTTCTGCCATTTGAATGGGTCCGTTAGGTACAAATGAAGTTTCTTTAGCTGCAGTCATCTCAATAAATTTCTGTATATCAGATGTATTCGGACCTTCACTTTTGATCACCAATGAAGAAATGCACTTTTCCACCAACTCAACACCTGCGGCAACGGAATCACTAACAAGATATGGCTTACCAAATAACAGTGCCTCATTAACCACCATTCCCCACGGCTCATCTTCGGATAACAGAATCAAGGCATCACTAGCTACATACAACTCACATAGACGATCAGGTTGAGCATAACCACAAAAACTTATTGATTCAAAACCTACCTCTTTAGCTTTGTTTTTCATCTCACCTTCAAGCGGACCGGTTCCTGCTACGATTAAATGAACAGGCGTTTGTTCAGACACTTTTGCAATTAAATCTAGCGTTTCCAACACTCTTTTTCTGGATATTAACTGCCCTACATAAATAAAGCAAAACGCATCCACACCTATACCCAGGTCATCTCGTAATCTTGATCTTTGCGGCTCTAATTCAGCTCGTTTTCCAAGATAATACTCGTTATCAACGGCGTTATTCACAATACCAATTTTTGAATCTGGGACTCCATTATCGAGCAAGAAGTCTTTTGCCATCTGGCAGGATGCTACTAATTTAGCAGCTCCTCTATACATCCACCGCCTTAACTTAGCTGCAATGCCATGAGAAACTTTAGATCTGGTAGTAATCTCATTCCATACCACATAGCGAATACCAAGCAATTTACATGCTAATGCACCAAGAAAACTTGTCCATGAAGCATCACCAATAATCAAAATATCGGGACGGCTAATAATCAAAGATATAAAAATACCAAATCGAAAGTGTAATATACGCTTTGCATCTGTACCCTTATTTAAATTAAGAGTAATGCCCCCAAGCCTCTTCACTTTATAACTATTGTCGTTTTCAATATCCCATTGCCTGTCAACTTCCCGACCAACACAGGTTAGTATTTCCAGTTTGGATACCTGATCGCTTCCTGCAACAGCCTTGAAGAATGGAACTCTATAAGGGGCTACCATATTGGTTAAAATCGACAGTTTCATCTGCTTATTTGACACCTTGAGTTGCTCTCCAAACATTTATATACAACCAAAACTTCTTAATCCAATTCAGTGGACCTGTATTTTTCAATATCTGCCACTTATGGGCCTCTAAAAACATACGATAACCCAGTTTTGCTCTCGGAGAGAGTCCGATAGACTCTCCGCCATGCCGGTGATAAATGGTTAATATTTCCTCAACCACATCCAGCTCATATCCAGTAAGTGCTATTTTTGTCCACATATCCCAGTCCTGGCAGCTTGGCAAACGTAAATCAAACAACCCCGCCTCAATAATAGCCTTTTTCTTCACTAACACAGAGGCAGACATAATAAAGTTAGTTTTCAATAACGCTTGCCGCCCATTGCCTTTCACTGAAATACAGCTATCATATGATTCTTGACCCTTTTCCCCCTTCGCATGCGTCCAAGTATATACTAAGCCTAACCTTTCATTTTTTGATGCGTCAACTAAACAAGCTTGTTTTTCAAGTTTCTGCGGCATCCATTCATCATCATCATCTACCAAAGCTATCCAGTCATTTTTTGCAGCCAATATACCAGTATTTCTTGCCTTCGGAGCACCACTATTTTTTTCTAAACAAATATATTTTACTGCAAACTGTTCATCCAAAAATTTCTCTATACAAGCATTATATTCCTGGCTCATGCCAGAACAGTCATCAACCACTACAACCTCTTGAGGCTGCAAGCTTTGCTTCCTTATAGAAATTAACAATCTATTTAACAAATCTGGGCGTTTATACGTTGGAATAACAACAGATATCTTCATGGTTTTTCTTTAAGGTTTGTATGTATTGAATTAGCAGCAAAGCCGCCACGAATAAATAAATAAATGCACTAGCATATGCAGCGCCCATCAAGGCGCATTTTTTAATTGCGACCGGAAAAATAAGGCTTGCAAAAAGTACAGCAGGCATAAATACGCATAACATTACCCGCTTAGGAGAGCTTTTAATTAACAAATATGTGCTAATAGGTCTGCTCACATTTAATATTAGAATCCCTGAAGATGCTATCAAACCCAATTCATAAAAAGTATTAATTTCACTTTGGGTTTCTAAGCCAAAAACCTGTCCTAATAAACGACCAAACAAAAGAAAAAACAAGAACTGAGCGACAGAAAATGCGCCAGAGGCTAATAACACTTTATTGAATTTTCTTTGATATTCAATACCAGAATTAGCTAATACAACCGGCACAAATGATTGAAAAAACATTGGGATAACGAAAAACAGATTGGCAACTTTATTTATTACCGTGTATAAAGCTATGTCATTTTCATGCGTCCCCAGCCAGCCTAAAAATAATAGACTACCGTTATAAATATATACTGTCATAACCCCTGATATATGCGTCCAAAAAGAATATCCAGATAACGCATCCCTTACAAGCCTTGCATTTTCCAATGAAAAACCAATGGAAAATGCATTTGTCCTATTTAGATTGTACAACCATAAAAATGCAACAAAAAAGCTCCAGCCAAAATATATTGCAAAATATATCTTTATAGAGGCTTTGAAAAAAAGAACTAAGCAAAGTGCCATTAAAGCTACCTTGCTTACTATTTCAAAATGAGCAACCTTGCGTTGTTTCAGCTCCATTCTATGAAATATCCGAGATATTTCGGCAGCCTGAATTTGCTGAGTGATCGCAGAAAATACTACGGCATAAAATGCCCAGCTCAACTCTTTCGTTACAATTAAAACGACAATAGCAGCAATGTAATGTAACGAAATTTTAAATACTGAAAAAGAAACAAACGCACTTAAATATTTTTCTAATACTCCGCTTTTCCCCCATTGTTTTTGATACTTAAACAGCGCAGTCTCAGGGGCCATAAGAAACATATTAAACATAAATATTGCTGAAGTTGCCAATCCAAACTTGGCAAGGTCAGATGTCTCCAATGTATTCAATACAACCCATAGAGTAATGAAATCAAATACCCGCGAGCCAATCGATTCAACCGCGCTGTAGCTAAGGGCTTTTTTTAAACTCATCTTAACTACTCGCCTTTTATCCTGTAATTATAATGAACTTTCAAAATATCCCCTGCTTTAAATTTTATACTCTTTAATAATTTACATTTTACCACTGCTTCACCTGTTGATGCGGATATATTAAACTTATAGTTTGAAGATTCACTTGGTAAAAGTTCAATTTGTGAGCTTATCAATTGAGTAACAATTTCTGGACACATGGCATAATAAAATTCGCTAAATTCTAAATAGCATTTAAATTCAATGCGATCATAAACATCTACGCCTGTTTTATTATATCTAAATTGCCTTTCAAAACTAATTATTGGACTTTCGCCAGAAAAGCCACTTTCTGTTCTTTTGAATTTTAACTGTTCCGCAAACAAAAAATATGGCTTTTTTGAGTTGAAAGACTTAACTATATTTCGCCAATAAATATTCACCCTTCTTCTCAGCAGATTGAAAATTTCTTGACTTATTGGCCACTTAGCAAGTTTTCCATAAGGCAGGGGCAGCGACATATTACTGCATTTTCGCACAGACTCCTCTCCGCCAAAACGAGGAGTAAGAGGTTGTCCGTTATAGTGGATGTAGGGCATTGGCTGCTCATCAGCTACGTGACCATATCCACCTGTAGGAGTACACCAAACAACCTGAGCTCCACAATCTAACTGAACAATATTCGGGGCTAGCTTATTTTTCACTTTCATTCGCCGCCATCAACAAACAATATGCCAAAAATGGCTGATAATCATACAGTGTATTATAGCTATACCAACCATGCGGCTTATCAGAATCATATGAAATATCGCCATGTTCAGCCTGATACGACCTTAAAACCAAAGGATACGACCCATCTTCTCGTTGAAATGAACTTACATGATGCCACACCTTTTCAATTGAAGACTCAAACTTTTGCTTGTAATGCTTATCAACATATTCAAGAGCATAAATCAACGCGCCATATCCAAATATCTGCTCTTGCCCCCTACCAATATAAAGTGCTGTCCCATCATTTAATATCATCTTATTCGAAAACCTACACCCTCTTATAAGCCAGTCAGAAACCCAAGGGTATCGCCCGGTTTTATCCAATTCCGTTAGCACAAATAAGCAAAAGGCATGATATTGTAAAGACCTGGTATAAAACTCATCAAGTATCTGTCCATCTGAAGTTGTAAATAATAGCTTAATTATTCTTAATATAAATCCCGTAACAATACTATCTTTACCTGTATATACCTTATTTAACTGCCGCAAAAGCGCCCAGTTAATCATTCTAGTCCCTTTTGCTTTATACGCACAAAGATCGAGTATTCTTTGCTCCTTAGTTAAAGTAGCAGATAAATTAATTGCAAATGTGGTAAATTCCCATGAAAATATTTTTTGGGGTTTTGACTGCTTTTCATAGAGCGCCAGAGCCTTTTGGGCTAATTCATTTTTATTCAAATCTGCTTCGTATTGTAAAGCTGCTAGCAATGTAAACGCATAACCCCACGTTGGCTGATCAGGAAATCCCTCTATAGCATCCAACTTAAAGTTCAAATATTGCAGCAATTCCTTTGCGCTTTTTTTGTACTCTAATGACCTCATATAATTTCAACTTTTGTATGGAGCTTCACGTCCGCACCTGCAGAAACGCTTACTTCTCCGACAACCATAAATGGAAATGATGGCAAAGCCTTTTCTCTAATTCTAAATAATTGGCGCTTCAGCTGGCCTGGGATGAATTTCTGCCATGGCACCACACCTTCAAATCTTGGGTTGCAGCAACGAAGAATTAAGTTAGCCTTTAGCGGGTTTACAATTAGCCTATGATGAACTATCCAACGATATATGCCAGCTCTCTGAGATTCATCCCTTATATAAAAAACCTCATCAAACCCTGGAGGGATTTCTGCACCAATGCTAGAAAACTCCAATAACAGATCATTTCCTACTGGAACTATTGCAGAATGACATGCTGAATATTGACGGTATATATTGCTGCTTTTGTGCTCGACTTTCTGACCTGCTATTTCAGCCGGCCTTTCATTTTTGCTTATTACAACAAATCGGCTTACAAAATCAAAAAGTAATGATTCTTCATTTAGACTAAATTCCAATTTCCTATCAAGCTTTGTTTTATTTAGAAAAAAACTATCTTTTATCGATATGGATGTCTTTTCTAAAGCCCCATTCCAAATAAAACCACTTGGTTTGCTCACCAGAGCTGAATAAGGCAAATCCTTTGCTTTACTTGCGGAATAGAAACCAATAGAATTTCCATATTCTACATCCGGTTGAATATACCTATTCATACCTTGCAAACAAAATTCGTTCAAATCAACACCATCAAAATATAATTCTTTCCAAAGCCATTTTTTTAACTGCATCTTTTTCTGAAAGTTACTACCAAAACTAAAATACAAGAAAAAATGCAACCCAACATAGAACCGAACACACAAATCAACAACCTCTTCGGCTTACTTTTTAACTCTGGAACTAGAGCAGGATCTAATACTTTAAACGCATATTCCTTTCTAACATTGGCAAGTTTTGTTGTTTGCAGTTCTTTTTCAATTAACTTATAAAGCAATTCTTGAATACCAACTTCACTTGTATTATTTATTTGGTCTTTTAGATAAGCAATACTTTGGTTTGCCTCAGCAATAGCTTTTTGCTTTAAAAATAAGTTTGCCTTTTCGACTACTGTATTAGCCCACTTTGCCGATAACTCCGGATCATACCAACTTGTTTTGAGGGTCATTAATCCTGTTTTTTTATTCTCAGAGATACTTAAAACATAATTTGAGAATTTGGCATAGCCTTTTTGCAATGTTGGGATCTGTTTTTGATCTTCTACAAACCACTTTTTATTTTCTGCATCCCATGCATCTGCAAAAAGTATTGGCAACAGATTATTTTCTTTTATGAATTCCATTATGAATTGGCGGGATTTTATTACTGCTATATTAGCAGCAGTATCTCCTCCGCTTGAGGTTGAGATACCTGCTAGGGAAGCTAGCCCTCCTAATGCACCTAACCCACCAGATAAAGAATTACCATCAGAACTAACTGGTGCAAGGGTAACTTCTGCAGTGTAGATGTTTGGTAAATATAGTGCGTACGCAACCGAACCTGCTGTAAAGATTGCTGTGATGATTACAATCATTAGCTTGTGTGCCCAGAAGACTTTGAATAGTTCTATTAGGTCTATTTCGTCATCTGTTGCTATGCTTGTGTTTTGTTCGTTTTGGTTCATCTACTTTTTTCTATTCTGGATACCGGCCTTCGCCGGTATGACGTTGTTTCTTTCTGGATTACCCGCTCAAGTCGGGTAATGACGTTTCCTTTGTTTCTGAATACCGGCCTGCGCGGGTATAGCGCGGCCGGGTTACCCAATCGAGCCAGTAATGAAACGCATAAT
>QZLD01000252.1 GCA_004796385.1 Gammaproteobacteria bacterium | reverse complement strand
CCTGACACATCTCTTCCACACATGTTAGACAGCAACCATCCAGCTAACAAACGGGTGGTAATTGAGGAACTACTTGCACACCACCTTGCCATTACCTCGCTAAAGGAAGCGGTTATTTCCGGTGAATCTTCCTTTACTATCGCCGATAACCATAACCTGCATCAGAAATTCCTTAACTCACTTCACTTTGATCTGACTAACGCTCAAAAAAAAGTGATTGCGGAGATAAACCACAATCTGCAATCTACTACCCCCATGTTAAGACTGGTACAGGGCGATGTCGGCTCAGGTAAAACCGTGGTTGCAGCTATTGCTGCCTGCAATGTTGTGGAACAGGGGTTGCAAGTAGCAATTATGGCTCCGACGGAACTGCTTGCTGAACAGCACTACAGAAACTTTCGCAACTGGCTGGAACCGCTGGGAATTAAGCTTCTTTCACTAACAGGAAAGATGAAAAAGAGTGAACGCAATCAAAATCTAAGCGATATTTATAGCGGCAAATGCAATATCATTATCGGCACCCACGCACTGTTTCAGGATGATGTCAAATATAAAAATCTGGCTCTGGTAATAGTGGATGAACAACATCGCTTCGGTGTTCATCAACGGCTAAGTCTGAAAAAAAAGGGGGAAGACAACGGCAAACTACCGCATCAGTTGATAATGACTGCAACTCCGATTCCGCGCACACTCTCCATGATCGCATATGCCGACATGGATGTTTCAATAATTGATGAACTACCACCGGGGCGCACACCGGTAAAAACAGTCGCCATTCCCGACAGTCGTCGCGACGAAATAATAGAAAGGATTAAGATTGCCTGCAGCTCTGGCAAACAGGTCTACTGGGTCTGTACAATGATCGGAGAGTCGGAAAAAATCGAGTGTCAGGCTGCAGAAGAGACCTTTACCAACCTGCAACAACTAATGCCCGATATCAGTATCGACTTGGTACATGGTCGCATGAAAGCGGACGAAAAAGAGAAAGCTCTCTCAGGGTTCAGCAAAAATAAAACTCAACTTCTTGTTGCAACAACCGTAATAGAGGTAGGTGTAGATGTACCTAATGCCAGCCTGATGATCATTGAAAACTCTGAAAGGCTGGGACTTGCTCAATTACACCAGCTGCGCGGACGTGTTGGCAGAGGAGCTGTCGAAAGCAGCTGCGCTCTGCTTTATAAGGCTCCGCTAACCAATGTTGCCCGAAGCAGGCTTGGAATAATGCGTGAAACTAACGATGGGTTCAAAATCGCCAGAAAAGATCTGGAACTACGAGGACCGGGCGAAGTTCTCGGAACAAGACAAGCCGGAGCTATAGACTTTCACGTCGCCGACCTGAATCGCGACAAAAAGCTAATCGAGCTAATTCCTGCTATTTCAGGGCAGATAAAACGACAGCAACCTGATATTATCCCCCCTCTTATTAACCGCTGGCTTGGAGACACAAAAAAATATGGCGATGTCTGATATCGCATCAATTGAATGGCTGCCGCAACCTGCATCAACAGAATCGACACTGCTCAGAAATATTCTGCTTTCAGGAGAATCTCTCACGGCACTATTACAAAAAAAACTCGGCGGCAATATCAAAATCAAACTGTTAAAACAGGAGTTGTGTGATAATACATGGCATCGAGATGTAATTATCTCAGCCGAAAAAAACTCACACCCCTGCCTTATTGCAGCCCGCTCACTATTCAGTAAAACTCTGGAAGCTGCCACAGAGCTAAATAACCTGAAAGAAAACAGCCTTGCAACAATTATATATGACAGATTCAACTGCCAACGTCAGATCGCCGCATATTGTAACTGCAACAAAGAGCAATTCCACCATTTCTGGGGAGATACAATCACAACCGAAAAAGAGTGTTTTACAGGAAGAAAATCAATTTTCACAATTAAAGATCAATCGCTAACTCTTTATGAATTCTTTATAGAACATCCATGGCTGTAATAATTATAAAAAAACCCAAGGCGTATTGCCGACTGATGCGCCTTCATAAACCGATCGGAATAATTCTGCTATTCTGGCCGATGATGTGGGCTCTCTGGATTGCTGCAAATGGAACTCCACCAATAAAAGAGCTGCTGATATTTACACTAGGCACAATAATGATGCGTTCTGCAGGATGCGTGATCAATGATATCGCTGACCGCAAAATTGACCTCCATGTGGAGAGAACCAAAGAACGTCCACTAACCACTGGCGAGGTATCTCTAAAAGAAGCTCTGGTGCTGTTCATTATCCTCACACTATTATCTTTTCTACTGGTGCTTTTGTTAAATAAAATGACTATAGCAATGTCATTCATAGCTATTGCCCTAGCATCAATATACCCGTTTTGCAAACGCTTCACCTATCTGCCGCAACTTTTTCTGGGACTTGCCTTCGGCTGGGCTGTACCAATGGCATTTACAGCAATCCTTAACAAATTACCTTTTATTGCCTGGTTGCTATATCTTGCTACTATAATAATTACAATCTGTTATGATACCATGTACGCTATGGTAGACAGAGATGACGACCTGAAGATTGGCGTCAAATCAACTGCCATACTTTTTAACAGATACGATAAAATAATCATTGCCGTATTACAGATAATTTTTATTGCTCTAATGATTATTATCGGCGCAATGATGGATATGAACATTGGTTATTATTCATTTCTATCTGCTGCTGCTCTGCTCTTTATATATCAGGGGTATCTGATTAAAGACCGGGACAAAAAAAACTGCTTCCGAGCCTTTTTAAACAACCACTGGACGGGAATGCTTATATTCTCAGGGATTTTTCTGGAGCTGTATTAAATTGCTGAATTTCAACAATATTGAAACTATTATGCTGGATATGGACGGCACATTGCTTGATCTGCACTTCGATTCTGTATTCTGGCTCGAATATGTACCTCGTGTATTTGCAGAAAAAAACGGCATATCTACCGAAGACGCTCGCAGTAAGATTTTTCCGGTTATGATTGAAAAAAAAGGAACCATAGATTGGTATTGCCTTGAGTTCTGGAGCGCACATCTTGATCTGCATATTTCATCCATGAAACACGACCTTGCTCATCTTATAGCCCCTTTACCCGGAGTTGTTGAATCTCTGGATAAACTGAAAAAGATGGGTAAACAACTGTTACTGGTCACCAATGCTCATCGGGACAGCCTTAATCTGAAAATGGAAAAAACCGGCATAGACCGATATTTTGATAAGATGATCTCTGCACATGACTATCGTATCCCCAAAGAGAGCAGGCTGTTCTGGGAAGCCCTTGAAAAAGAGACGGGAATAAACAAAGAGAAAAGCGTAATGATTGATGACAGCACACCGGTACTTACAGGTGCTGCTGCCTTCGGCATAAAAAACCTGGTAATGATCCTTAAACCGGACAGCACTGCTGACAAAAATCCGCCGGATAATAGATTTATCTGCAAAGAAAAATTAATTGATTTAATGCCGGCATGAAAAATTTCATGAGCATTCATGGTACTTTTTTCTTTGCCGGAAAGCGAATCACACAATGTGTCATAACTTCCAAATAACCTGCGGATACTATAAAACAGTTTTTTGTAAAAAAAGAAGCGCAGCGACTCAGCAAATATCGCGCAACTACAAAATAACAACCACTATTATCCATTACCAATCCGATAATAGTGCAACAAAAATTACTCTACATTGCTCATATTACCAGCTGCGACAAATTCTTTTTTATCGTTAACATCTACACGAATAATTTCAACATCTGCCTTTAACGGGGTTTGCTGGTTATTATCCGGCAAAACCTTCAATACTATTTTTTGTCCCGGTTTAAGATGACAGTCTGTTGCAAACATAATACCTGTTGCACTAAGATCTTCAGTTACTCCGGTATAAACCCTGCTGTCACCTTCTACCTGAAACTCAACAGTCGCCCTAACCATCATTCTGAAAAAATCTCTTTTCTCGCTGTAGCCTTTATAATATGACACTATCGATAACCTCCTTAGTTAATTAATATTTAATTCTTTAAGTCTGCCTGCCGCGACTCTCTTAACATTTGCGCTTGTCTCCACAGAACGTGCTGAACAAGCAGCTCTCTATCAGAATCCCTGACATGAAGAAAACAGATAGCTACGTTGTAACCACTACCCTCTCTTCTCTTTTGACATCTGATTACTTTTCCAATCGTGATCAACCCTGCATGAGACGGTAACAATCCCATTTTCACCTCTAACACAGAAGAAACCGGAATTTCCACATGAGAATCGAACGCCATGCCTCCGGCTCCAAGATTTACTTTTCTCCAAAGGTGTTCATCTGCCCCCATGTTTTGCACAAGCAACACCTTGGCAATCATATCCAACTTCTTATCAAGCATTGAAATATACTGCGCTACAGCGGGGGATGAATTTTCTACAGATCGCTGTAAAAGTGCACTTTCCTGTTTTAGTTCTGCGAAGTCAGATGACAAAGAAAACGCGTTCGGCAATGGTGCTCTCAATCTATCGGAAACCGCCTGTACTTCGTTTGACGGAATCACCCGGTACTTAAGCATAATGTGATCGTCTATCCTGAAATAACGTCGTTTCTCTTCATAAGATATTGCTTCCAGAACTTGCCTTTCCTCCCGAGCTCCCTTCTCATCCATATACTTTTTCCTTAACCATTACTACCATAAACCTGTGATAACCTTCTGTCTTAGAAATAGTTTTATCATAAAAAGGGTTATATTTCATCATCGTCAATCTCAATATCCTGCCCCTTAACTATTATTATTTCTACTCTGCGGTTAAGCGCTCTTCCTTCTCTTGAGTTGTTGTTTGCTAAAGGCCGATAAGGCCCGTATCCTTCTACCATTACCCGCTTTTTATCCACTTTACCGCTTTCAAGCAGTTTTTCCACTACAGAAACAGAACGCGCTGCCGATAATTCAAGGTTAGACCTATATTTACCTCTTCTCAACTTTACATTATCAGTGTGTCCTGCCACTTTTATCCGTCCTTCTATCGTCTGAAGCAAAAGTGAAACCTTACGCAAAACCGCTCCATAAGGAGCTAATAGCTTGGCGCTCCCCGGATTAAACGAACCTTTTTCCTGTATTCTGATAACAACCTTGCGCCCCTCTCTTATTATATCTATCAATCCCTGATCTATTTCGTCTTCAAGCTCTTCTTTTATCATCTCGGCATCAAGCTGCGCCGACTTTTGCGCTGATTGTTCTACCATTTGCTTTACTACAGACTGTTTGGCGCTTGTTCCTTCAACTCCCTGACTCTGACTTTGTCCGGCTGTTCCCGCCTTCGAGTAATCACTGGTACGTTTTCCCAAGGCGCCCTTTTCGTTATTCCCCGCCCCAGAATCACCAAGAGGTTTGCCCTCTTTTTTTACATCCAGCCACATTTGCCGAGTTGACGTTGTTCCGGTTATAGTCTTATTAATGGGGGAATCATCCGGTTTTCCCGGAGAAAACTCTCTGGCAACAAAGCTTGTTCCCATGGGGGTCTCTTTGGCAAATATCTTTCTCTGCACACCAAAAGCCTCGCGCATAGAACCAGCTACCTGTTTGTATTTTTGCAAATCCATTTCTGAGAATGCCAACAACAGTACGAAGAAACACATTAGCAACGACATAAGATCGGCAAATGTCGCCATCCATGCCGGTGCTCCACCTCCTCCTTCGTCATCTTCATCTGCCATTATCTGCCCGCTCTACCTAATTTATTGCTATTCTTCGGTGAATTCAGCTTTTGCTTTTTCTGAAAGATAGGTCTTCAGAAGCTCTTCTATAACCCTTGGATTCAGTCCTTCCTGTATTGCTATTAATCCTTGTAAAATCAGAGTTCTTATCATCTTTTCTTCTGTATTTCTTAAATCAAGTTTATTTGCTACAGGAATAGCCAGAACATTGGCAATAAATGCTCCGTACAATGTTGTTAAAAGAGCTACGGCCATCGCCGGTCCAATCTTCTTAGGATCATCCATGTTTGATAACATCTGCACCAGACCAATAAGCGTACCAATCATCCCCATAGCAGGTGCAACATCCCCAAAATCCATTAATATTGAGGATGCTGTTTTATTCTGTGCCACTTGCTGATCTATATCCTGCCCCAGTACTTTCTGCACAAATTCAGGTTCGTGCCCATCGGCAACAAGCTGTATCCCTTTTTGCATAAACTTGTTTTCCGATTCAAACCCTTCAAGCGCCAACAACCCCTCTTTTCTTGCCAGATTGGCAAGCTCAACTATCTGCTTTATAAGCTCTACAGGATCGTCACTGCTAAATTTTATAGCCCTCATTGCAGCCTTAAAAACACCAAGAAACTGTCCCAAAGTATATTTAGCCATTACCGCAAACGCAGTCCCACCCAATACCACAAGAACTGATGGTATATTTACAAATATCCCAGCACTACCACCGGTAATAATGGCAGCAAGAACAATACCTACTGCGCCTATTAATCCTATTAACGAAGCTAAATCCATTAACTATTCCCGATTATTATTATCTTATTACTCCATATATCGACACTCACGACCAAATCTTTGCTTTAACCTCTATCTATTTTTCAACAAAAGGAATGTCCAGTTCCTCCGGTGGAACCGGTTTGCCAAAATAATATCCCTGAATATTCATACAACCTTGCTTTAACAGAAAATGAAGCTGCTCTTCTATCTCTACACCTTCGGCAATTACTTTAAGGCGCAGATTTTTAGCCAGTGCTATTATTGTTTTGGCTATAGTGCCATCATCCAGATCGGTTGCCAGATCTTTTACAAATGATCGGTCTATCTTTAATTCATCAATAGGCAATTTCCGAAGGTAACTAAGAGATGAATATCCTGTTCCAAAATCATCTATAGAGATACCGAATCCAACATCACGAAATTTTTCCAATAAAGAGGCTATATATTCTGCATTTTCAAGCAATAGACTCTCTGTAATTTCCAGTCTTAAAAACTTTGGATCTGCTCCTGTATCTTCAACTATCTGCATTACTCTTTCCAAAAAATCTTCCTGAGCAAACTGTCTTACAGATATATTTACGGAAATAGTTATCGGAACTCTTCCCTCTTCCTGCCATTTCTTATGTTGCAGACAAGCAGTTCGCAATACCCAGTCTCCAACTCCAACAATTAAACCTGTCTCTTCCAGCATAGGAATAAAATGAAATGGGGCAACTAAACCTCTTTCAGGATTCTGCCAACGCAACAGACCTTCCACGCCAACAATCTCTCCGGTTCGACCGTTAACCTGAGGCTGGTAGTACAGGAGAAATTCGTCGTTTTTCAGAGCCTTACGCAAATCATTTTCCAACGATAAACTATCTGCAGCCGAGCTGTTCATTTTGCTTTCATAATAGCTAAAACGGTTACCTCCATCTTTTTTTGCAGATTGTAATGCGCTATTTGCATTACCCATCAGAACATCAGGATCTTGCCCTTCATCCGGAAAAACAGAAATACCAATACTTGCAGTTACTACTATATCTTTATCATCAAGAATAAATGGCTCTGCCATGCTATCAATAACCCTGCTGGCTATCTTGGCTACATCACTTATATCGGAAATGCGTGATAGCAAAACAATAAATTCATCTCCACCCAACCTGGCAACGGGAGCATCAACATCATCCATCCCCAACCTGGACACACAATCTGTGCCTCTGAGAATATTAACCACTCTCTCCGCCACCATCTGCAGCAGTTTATCTCCTCCTGTATGCCCAAGTGTTTCATTTATTCTTTTAAAACGGTCAAGATCAAAAAACAGTATGGCTCCTTTATGCCCATATCTCATGGCAAAATCTATCGCTTCCATCATTTTATCTTTAAGAAGACGAGGATTCGGCAAACCGGTTAAATTATCATGAAATGCCAGATATATTATCTGGTCATCCTGCCTTTTACGCTCTGAGATATCCTGAAAAACACCTTTAACAGCAACCACTTTGCTGCCATCTTCAGACAGTTCCGGCTCACCATTGGTTATAACATAAAGATGTTGGCCTTGCGGCCGAACAATACGAAGCTCCATTGCTATCGGCTTTTGCTGATCACGACATAGTTCTACAGCACTTATAAACCCCTCCCTGTCATCAACATGAATTCTTTTTCTCAATTCACTCAGAGGCACTCCATCCTGTATAGAACCTCCAACAATTCTCGAAGCTTCCTCTGAGAATATCACCCTGTCATTTTTTACCTGCCAGTGCCAACTACCTATTCCTGATATTTTCTGGGCATACTCAAGGCTATTCTGGCTTTTTTCAAGCTCCTTCTGCATCCGCCCGGTACGCACCAGATATTTAACTCTGTGTCCAAAAATATTCCATGAAACCGGCTTGGTAATAAAATCGGTAGCGCCGCTTTCATATGCTGCTTCTATGGATTTCTCATCATCACAGGCCGTGATAATAAGAACGGGGACTGTTCTGCCCCACTCCTGCCGCCTGACTCTGCGACAGACTTCATAACCGTCAATATCCGGCATCATAATATCCAGAATAATTATATCGGGACGGTCTATCGCAATAATATCAAGAAGCTCCTGCCCAGTTTCTGCTCCGACCACTTGAAAACCAGATCTTTCAAGTGTTTCTCTAATTAATATTCCAACTCCGGGGTCATCATCGGCAAATGCTACTTTTGCGGGAAAAATTGACATCAGATATTTCCTTTAATAACTACAAATAAACTACTTTTTTAACTCTGAATGCAAAGCCTGCTTTACTATCACAAACTCTTCTGCAATCTTGGTGATTCTCTCATCTAATCCTGATAAAGCTTCAATTCCTTCGCGAGAATAACTCTCTATCTCAGCACACATACCGGAAAGCCTTTTTGCCCCTACATTTGCACTGCTTGACTTAAGTGAATGCGATGCATGCATTACTCCATCAGCATCATTGGCGGCAAACCTATCCTTAAGCTGTTCAACTATCGGCTCTGCTGTTTCAAGATAGGTGTTTATAACCCTCTCAAGAAGGCTCGGCATCCCCGGCTGCTCAAGCGATTTGATGGTGTCCAATGCTTCACTGTCTAAAACTGTACTTAAATCTCTCTCTTCAGGTACTTCACTACTCATAACTTCATCCCATTAAATTCTCTCCCCAGAACAAGGGCTCTGAATTTAATACTAGGACAATATCCAAATTTTTCCCGATTATTTCTTGTCATTTTTATTTTTTGTCTAACTATTAACATTATCTTTGTGATATTGGGGAAAATCCGATTCTTTTCTGGTAAACTTCGCCCTGTCTTTCATAGAAAATATGAGTTGGTATCAGATTGCTTAACTATTGTCGGCATAACCCTGATTTCGTTCTTGCTTATTAATTCGGAGGTGTCTCTTGGAGGTTGTAAAAGTTGGCTTACTGGGTCTTGGAACAGTAGGAAGCGGTGCAGTTGAAGTACTAACCAGAAATGATGATGAAATTAGCCGCAGGGCGGGTAGAAATATCAGAATAACAGCTGCTGCCGACAGAGACATATCAAGAGCAGACTTCTGCAAGGAAAAAGGAATACAATTTACCGATGATGCCTATGAAGTTGTTAACAACCCTGAAATTGATATCATTATTGAACTTATTGGAGGCTACTCTCCCGCTAAAGAACTGGTTCTTAAAGCTATTGAAAACGGAAAACATATAGTAACCGCAAATAAAGCCCTTATCGCACTGCATGGCAATGAAATATTCGGGGCCGCTCAGGAAAAAGGTGTTTCAGTTGCTTTTGAGGCATCGGTAGCAGGCGGGATTCCCATAATAAAAGCAGTAAGAGAAGGATTATCCGCCAATAAAATCCAGTGGGTTGCAGGAATAATCAATGGCACAGGCAATTTTATTCTTACTGAAATGAAAGATAACAAAAGCGATTTTGCAGATGTTCTTAAAGAAGCTCAGAACTTAGGTTATGCTGAAGCCGATCCCACCTTCGATATTGAAGGTATAGATGCAGCCCATAAATTAACCATACTCGCTTCAATTTCATACGGCATCCCCCTTCAGTTCGACAAAGTATTTACCGAAGGTATAACCAGAATCACTTCAATGGATATTGAATATGCCGATGAACTTGGCTATAACATAAAACATCTGGGCATCAGCAAACGCACAGAAAAAGGAATTGAACTGAGAGTTCACCCTACATTACTACCTAAAAAACAAATGCTGGCAAATGTTAACGGAGTAATGAATGCGGTAATGGTAAATGGCGATGCCGTTGGCTCTACAATGTACTATGGTGCCGGAGCAGGCAGTGAACCAACCGCCTCTGCAGTTGTTGCCGATATTATTGACGTTGCCAGATCACTGGCCGTTGACAGCGAATCAAAAGTTCCATCATTGGCATTTTATCCCAAGAAAATGTCTCAAGTTCCGGCATTGGATATCGAACAAGTCGAAACAGGATACTACCTACGCATGGAGGCATTAGACAAATCCGGGGTTATGGCTGACATTGCCAGAATCCTCAGTGATCAAGGGGTGAGTATAGAAGCCCTTATTCAAAGAGAACCTCCATCAGACAATAAATTTGCTTCTATAATAATGCTTACCAAGAAAGTTTCTGAAAAACAGATGAATGATGCAATTAAAGCAATAGAAAGCCTTGATACAATCAACGGCAAAATAACCAGAATCAGGGTTGAATATCTCGACTGTTAATACAAAATTGAAAACACAGAGGAATAACCATGTCTTTCGGACAAATATATACAGGTCTAATAGATAAATATTTTGACAGGCTGCCTATAAGCAACAGGAAAAACATTATTAGTATTGGCGAAGGCAATACTCCACTGATAAAGCTAAAAAACATCCCGAAAGAGATCGGCAAAGATGTGAACCTTTATGTTAAATTCGAAGGCTTGAATCCAACATCCTCATTTAAAGATCGAGGCATGACAGTTGCTGTAACCAGAGCCGTAGAAGAAGGCAGCAATGCTATTATCTGCGCTTCAACAGGAAATACCTCTGCTGCTGCTGCCGCCTATGCTGCCAGAGCAGGCATTAAATCATTCGTTCTTATTCCTGATGGCAAAATCGCACTGGGCAAACTGGCACAAGCCATAATGTATGGTGCAGAAATTATCCAGATTAAAGGTAATTTTGATGATGGCATGCAACTGGTAAAAAAGATTGGCGAAAGCGCTCCCGTTTCCATTGTAAACTCCATTAATCCATTTCGCCTGCAGGGACAGAAAACCGCTGCATTTGAAATTATCGATGAACTTGGCAAAGCGCCTGATTACCACTGCTTACCTGTAGGCAATGCAGGAAATATTACGGCCTACTGGATGGGCTATTGCGAATATTCCGGACACATAGGCAAAATGGTCGAAAAATCAACTAGGATTTGTCAAGATATCTGCCAATACAGTACAGACGCAGTTACCTCTGTCCCCCCGAAGATGGTTGGCTACCAAGCCACTATGTCTGCTCCATTCCTGCGTGGCGAACCGGTTAAAGACCCTGAAACCATTGCCACCGCCATTAGAATAGGCAATCCACAGTCATGGGATTATGCCTGGATGGCCAGCAGGGAGTCAGGAGGCTGGTTTGATGAATTTTCAGATGAAGAGATATTAAAAGTCCAGAGAATGCTTGCCGAAAAAGAAGGTATATTCTGCGAACCGGCTTCTGCAACATCAGTTGCAGGGGCGCTAAAAGATATTCAAAGCGGTAAAATAGCTGAGGGCAGCACCATAGTATGCACACTTACCGGTCATGGATTAAAAGACCCGGATATCGCAATTAATCAGTGCAAAACCGAAATGACCGCTATTGATGCCACCTTTGATGCTGTCAATAAAGCCATATTCGCAAAGTTATAAAAACTAATTTATGTGAGAAAACTCAGACATTAAGTTTTCTCACATACCTCTCAAAATATTGAATCACTTTAATAAAATCCATAAAAATCCCTGCTAGACTTATTAGATAAACAGTTCAAGAAAGGGATCATCAAAGTGGAACTTCAATATATTTATAAATTTCTCTCTATAGAAATTGCTCTGATATTCTTTATAACCACCATGATTTTTTACCTTAAAAGCAGAAAACTACATAAAACTCTGCTCAGGGCTCTTGCAGCTCCAGCACCCAAAAAACAACCCAAAGAAGATAATTCTCAGCAAACATATCTTGGTTTTTTAAATCAGGCTGTATTGGCTACTGAAATAAGAATGGAAGAAGAAGGAGAAGCTGATGAAGCCGACGATTTTGACCTTGGCAGCAAAATCAACACACCGCTATCTTTACGCAGAGCTTTTCTGGAAATTGAGATTAATGCTATTGACGTTTCCGGCGAAGATGGTGAAGCATACTGGAATTATCAGGCAGAAAATCTTAAAAGCATTATGAATAACATCCTGCAACAATCTGATTCTCCTTCTGATTCTACCAAAATTGAAGATGAAAACACCACCGAATCACAAGAACAACCTTCCCCTGAAAAACAGGAAACAGCTTCCCAAGAAGCTCAAAATAACATTTCTGATGAAAATTTATCTGATGAGCTTGTACAACAGATAAAAGAGGTAAAAGAAGAACTACATTTACAGAAAAAAGAAAATGACGATATGCAGGTATTCAAAAAACTACTTTATGATCTGGCTGGACAAGTAAGTAATTTAATAGAAACAGAAGAAAAATTTATAGAAATTTCTGGTAATTTAGACACCCCTTCAGACAACAACCAATATTCTGAATCTCTAAACATCGTCACAGAAGAACACACAAAACTATCTGAAGTTCTTGTAAATTTAGGTAAAGACAGTGATGACATAGACGAAAGCATCGTTAATTCAATTCAGGCCGCACTAAAAATGCGAGCAAAAAGACCAAAAGAAAAAATCGTCTTTGTTGACCAAGCTGAACATAAACTACGCAAAGAGGTTGAAACATTAAAAGGAAAAACCAAACAACAGCAGGATATTATTCAGGAACTTCAAGATGAACTGGGCGATAGCGAAGCTGCATCCAAAATCCAAAATCTACAGGCAGCCGCAGCTGAGGCTGAAATGTGCATAACCGTGCTGGAAGAGGAAAATCAAAGCAGGCAAGAACAGCTGGAAAATCTATTAATGACTATTGACGACCTTACAGATAAAGCAGAAAGAGCAGAGGAATTGGAAAAAGAGATAGAAACACTAACCGAAAAACTAATATCGGGCAACAATAGCAATCAACAAACAGAGGCAGAAAGCAGTGACGAATGGTCAGCCGAATTACAACATATAAATGAAGAGCTTTCGCAACAAATAACCGTCCTCAAGGAGGAAAAAGAACAGCTTCTCGAAGAGTTACAGGAAAAAACAACTAAAGTAGAAAATCTCTCAAATACCATCAAAAGGTTTTCAAGTGAAACCGGAGATGTAATGAATTCTGTAGTAACCCTTGAAGATATGAATGATCAGCTAATGAATGAAATAGATAGTTTGAAAGATGAAAGAACAATTCTTGAAAATAAAATCAAGGAAATGGAAGAAATCTCTTCTTCCTCTGAAAAAACAGAAACCACTGACAACGAAAACAATGAAAAAGAGATGACTGATGAGGATATAGAAGCCCTTCTTGAAACCGCAACAGAAGACCAACTTAACCAAAACAAAGCAAATGCAGAAGATACAGAAAGCCTGCAAAAACTCTATAACAATCTAAAACTGGAAAAACAGACAGTGGAAGATAGTATGCATGATTTGGAGAAACGTTTAGATGATAGTATTCATGAACTTAATATCGCCACCCATCAAATTGAAGAAAAAGAAAAAATATATCAGCGCCTTAAAAAAGAATTTGTGGATATGGAAACTGACCTGCTAATGAGAATGTAAGCCTGATACTACAACAACAAGAGAACATCCCCATTGATTAGCCGCCACATAAAGCAGATAATTTGAACAAGTTTTGACAGGGAGTCTAGCTTATTTATAAGAAACAGGAAGTTTCTATAAATCAAAGGAATGTAAAACAAGGAAAGTTTAGGCAAGGATAGCCTGACAACAAACCTCAGCATTAGCTGGGGTTTTTGTTTTTATACACATCACTTCTCTAGCCCGCATACTTCATAAATACGCATAATTCTTAATGTATCATATTGATTAATAGAGTAATTATTGGAATATAAGCGCGTAACGAATTGCAACCATGCTTTGCTATCCGGTTTCTGGCTTGTTCTTGAATCTATATTTGCACGATCCTTTCTTGAACGTAGGCAAGCTATATTCGGAACGATCGTGCAAATATAAACCCAATTACGGCGCCATCTGAACCGGATATTTATGAAGCACCCGGGCTAAAAAAACACACGCCCCTTAAAATAAGCACTATAAAAGTGCGAGCGCGCCACTTTAAACATCTATTATGGTGCGTCAATCTTGTACAAATCAATAATCGCACCTAAAGAGATCAGTAAACCCTTTGATAATTAAAATAAGTTCTATTTTGGCATGCAGCTTGCTTGATTTTGGCGCAATTCCATATCCATAAAAAACCAAAGGAGATCTTTGTGAAATTTGTTACCGCTATTATCAAGCCTTTTAAACTGGACGATGTCAGAGAAGCGCTTTCAGGCATTGGAGTTCAAGGCATTACTGTTACAGAAGTTAAAGGCTTTGGTCGCCAAAAAGGGCACACAGAACTATATCGTGGCGCAGAATATGTAGTCGACTTTCTACCTAAAATAAAACTGGAAATCGCCATCAATGACGAAATGCTTGATGAAGTTATTGAAACCATATCCAAAACAGCTAATTCAGGCAAAATTGGTGACGGAAAAATATTTATATCTGAAATTGAAAACGTCATCCGCATAAGAACAGGCGAATCCGGCCCTGAAGCCATTTGATTATTTTAAGGAACAGACATGATTAAAAAATTACTATTAATATTTTCTGCCGCCACCTTTGCTACAGAAACATTCGCAACGGAAACAATTGTAACAGAAACCATAGCAAAAACCTCACCAGATCCTGCAAACACAGCCTTCATAATGATTTGCACCGCATTAGTGCTTTTTATGACAATCCCCGGGCTTTCATTGTTTTACGGAGGACTTGTCCGACAAAAAAATGTTCTTTCCGTTCTATTGCAGTGCTTTGCAATAACCTGTGTAGTTTCAGTATTATGGCTTATCTGTGGCTACAGCCTCTCTTTTGGAAACGGAGGATCTCTTAACAGCGTTATAGGCGGATTAGACAAAATGTTTCTTAGAGATTTACTAAAAGGAACCATTCCTGACGGTATGGATATAACTATTCCTGAAACGACCTTCTCGACATTTCAAATGACATTCGCCATTATCACTCCAGCTTTAATTGTCGGTGCCTTTGCTGAAAGAATAAAATTCTCAGCCATGCTTATATTCAGCTCAATCTGGCTGATTCTGGTTTATGCTCCGGTATGTCATTGGGTATGGGGAAATGGCTGGCTGCAAAAAATGGGGCTGATTGATCTTGCCGGCGGCACCGTAGTTCATGTTACGGCAGGTACAGCTGCGCTTGTTGCTGCATTAGTAATCGGCAACAGAAAAGGTTTCCCCAAATCCCCAATCCCTCCACACAACCTGACCATGACCATCACTGGCGCAGGCATGCTATGGGTCGGATGGTTCGGCTTTAACGGCGGCAGCTTCTTAACTGCAGACAGCAATGCCAGTATGGCTATAATGACAACCCATATGTCGGCTGCCGCAGGCGCGCTCACATGGATGGCCATTGAGTGGATCAAATTTGGCAAGCCCAGCGCCCTTGGTGCAGTAACAGGAATGGTTGCCGGTTTGGGCACTATAACCCCGGCATCTGGAGTTGCCGGCCCTGCAGGAGGCCTTGCCATAGGCATGATTGCAGGCTTTGTCTGCTTTAACTGCACTATGTTTTTAAAACAAAAACTAAAAATAGATGACTCACTTGACGTATCACCTGTCCATGGTGTCGGCGGTATTATAGGAACCATAATGGCTGCAATTTTTGCATCAACAAATCTGGGGATATTCAGCGGCAGTGGCTCTCTGGGCAAAAGCGGCTATGCAGAAGAAATGACCATGATTAAACAGCTTGGTGTTCAATTTACGGGCGTTGCCGCAACAATTGCATTTACAGCTGTTATGACTTTTATAATCCTAAAGATAACCGGAATGATCACAGGAGGATTAAGAGTCGATACTGAAGACGAAACCAGAGGGCTCGACCTCTCATCTCATGAAGAAACCGGATACAACTTTACAGATATCGTCTAAAAATCATATCAAGTTACAAAAAAACAGAGGATATAAAACAATATATCCTCTGTTTTTACTTATCGGTATTTTCTTTTTATATACAAAAAGAGATTCGCCCCCCTTCCTGCATAAATTTTACAATTATTATTTTCTGCGCCTAACAACAAGAGATAAACCGACTCCAAAAATAACAAACAGCGAAATACTACCACCTCCGCCGCCACCATCCGATCCTCCGATATATGCGGTGCCGGAACGAGTTATTTTGCTCATTTCCCAAGTATCGCCATCCTTAACATATTTAGCCAAACCAATTTCAGGACAAAGCCACAATGTCATATCGAATGATTCCGAAGCCACAGGAGAATACCCTTCCCAATTAACCTTTAAACAACGTTCATAATTACCACCATCGACACTAACATCTTCCAATGCTTCCAAAGTAAAACTATCGTTACGCGCCCCCCAATTATTATCATTGACATAAACATACTGACTCACTCCCCACGACTCACCAATAGCCATATTTGCAGGAATTACAGGTATTCCCCAAGCATAATCAATAGAATAGCCACTATAAACCTGTGACGACAACACATGAGAATTTTCCGTTTTGCTATTTGAAATACTAATTCTTGAGCCACAAGCTATTTCCAAACCATCTGAATTTGAATAGACTCTCTCTTCTGTCTCACCTCCATCAGAAAATGTTCTGGTTTCTTTATCGCAACCAACTCCACCAGCAGACGTATTAATAAAACTCTTTGATTTTACTTCTGATTCCTGCAGATAAACTGATCCGCTCAAAACAGTCAGAGAATCCGTTGAATAACTTTCAAGTTCCCAGGTATCTCCGGAAATTTCCCACTTAACAACGCCCACATCTTCACAAAACCAGATATAAGTTGCACTGCCGCCATCGCTTGACCAACTTAATTTCGGGCAATCGCTAAATTCACCTGCATCCAGAGACAGATCCTCTATAGCAACTATCTCAAATTCTTCGGTAGATGACTCACTACTCCCATTAACGGTAGTTGTAATATCTTCAGACCACTGGCTGCCAACAGACATATCTTCCTGTATAAAAGGTAGTGCCGGAGAATATGTTATTTCATATTTTCCTGAAATATAGCCTGTCAATTCGAAGCTGTTTTCAGCCTTATCAAAATAAAAATCCCTTGTATAACATTCGAAACCATCATCTTCTAGATAACGATGGCGGGTTTCCATACCTTCGCTATAAAGACGTACTTCAGTATCGCAGTCACTGGTACTACCTGAAGTTTTGCTAAATACTTTTTTTGAAATATTATCTGCGGCCACATAGCTGGCACCAAAAGCAGAAGCAGTTAATGCAATGGATAGCGAAGCGGCAATAATGCCATATCTTTTTTTCATAAAACCCCCGTGGGTATAAACCCTATAAGTTGATAAAAAATGTTCCGATACAGCCATTACAGACTGCGATTTGCGAATATTAGCACAATTCAGGTATCAAGTAAGCGCTGATGATTCTCCGTAGAGATGAAGATCAAGGCGGGCAGCGAGCAGACAAGCAAGTTCGGGCATGGCATGAGCTCTTATTTATGGTTGTTCTGGAGAGCAGTTACAATTAATAAGAGGATTTACATGATTACAGGCTTAATAAGCCTAAACAGCGGCAAATATACCATTGTTAGCGAAAGCACAAATAAAACCACACCGACATTAAGATTTACGAAAGACAAAGCAAATAAAATGTCTCTGCATTTTCCTCTCCCTCCCCTTAATGAATCAACAAATAGGGCTATGGCTAATAACAATCCTGCCAATACTATCAATGAAAAATATCCATAAACTTTATACACAAATGTTCCCGGCACTGTTAAATCTGCACCATGAATATTTAAAATATCGAATAGTTCAGCCATATAGATGTTCAGAAAGTAAGACAATAACCCCGCAAGTAAAGTGAGAAACATGGCAATAATCCACATCCAGTGTTTTGCGGAAGAATTTTGATCAGAAATAACATTATCGCTCATTAATATAGACCTCTCGAAAATATAGTAATAAGTGCATAAACAGTTAATTTATAAAATAGAGCAAACGCCCCTTATTGAGAATAACCGGAATCTTAAGGGGAGTCTGTTTGTCTAAAAATGCTCTTTTAGGTGCAATATAAATATAAAAGTCTTCAGGCAGGAATTTTGAAAACTCAGTCAGGAATTCCAGCTCATTGAAATGGTAGTTGGTCTTTCTTCTGTAAATATAGGAGCAATCGAGCTTGTAGTTTTGCTCGTTTTTTAAACATATTGATAGTTTAGTATAGCCTCTGCTGGCTGATACATCTGTATGTAGAACCGGTTTATCGCCTCTGGGGGGGTAACTTTCAACTATATTTCCCAAATCAAAGCTAATAAGGCACGCCCACTTTATTTTGCCTTTTGAGCACTCATGCCCATTCAGGTTTACACTCCAATATGGATTAAGAGTATATAGCATGCCCTTTTTTTCATGACCTCTGTGAGAAGAAACGAGCTCATATTTGCCGCCGCTTTTTTCATAAGCAGTTTTTGCTTTTTCCATAATATTGATAAAGTTTGTATAAAAATCCTTTTTATTTTTTGGCTTGGAGTCCCAGTAAAAGAAGCTATTTCTGGCGGCTCTGGCATCTGGAGAAAAGAGGTCGGAAAGAATAAACAGGCTCAAACTTGACCAGCCGGTAAAGCCAGGAGGAGGCGTGGAGAAATTGGAGGCCGCATAGGCAATATCCAGTGAGTTAAGACCTTTCGAAAGATCAACTTCATCAGGCTTTGTTTTGTAATCCTTCAAGCCATCAATTCCGGCTGCTGTAGCAATATTAAGGGCTTCCGAATCTTCTGGATTCCAGTTGTGTTTTTTGGGATTTGAAACGCATCCACTTATAAAAATAATAAAGCACAAAATACAGATTGGTTTTTTCACTTTTTCCACCATATTGAAATTTTGAGGAAATGATACATTCAATAATCGCAGTGGCAATTGTACTTTCGGATATTTTTTGGTGAGCAGTGAATTCAGGTTAAAAAAACAGCTCTTGCAATTTTTCGCCGGGATTATCTGCACGCATAAATGATTCGCCGACGAGAAAGGCGTTAATGTTGTTACTACGCATTAGGTCGACGTCTTCTCTGGTGTGAATGCCGCTTTCAGTAACGACGGTGCAGTTAGGGGGGATCTCTTTCAGAAGAGAGATTGATGTGTTGAGGTCGGTGTTAAAGGTACGCAGATCTCTGTTATTGATGCCGATGAGATCGGGGGATATTTTCAGGGTTCTTTCCAGTTCCGCCAGGTTGTGCACCTCTATGAGTACATCCATTCCCAGCTCTGAGGCGTAGGTTTTCAGTTCTGACATCTGGCTATCTGCAAGAGCTGCAGCAATTAACAGGATGCAGTCGGCTCCGATGCTTCCTGCCTCCGCAACCT
>QZLD01000101.1 GCA_004796385.1 Gammaproteobacteria bacterium | reverse complement strand
TTTATAGTAAAATCAAGGCTGCTTTTAAGGTTTTTAAGCGAAAGATCTGCAGGGTTTCCCGGCCATAACAGGTTAACTTCCATTTTTGTTTCGCCTTTGCGAATGGTGTCTTCAAAGCCAAGTGCTCTGACAATGTGCCCTATATCTTTGCTGTTGGCTGATACTTGCATGGAGGTTCTTTCTCCTCCTTTGTTTTTTAACCAGCTGCCATTTGCTTTTATTTTTAATTTCTCTCCTTTTATTTCCAGCTTATTGATTTCCATTCCGTTTTTAAGCGGTATGGATTTAAGCTTAAGGGCTCCCATATTTATTCCATTTGATTTTATTTTATTTATTATTATGTCAATTGGAGGAATGGTTGCCGGATTAATTGAAACCAGATCTTTATTTTTTGAAATAATGTCGTTTCGATTTTTTTGTTCGTCTTTCTTTTTAGATGGATGGTATTCCAGTTTTTGCAGGCGAATTTTAACTGTTTTATCTTTATTACTGCTGTCAGGTATTTCCGCATATCCATCTATCCAGTTATTTTTTAGTTCTATTCTGGTTAATCCCTTGTTTTTGTTAACCATTAGAATTGTGTTGGTTATTTCCCTGCCTTTATAGATTATTTTTTTTGCTAAGAGGTTGATACTGTTAATGCAGATATTGTTGGCTCCATTGCCAATAAAACCAAGTTTTGACAGGTATTGATTCCATGTGTCAATATTGAGAATGTTTATTTTGCCATTAACAAAAACACCTTGAGTTTTTGTTTTTTTAACTTTGCCGCTGCCAATATTGAGTACTAATTTTTCAAGAGAGCTATTTTGTCCGATCTGGGCAAATACCGAGGCTATTTTTCCCATCTGTGCTGTTATTTCTGTTTTTTCCGTAAAACGCATTATTACTTTTGACGGCAGTTTTTTTTGTTGTTTTTTATTGAATGGTTGAGGCATTTTTATCTCTGTGCCTTTCATGTCTGATAAAGCAGTTATTACAACTCCTTTTTCAGATTTGTATGGAGCATCGATTTTCACCTTCCAGTTTGAATCTCCTTCTATTATCCGACTTACTTTGCTGTAATCTGCGGGAATAAATCTGGCAAGAGAAAAAATTCCTGACGTTCTTATTGTGACTCCCTTTCCCATGGTTGCATTTTTGAGTGGAGAAAGATTGATTTTTGCATCTTTGTCTCTGTATTTACCGATAAAATCGCCATCAATAATCCCGTTTTCATTTACTACGAGATTGCCGGAAAGATCATGCAGATCTACTTTCCATTTTGGCCATGCCAGTTTGCAATTGCTGAATTTAACTGTTGCATTTACTTTATCATCCGTTTTGATTTTATCACTTATCGGGATTTCCGATTCTAAGTGACCGCTGACAGTGCCGGATATTTGTGCATCTTTTAATACATTGCTTTTTGCAAACTTTAATGGTGTATGAATAAGGTACTGTTGCAAACCTTTACTTGTACCGCTTACTTCACCATTTATACTTATTGAGGTTCTGGAGAAGTCTTTTACATCAATTCTGGCGCGATCTATGTTTAGGTTTTTGGCTAAATTTCCAGAAGTTGTTTTAAAAGTCATGCCTTCACCAACAAAAATAAGTTTGCCGCTTATGTTTTTGATATCGGGCCATTTATCATTAAAGTTAAGATCAACATTTTTTGCTACAGCATCTATATTAAAGATTCCTTTTTGGGAGTATTTAAAAGGAAAGTCGTTAACAGTTCCGTGAACCAAAACTTTTATATCTTCTACATGACCATTTCTAAAGGCTTCATCCAGCCATTTTAATGCTTTTGGCTTCATTACTTTAGCCGGAAGGTAACGTTTTACTGCAAATGCCGGAAGTTGTTTGAAATAGGCGGTTATATCAAGAAAGCCACTGTCTTTTTTCCCTAAATCATTATATGCAAGTTTGATTGTGCCGTTTAGGTCTCCGCTGTTAAGCGCAATAGGGGTGGACTGAAGTCGTATAGTGTTGTCTCCAATGCTCCATTTAATTTGCCCGTTTAGTGTTTTTAGTTCATGTGAGTTTCTGAATAATGGCCCTAATTTTAGTTCTCCATCAGTTGTATTCAGGTTTATTACCCCTTTTTTATTGGTGGCAATAATTCGTGCTTTTAGGTTGGAAAATTCTATAGATTCTTTTCCGCGCCCATATCTGAAATCGTTAATAACTCCGTCAAGATAGTATTTATTAATGCTTCCGTTAGCTAGGTCAAATTCAAAGGAACCATTATAAAAACTTCCTGAAACCCCTTTGTTTATCAAAACTTCTTTCGCTGAAGACGACATCTCCGGAAATAGTTTTGCCAGTGCTCTTATATTAAGAAATTCAAGGTTATTGAATGATGCTCCATAGCTGGTTTTTTTTTCTGTTGCTGAATCTTTACTCCATAATTGCAGAATATGGCTGTTGATATTTATGTCGTTATTTCTGATTATGAAATCCTTCATATTTAGCGTCCAGCCATAGAGACTATTGTTGTACGCAATACTGCCGCCAATTTCATCCAAATTGATTCTGTAATCTTTTCCTTTTTTATCTTGTCGGTTAACTGCAATATCTCGGGCATTAACTCTGAGCTGCATGGAGTCTACCGTAGAGTTATCCCAGCGCCCCCATACCTGCAGGTCAACTTTTCCTTTTTCTATTTTCTGGCTGACTGGAAGTTCGTCTTTCCACGGAAAACCTTCAAAATCTATACCGCTACCATGAAAGTAGAATTCCAGTGCCGGTATTTTCATATTGTTCTGGTTTGAGGCATATTTGGTGAAAAACCTTATTTGCGCTCCCATGTTTTCCGGTAGACGAAAGGCTCCGGAGAGAGTTGGGCCGTCATTGTCCCGGGCAATAATGGCGGATATATCGGAAACACGATAGTTTTGCCGATACCGCGCATCACGAAAAATCACAGAGCTATCGACAAGACGCAATTGTGTATTAAGTTGTTTTAGTTTATTGAGGATTTCGTTAAGGTCGCTGCTTTCACTTTCGCTCTGATTTACAGCAAGATCCTGAAATCCATGAACTGTGATTTTGCCATCCAGACTTCTTTCAACATAAAGTTCTACACCAACAATATCGACTGTTGTCGGTTCAATTTTTCTCTTTTTTATTAAATCAAATATATCAACAGTTACTCGCAGATCTTTGATCTGAAACAGAGCAAATTTACTGTTATCAAGTATTTCTGTTCCTTTAAAATCCAGAACTATGGTGCTGCCTTGTACTGATGCAGATATCTCTTTGATTTTTATCTCCTGTTTGATCTCTTTAGAAAGCCACTCTTCAATATCAGTTTTATAAGTGGGTAATTCAGGAATAAGAAAACGAAAGGCGGTAATACATAGTGCAGCTACTATCAGCATTAGGGCTGATAGTGATATTGTTAGTTTTATTAATCTTTTAAGTAATCGAAAGAGCAAGCTTAATCATCCATTTATTTTTAAAAATTAATATCTGTTTGAGTAATCAATCCAAATATTAATCTGTTTTAAAGATATTTCTTTGATCTGTAACATATATTAGACACAATCATAATTGTTTGGTTCTGCAGCTATACCGGAACAACATCAAACTGTTCCTGAGTATAAAGTATTTCCGGCTGAAATCTGATTGGTTTTTCTATGAATGTTTCCAATTCGGCAACATTAGGAGACTCTTCGTCCAGTATTAAGTCAACAACTTCCTGTGATGCTAAAACCAGAAATTCTTTAGCATCAAATTGGCGACTCTGTCTGGTTATCTCTCTGAAAATTTCATAACATACTGTTTCTGCAGTTTTAATTGATCCTCTACCATCGCACACAGGGCAGATTTCGCAAAGTATATGTTCCAGACTTTCTCTGGTTCTTTTTCTGGTCATTTGCACTAATCCAAGCGCGGAGACTTCGCTTATCGAATTTTTTGCCTGATCCTGTTCCAGGCTCTTTTCCAGCATGTACAGAACCTGTTCCCGGTGTTCCTGTTCTTCCATGTCGATAAAATCAATTATTATTATGCCGCCGAGATTTCGTAGTCTCAGCTGCCTGGCTATTGCCTGAGCAGCTTCCAGATTTGTCTTGAATATAGTCTCCTCGAGATTTCTGCTACCTACATATGCCCCGGTATTTACGTCGATAGTGGTCATGGCCTCTGTTTGGTCGATAACCATATGACCTCCTGATTTAAGTATTACTTTGCGCTCCAGTGCTTTTTGAATTTCGTCTTCAATACCGTAAATATCAAATATAGGTCTGTCGGCAGAATAGTATTCGACTCCGGAAACCATCTCCGGAAGAAATTTTTCACAAAAATCGAGGACGTTTTTGCATGTGTCCTGCGAGTCGATTCTTATACGTTCAATTTCTCCACCGCTGTTATCTCTTAAAGCTCTTAGCGCCAACGGCAGATCAACATGAACCAAGGCGGGAGCTTTGGTTCCTTTTTGTTTGCTGTGAATAGATTTCCATAGTTTTCTAAGAAAACGCCCGTCTTCTGCTAATTTATCTTCTTCAACCGATTCGGCTGCTGTTCTTACAATGTAACCATGATCTCCGCTTTCAGAAAGGATTTTTCGGACTATTTCTTTTAGACGATTTCGTTCAAGTTTGTCTTCTATTCTTCCGGATACAGCTACGTTTTCATAATTAGGCAATAAAACCAGATATCTGGACGGAATTGTTATCTGGGTCGTTAGACGAGCACCTTTTGTGCCTAGCGGATCTTTTATTACCTGAACAATAACCTTCTGACCTTCATAGAGTAGGGCGGATATGCTGGGTATTATCATATCTTCCAGTTTTTTGCCTTCAACTTCTGCGCTTCTGTCACATACAATGTCTGATACATGCAGAAAGGCGGCTTTTTCCAAACCGATATCAATAAATGCGGCTTGCATTCCCGGCAGAACTCTTGAAACCTTGCCGACAAATATATTGCCTACAAGTCCTCGTTTTCCGGAACGTTCAATAAAAATTTCCTGTAACGCTCCGTTTTCCAGCATTGCCACTCTTGTCTCATTAGGCGTTACATTTATCAGTATTTCCTGTCCCATTTTTGTCCTTTAAATTTTTTCTGCCGATTCTTTTACAGATTGCAATAATTCAGATAGCTGGAAAAGTGGTAATCCCATCACACCGCTATAGCTTCCATTTATATTGCTTATGTACTTTGCCGCAATTCCCTGAATTGCATATGCTCCTGCCTTTCCGAATGGTTCTCCGCTAGCTGTGTATTTGCTGATTTCTGCATCGTTTAGTGTTTTCATTGTTACTTCTGTTTCCGCATAATCACTAAATAGTTCTTTATCGGCTGTAATTACGGCTACCGAAGTTATTACTTTATGGCTATTACCAGAAAGTTTTTTTAACATTTGCTCCGCATCAGATAAATTATGGGGCTTACCAAGGATTTCACCTGAGCAGGTAATTACAGAAGTATCTGCGCCAATAACATTATAATTTCTCAGTTTGTTATCTTTATGGCAATATTTTCTTCCGGCTTCTGCTTTTTTCTCGGCCATTCGCAATACATAATCGAGAGGTTTTTCGTCATTAAACACTGTTTCATCAATGTCCATTGATTTTGCGACTGGTTCTATCCCGATCTGCTTTAACAGAGCTATTCTTCTTTCAGATCCTGATGCTAAAAATATATTCATATCTGTTTTTATAACTTATTTGGCAAAATCAGGGGTTAGAATTGTCGGTTGTGGTGTTTTATCTTGTCCGGTATAATCGAGGGAGTAATGCAGCCCTCGGCTCTCTTTTCTCGATTGTGCGCTCTTGACTATAAGGTCTGCAACCAACGCTATGTTTCTGAGTTCGATAAGATCAGGAGAAACCTTAAAATTCCAGTAATATTCGTCAATTTCACGCTGTAGCAGTTCAACTCTGTTTTTTGCTCTTTCAAGACGCTTATCCGTTCTTACAATGCCTACATAATCCCACATAAAGCGACGTACTTCTTCCCAGTTATGAGATACCACAACTTGCTCATCGGAATCTATAACATTGCTCTCATCCCAATCGGATATATCTTCACATATGCAGGTATCACCAATATTCCTCAGTATATGTTTTGCTGCTGATGAGGCAAATACCAAACACTCCATTAGTGAGTTGCTTGCTAATCGATTTGCTCCATGCAGCCCTGTATAAGCTACTTCTCCTATGGCATATAGACCGTGAACTCCAGTCATACCATTTTTGTCTGTTACCACTCCGCCGCAGGTGTAGTGTGCTGCAGGGACTACAGGAATAGGCTCTTTAAGCATATCAAACCCATACTTTCTGCATTTTTCATATATGTTGGGGAAATGGTTTAATATTTTGTTTTCACCAAGTTTGGTTGCATCCAAATAAACACAGTCCAGGCCGTTAATTTTCATCTCATTATCTATGGCCCTGGCAACAATATCTCTGGGAGCCAGTTCTGCACGCTCATCATAATTTCGCATAAAACGTTTGCCATCTGCATGCACCAGCTTAGCTCCTTCTCCACGCACAGCTTCACTTATAAGAAATGATTTTGCTTGAGGATGAAAAAGACAGGTGGGGTGAAACTGGTTAAATTCAAGATTGGCTACGCTGCAACCGCATCTCCATGCCATAGCAATACCATCACCACTGGCACCATCCGGATTGCTGGTATAAAGATAAACCTTACTGGTTCCGCCAGTTGCCAGAACGACATTTTTTGATCTGAATACTCTGACTTTATTTGCCAGCTTATCAAGGATATAGGCTCCATGGCAGTAGCTGTTACTTCGTCCTTTATTGTTTATAAGATCAATAGCTATATGATCTTCAAAAATAGTGATGTTTTCGTGCTGTACAATTTGAGAAAGCAACTCCATAATTATTGCTTTGCCGGTAGCATCAGCAGCATGAACTATACGTCTCATGCTGTGGCCGCCTTCTTTTGTAAGATGTAATTCAAATTTTCCGCTCTTTGATTTTCTGGTAGAAAATTTAATATCGCGACTTATTAACCAGTCGATACAATTACTTGAATTTTTTGCAACAAAACGTGCTACAGTCTCATCACTGAGTCCTGCTCCTGCATCTTTAGTGTCTTGTACATGAGAGTCAATTGAATCTGCCTCATCTATTACCGCGGCTATCCCTCCCTGTGCATACAGACTGGAGCCGTCACAAAGCTTACCTTTTGAAATAACGGCAACCTTAAGGTTGTCTGCAATTTGCAAAGCAAGGGAAAGCCCGGCAACTCCGGAACCAATTACAACAACATCAAAATCCAAACTGTTCAAGTTTATCTCCGTAAAAACCGCTTAGAACTGCATAAGATATTCAATAAAACAGCGATAAGCCTGCAAAAAGTAGCCATAATGTAAACAAAAACAGAGTAATAGTCGATAACAACGCAGGCAAAGATTCTTGTTTCCGGATCTTTATGCAAACGGAATCTTATTTTTTGTTGGAAATAAGCATTGATAATGTACCGCAAAAACAGCAATTACGCATAAATTTCAGGGGCTTTTAAAGAAGACTAAACATTACTTTTCTGCTATCCTTCCGCATCCTAAAATTACTTTCTATCAGGTTTGTAAAATGCACCCATTACTGAATACTGCCGTAAAAGCTGCCCGAAGAGCCGGGAATATTATTGTTCGTAATTACGAAAGAGCTGATTCCGTTAAAATATCACAGAAAAAAGATAATGATTTTGTTACAGAAGTGGATATTTTTGCTGAAAATGAAATTAAGGATATTCTTAAAACCGCCTATCCTGATCACGCAATTCTTGCGGAGGAGTCCGGGCGCGATGGTAATAACGACTTTCTTTGGATAATTGATCCTCTTGATGGAACTACTAACTTTGCTCACCAATTCCCTCACTTTGCAGTTTCAGTAGCTCTTCAGGTAAAAGGGAAGCTTGAGCATGCTGTGATTTACGACCCGATTAAACAGGAACTTTTTACCGCCAGTAATGGAGGAGGAGCATTCCTTGATGGCAGACGGTTAAGAGTTAAAAACAGGAAAAACCTTCAGGGAGCTCTTATTGGTACGGGATTTCCTTTTAAAAATAAAGAGATTCTCGATCAATATATAGATACATTTAAAGATATTTTTTCTGAGTCAGCAGGTGTAAGACGTGCCGGAGCTGCGTCTCTTGACCTCGCATATGTTGCAGCGGGTAGACTGGATGGTTTTTGGGAAGCCGGATTAAAACCCTGGGATATTGCAGCCGGAGCTCTACTTGTGATTGAAGCGGGAGGAGTCGTTACGGATTTTTCCGGAAATGGAGGTTATCTTGATAGCGGCAATACTGTTGCAGGAAATATCAAGCTTCATAATGAACTTATCAATAAAATATCCGCTGGAAACCTTTCTTAGAAAATTAATATGCAGGAAAACTCAGGATTACCAAATATAAAAATTGTTCTGGTAGAACCGAGCCACCCAGGTAATATTGGTTCTGCGGCAAGAGCGATGAAGGTTATGGGGCTAAGTAATCTGGCTTTGGTAAAACCTAAGCTATTTCCAGATGGCAAAGCAAAAGCAATGGCTGCAGGAGCGGATGATATTCTGGAAAACGTGCAGATATTTGATTCGTTTAATGATGCTATAGCCGATTGTTTGCTTGTTTTTGGTATGTCTGCCAGAAAAAGAAGAATATCCAGCGAGCTGATTCTTCCTGAGAAATGTGCAAAACTTGTTGCCGAAAATCATAACTCTTTAAGTATAGGGTTGATTTTTGGCAGAGAGCATTCCGGGCTTACCAATGCAGAACTCGACCGCTGTCACTATGCTGTAAATATTCCAACTGCAGAAGATTTTTCATCTCTTAATTTAGGTGCTGCAGTACAGGTGATTTGCTATGAGCTGAGAAAGACTATTTTTACCTATAGTGAAGTAATAACAAAGCCTCTTAAACCATCTCATATGCCCGCTAGTGCTCAGGATATGGAGTTGTTTTTTGAGCATTTGAAAAAAATTATTACTGCTACCGGTTTTTTAAGGCCGGAAAATCCGAAAAAACTGATGCGTAGAATTAGAAAATTATTCAATAAGGCTGAGCCTGATCAGAATGAAATCAATATTCTTAGAGGAATTCTCTCTTCTGTAGAAATGAAAATTGATGAAGAGCGATAAAAAATTACCTATTTATTGCCTAGGCTCCATGCTTTAACTTGTTCCGCAATATATGGATAAAGAAAGCACGAAGTCTAGTAGTCCGCCAATGCTATATTTGTGGACTATCAGACTTTGCGCGACACATTTGCAAATGTAGGTGTTCCAAATAACTAAGGGGATTCTTTTAAAACTCTCTCTATCTCATCTTTATTATCATTTGATGAAATAATATCAAGTACTTTGTTAAATGCAGTACATGCCTCTTCCGGGTGAGCGTTGTATGAGGTCAGTTCATGATATTTCCAGCCGGCCATCTTCAAAATCTTCTTTTTAAAGGCTACACCGTCAACTCCGCCACCTCCTATCAATACCAATCTGTCTTCAATTTTAAGATGAGGCAATCTTTCTGCGCTGATCTTGGAAAAGTCGTCTACTTGTACTTTTGGAATGCTATCGTTCATTTTTATGTCCACCTGGTTACAAAATAACCGCAATATAATTCAGTTGTGCATGCTGTCGTAATAATAGTTTCTATTAATTTAAAGCGCATAAGAAAAAATTACTATGAAAAATAAAATATATTTGGTATTTCCAGCGCATTTCTCAAACTATCTATTCAACATGGTCTTCTAAATAAATAGCATATTTTTACCTTTTTCCAATAATTTTTTTTTTAAATAATTTGCAAATAATAAGGAAAAAATAAAAATTGCGCCTAAAATTATTTTTAGGGTTTACCTGAATAAAATCCATGATTAGGTTTTAATTATAAGGTTTATTGTATGAAAATATTGTCTAAATTATTACTGGTATATTTTGTCACTGTTTTGCTGATAATTTTTTCAGCATACTACTTTGCCAACAGCTCTGTTACATCATATACAGAAGAGACCAGGCAGGTACTTTCGCCTTTGCAGTTACCGGAAAAGGATTCTGAAATTCTTAAGAAAATAACCGTTTTTGGCGATAGTATGGCGTCATCAGTAAATACAGGGCTCATAATAATAATTGGGCTATCTGTTTTGGGAGCTGTAATCCTGTTCGTATTGGGTAATGCTACCTTTGCCTCTCCAATTAAACGATTTAAAGAAACGGTTAGTGGCGAAAAAATCAGGCTCGATTCAAATACGATAAAAGAATTACCTGGTGATTTGGGAGATATTGCATCTGCATTTGCCGGATATACGGATAAAGTACAGAAAATCGTCGATCAAATTACAGCAAAAACCGATGAATGCACAAGCGGGCTCGCTTCCGGAGGAAGCTCCGACAATGCCAGCTTATTTATGAAGCAAAAAGAAGAGGTAGACAAGGTTGCAACGGCAATGAACGAAATGTCTGCTACCGTTCATGAGGTTGCCAGAAATGCTACTGAAGCAGCAGAGGCGGCTCAGCAGGCTGATGCGGAAACCAGAACAGGCAAAAGTGTTGTTTCGCAGGCAATTGAGGCAATTGATCTTTTGGCTTCAGAGGTAGAATCTGCAGCACAGGTGATTCATAAGCTGGAGCAGGATAGTGATGAGATTGGAGCAGTGCTCGATGTTATCAGAGGAATCGCCGAACAGACTAATCTTCTGGCACTGAATGCTGCTATTGAGGCTGCGCGCGCAGGTGAGCAAGGCAGAGGGTTTGCGGTTGTAGCTGATGAGGTAAGGACATTGGCGCAACGAACACAGCAATCTACTCAGGAAATTCAAAATATGATTGAAAGACTGCAATCTGGTTCTCAGGATGCAGTAAAAGCAATGGAACAGGGAAAAAATCGTGCTCAGGCAGGGGTTACTCAGGCTGCTGAAGCTGGAACATCTCTGGAAACAATCGCAGCAGCAGTTAGTACTATTTCAGATATGAACACTCAGATAGCAACTGCAGCCGAAGAGCAAAGTGTTGTTGCTGAAGAGATAAACCTCAATATTAACTCTATTTCAGATATGTCGGATAAAATGTCTGCCAGTAAAAGTGGTGATGCAAATACGGAGAATATTAAACGTGCTATGAGTGATATACAGGCTCTGCTTCATGAGCTGCAGTAAAGAGTGAAACCTTGAATATAACTTTGAAGGACTATGCTAAACACCAGTCTATTTCATCTAAACCATTAGAACACAGGAAGCCGTTTGCCTTGGAGAAAGGTTGGCTTCCAAGGAAACCACGGTAGGCAGATAACGGTGACGGATGTGCCGATTTAATTATAAGGTGGTGTGTACCAATCAGTTTTTCTTTCGCTTGTGCGTTTTTGCCCCAGAGTATAAAAACCGTTGGTTTTTCGCTTTTCCCAAGCTTTGCAATAATTGCATCAGTAAATTGTTCCCAACCATAATCCTTATGCGAATTGGGTTCGTCTTTTCTTACAGTAAGTACTGCATTTAATAGTAATACCCCCTGCTTTGCCCACTTTTCAAGGTTGCCATGAGAAGGCTTGGAAAAACCATCAATATCATCAACCAGTTCTCTATATATGTTATGTAGCGATTTAGGAATAGCTACTCCTTTTTTTACCGAAAAAGATAGTCCGTGAGCCTGTCCGGGTTGGTGGTAAGGGTCTTGTCCTAAAATTACAATTTTTACGCTATCTAAAGGAGTCAACTCCAATGCCTGAAAAACATCTTCTTGCGAGGGGTAAATTGTATGGTTGTTATATTCGCTATCAAGCTT
>QZLD01000093.1 GCA_004796385.1 Gammaproteobacteria bacterium | reverse complement strand
TTCTCTCTTGGGGATCATCGCAGCCTTGACGAGGTCATTAGAGATATCTCACAAAAAGGTTATATACCATCATTCTGTACCGGTTGTTACAGACTCGGCAGAACCGGAGAGGATTTTATGGATCTGGCAAAGCCCGGTCTTATTAAACAGCATTGCGGTCCTAATGCAGCATCGTCTTTCAAGGAGTATCTTGAAGATTACGCCACTGCAGAAACAAAATCCGCTGGGGATAGTGCTATAAAAACTTTTATCAGCGACATGGATTCCGAAACAAAAGAGAAAACCGAAAAGATGCTTAAATATGTCAGTAATGGTAAAAGAGATGTGTACTGCTAGACCGGAGGGCGATTTATCTTGACTACCAGATTAGAAAAAGATGAGATAGGTGAAATCGAAATAGATGGAGATGACCTCAGTGGCATCCACACCAAAAGAGCACTCCACAACTTCACTATTTCAGGCAAACCGACAAATCCAGACCTTGTGGCGGCATATGCAACTGTAAAACTTGCTGCGTTCAGAACAGCTGCTGATATCGGCTTTCTGAATGGCAAAACTGAAAAAATCAATGCTATTGAGAGTGCCTGCCTGGAACTGTCTCAAGGTGATCTATCAACACAGATAGCAATAGACTCACTTCAGGGCGGAGCCGGCACCAGCACTAATATGGCAGTTAATGAAGTTATTGCCAATAGAGCACTGCAGATTCTCGGTAAAGAGTGCGGTAACTATAAAGCAGTTCACCCTATTGAAGATATAAACATCTATCAATCCACAAATGATACCTACCCCACCGCCCTGAAACTTGCTGCTATTAGAAAAATATCTATATTGGAACAGACAATAGTCGCCCTTCAGGAATCCTTTCAGGAAAAGGAAAAAGAGCTTGCCCACATAGTTAAAATCGGCAGGACACAGCTACAGGACTCTGTTCTTATAACTCTTGGTCGTGAAATGGGTGCTTACGCCGATGTCCTCTCCAGGGATCGCTGGCGCATATATAAGTGCGAGGAACGCCTACGGGTGGTAAACCTTGGCGGTACTGCCATAGGTACCGGAATAACTGCTCCCCGCGACTATATCTTCAGAGTTGTAGACAAACTTCGTGAGATAACCGGAATCGGTTTTGCAAGAGCAGAAAACCTGGTCGATCCTACCCAGAATCAGGACGTATTTGTTGAGGTTTCAGGAATGCTTAAGGCATACGCATCATCTCTAATCAAAATATGCAACGATCTGCGCCTGCTCTCCTCCAATAGCGGATATGCTGAAATCAATCTGCCAATTATGCAGGCCGGCTCATCGGTTATGCCGGGAAAGGTCAATCCTGTAATCCCGGAAGCAGTAATTCAAGGAGCCATTACCGTTATCAGTAACGACATGGCTATTACTACAGCTGTAAGCAGTGGTAATCTTGAACTAAATGCATTTATGCCTCTTATTGCTGAAAACCTGCTGGCAAGCATCGACATACTCATAAATTGCTCAGAAACCCTAAATCACAACTGCATTAAACTTATTACAGCCAATGAAAAGAGATGCCGCGCCAATATCGAATCATCCTCGGCATTAGTTACTGCTCTGATCCCCATTATCGGCTACGACAAAGCGTGGGAAATAGCAAAAAAACAGAAACAGAGCGGACTCTCTGTAAAAGAGATAGTCCTTTCGGAAAAAACCATTACAGAAGAAGAGTTTGAACAGCTGATCTCTCCCGAAGCAGTATCCAGACTGGGATGGAAAAACTAATGACACAGGCAACACCAAAAGGATTACGACTCCATATCGGCATATACGGCAGACGCAATGCAGGCAAATCCAGCATACTTAACGCCATTACAAATCAGCAAGTATCCATAGTCTCCGACTTCGCAGGAACAACCACAGATCCCGTTGAAAAAGCCATGGAACTATTGCCACTTGGGCCTGTGCAATTTATCGATACAGCAGGAGTTGATGATGAAGGCGACCTGGGCAAATTGCGCATAGAAAAAACAATAAAGGCTTTCGATCGTACCGATATGGGGCTGATTATCTTTGACAAAGAGTGGGGAGATTATGAAGAAGAGATATTTAACGAACTCAATAGACGCTCTGTTCCTGTAATCGCCATAGCCAACAAGTCCGACATCTACCCTGACACACCAGTTGATAAGCCATTGGCTCTGGGAATTAATACCATAAGAACCTCCGCTACAAACAGAGACGGCATTGCTGCAATCAGGGAATCCATGCTAAAAATTGCGCCGGATGACTTCATAAACAGTCCGGCAATTGTTGGCGATATAGTCGGCAGTGGAGAAATAGCAGTTTTAGTTGTGCCAATTGATAAAGAGGCCCCAAAGGGCAGATTAATATTGCCTCAGGTACAGACCATACGCGACCTGCTTGATAGCGATTCATACTGCATGGTTGTAAAAGAGAGAGAGCTAAAAAGCGCCCTTAAGAAACTCAACTTCCCACCTAAATTGGTAGTTACAGATTCACAAGCGTTTTTAAAAGTTGTTGCCGACATTCCTCAGGAGGCACCTCTAACAAGTTTCTCAGTACTTTTTTCCAGATTCAAGGGCGACCTGTTGACACAGGCAACAGGAGCACTTGCTATAGAAAACCTGAAACAAAATGACAAGATATTAGTAGCTGAAGCATGCAGCCACCACCCGATTGGGGAAGATATCGGCAGAGTAAAAATACCCCGATGGCTAACCCAATACACTGGCTGCAAACTCGATTTTACTACAATACAGGGACATGATTTCCCGGAAGATATAACACCATATAAACTAATTATTCACTGCGGAGCCTGCACCTTTAACAGAAGAAACGTACTCAGCAGAATTATGAAATGTCGTGACATGGGAATTCCTGTAACCAACTATGGACTAACAATAGCCTATAGTCTGGGAATTATGGAAAGAGCTCTGGAGCCATTTCCGGCTGCACTTAATGCCTTTCTGAAAGAAAAGGAAACAATTTCCAAAAAACACTAATAAAAAAACGCCGCAACAGCGGCGTTTTTAATATTTGGTTAAAACACCCCCTTACGAACCAAAATATTTAAGCAGTACACCAGCAGCAACAGCTGACCCGATAACTCCGGCTACGTTTGGCCCCATAGCGTGCATAAGCAGGAAGTTTTGCGGGTTTGCCTCCAGACCAACCTTATTGGATACACGCGCAGCCATAGGTACAGCGGACACCCCGGCAGAACCTATAAGCGGGTTGATATCCTCTTTGGAGAGCCTGTGCATTAGCTTAGCCATAAGCACACCACAGGCAGTACCAATTCCAAAAGCAACTATACCCAGAACCAGAATCTTCAGGGTATCGAATTGCAGGAACTGCCCGGCCTGAAGCTTTGAGCCAACAGATAAGCCAAGAAAAATTGTAACAACATTGATAAGCGCATTCTGTGTGGTCTGATTAAGCCTTTCGACAACACCACACTCACGCATCAATGTTCCGAAACAGAACATTCCCAGCAAAGGCGCAGCTTCCGGAAGGAAAAGCCCAACAAGAACCAGAAGTACAAGAGGAAACATTATCTTCTCTGTCTGTGAAACAGGACGAAGCTGATCCATTTTTCTTTTGCGCTCTTCCTCTGTTGTAAGGAGCTTCATAATTGGTGGCTGAATCATAGGAACCAGAGCCATATATGAGTATGCAGCCACTGCGATAGCACCAAGCAGATGAGGTGCCAATTTGGAGGTTACATATATCGCCGTTGGCCCGTCTGCGCCACCAATAATACCAATTGCAGCAGCTTCAAACCCTTTAAAACCAAGAGCTATTGCTCCAATAAGGGTAACAAAGATACCAAACTGAGCTGCAGCCCCAAGCAACAGCGTTTTAGGGTTAGCTAACAACGGACCAAAGTCTGTCATAGCGCCAACACCCATAAATATCAGCAATGGAAAAGCACCACTTACCAAGCCTACAGAGTAGAACAAATAGAGAATCCCATCTGCAAAACTGGATTTTTTAGCAATTTCCTGCAGAGCCGCGTATTCTTTGGAGTGATTTTCGTAAATCTGATTATAGATCTTGTCACAAAGAGTAGATCCACAAGCTTTTACTGCTTTTTCAAAAACTCTCTCTTCAGCATTTTTAACACTCCTGAGCTCTTTTGCTGCAATACGTTTTACGATAGAGCGAACACTTGCAGAAAGCTCAAGAATACCTTTTGCCTCTTCAGCATTTTTCTCATCGCCCCACCCCTTGTCATAAATTTTTGCTTCATTAGACAAATCATCAAAAGAGATCTCTTTAAACCCTGTATTTCTTTCCAAAAACTGGTCTACAACTCTCTGCTCATACACCTCAACTTTATGAAATGCCTGATGAGCTGCCGATTCTGCCAAACCAGCACTTGGAATATTTGACATAACGGCACCAAAACCAATCGGCACCAACAACAGAGGCTCAAAACCACGCTTAATAGCAAGATAGAGAAGGAGCAGACCGACCATTATCATAGCAGCCTGCCCAAAGGTCATATTATAAAAACCGGACCCTTCCCATAACCTGATAAAGTTTTCCATTAAAACTCTCCTTGGTGATTAAGCCAGTTTCACAAGGGCATCACCAACCGCTACGGAGTCGCCTTCCTTAACACAGATTTCAGTGATTGTACCTGCTTTACTTGCTTTCACTTCCGTTTCCATTTTCATGGCTTCAAGAATAAGAATCACATCTCCTTCGGCTACCTGCTGCCCATTACTAACCGGAACTTTGCAGATTGTGCCTGCAAGCGGAGCCGGAACCGGCTCACCACCACCAGCTGGTGCAGCTACTGGAGCAGTTTGCTGAGCAGGCGCTGCCTGTGCAGGCGCAGAAATCTGGCTAACATCACCACCTTCATCCACCTGAACCACATAACTATGACCGGCAACAGTCACTGTATAGACGTTTGATCCGCCAGTTGCAACCGGAGCTGCTTTAGCCGCTGGCTTAACATCATCAACAGAAGGTGCGGGTTCAAACGCAGCAGGATTACCTCTGTTCTCCAGGAATTTAAGACCAACTGCAGGGAACAGCGCGTATGTTAATACGTCATCAATCTCGTTCTCAGCAAGCTTGATACCCTTCTCTTTAGCGATATCTTTAAGCTCAGCAGTAAGCTTATCTACTTCGGGTTCAAGCAGATCAGCAGGGCGACAGGTGATTGCTTCACCTCCATCCAACACCCTTGCCTGAAGCTCTTTATCAAGCTCAGAAGGAGCAGCACCATACTCACCTTTAAGAATTCCGGCAGTCTCTTTAGTAATACTTTTATATCTTTCACCAGAAAGAACATTGATTACCGCCTGGGTACCAACAATTTGCGACGTTGGAGTTACTAGAGGGATATAACCAAGATCTTTACGCACACGCGGGATCTCTTCCAGTACTGCATCCAGCTTATCTGTAGCATTTTGCTCTCTGAGCTGGTTTTCCATATTTGTTAACATGCCGCCAGGAACCTGAGCCACAAGGATTCTTGAGTCAACACCTTTTAGAGCACCTTCAAATTTAGCGTACTTCTTACGAACATCTCTGAAGTATGCTGCGATCTCCTCCATTAGGTTGATATCAAGACCGGTATCTCTCTCCTGACCTTCAAGCATAGCAACAACAGTTTCTGTTGCTGAGTGACCGTATGTCATAGACATTGAAGATATTGAAGTATCTACATTGTCAATTCCGGCTTCTGCAGCTTTTAGATAAGTCGGTACTGAAAGACCTGTTGTAGCATGACACTGCATGTGAACAGGAATACTGATGTTTTTCTTAAGCGCTGTGATGAGCTCGTATGCTTCATATGGTTTAAGAAGACCAGCCATATCTTTAATACATACAGAGTGAGCGCCCATCTCTTCGATTTGCTTTGCAAGTGTGCACCATGACTCTAGCGTATGAACCGGGCTTGTTGTATATGAAAGTGTACCCTGAGCATGCTTTTCATTTTCTATAACTGCTTTAATTGCAGTTTCCAGATTACGTGGATCATTCATAGCATCGAATACACGGAATACATCAACCCCGTTTACAGCCGCTCTTTCAACAAATTTTCTTACAACATCATCTGCGTAGTGTCTGTAACCTAAAATATTCTGACCACGAAATAGCATCTGCTGTTTTGTATTTGGCATTGCTGCTTTTAGCTTGCGAATTCTCTCCCAAGGGTCTTCACCAAGGAATCTGATACAGGCATCAAAAGTTGCTCCACCCCATGTTTCTACTGACCAGTAACCCACTTGATCAAGCTTACCTGCAATAGGAAGCATATCTTCCAGGCGTAATCTGGTCGCGAAAAGCGACTGGTGTGCATCTCTTAAAACTACGTCGGTTATCCCTAATTTTTTAGTATCGGTCATGATTTATAATCCTGATATTTGGTTAATAATCTGTTATCAAAGTTAAGTAAAAACTATTTAGACTTGCTTGCTCTGTGCTGATGTATTGCAGCAGTAATTACTGCTGCAAGAACAGGCTCAGGAAGTCCTTGTGAATTACTTATGGGTTTAGTTGTGTCGGGCTGCGGCTGGTTTTTGGTAAAAGCCATAACCGCTTTGGACATGATGGTTGTGCACACGATAAGTACTATCAAAAAGATAAATACCGTGCCCATTCCTAAAAAGACCAGTTCAAGTCCTTGTTGCATATACATAGCTCCTTAAGAGATTATGTCCATAGAATTGATATTGTTATCCTGCAGCTTGCCTGTTACTAAGTATTTCGGATCGCAGATACTGCTGTAAAAATCCCGAACCGCATTCACCTTTTCACAGACAAAACTTGCGAGAGTTTACCCGCAAAGATAAAAATTGGCAACAAAAAATACCTGCTATAAAAGCCATTTTTCAGCAATTATTAGAAAACACAAAACTCATAACCAACTGTATTACTTAGCTATTCCCCAAAACCGAGCTATGTAGTAACTGGAGTGCAGCATATAATCAAACGAATAACCTCCCTTAAGAGAATTGGTTACCTCCTCCCCTCCCTGATCATTGGCATCTCCCGGCTCAATCGAAACACCATGACGCAACCCCTCAACAAGAACAGAGGCAACCACTACATTTCCATCTTTATCCTTATACTCTTTATACTCATGCCTTTCATGTCCATCTTTCAACTTGCTGCCATTGTTATCCGCTTTCATATCCACGCCATGAATGGCCGTCCACTGCTCAACCGTTTCCTGCAAATTATCATCATCCACATATTGATCACGACTACCATGCCAAATCATAATTTTCGGGAATTTCTGAGGCTGCTTTAGCCCATAAACCCGCCTTATCTCTTCTGCCCACTGCTGAGGCTCCTTTTTAAAGGAGGCATCCATACACGCCTCACCGGATTCCACACACTCTCCTTTTTTACCTCTGCGTGGGAAAAAACTCGGTTTTACCCCCATACATTTAAATCCGTTATATTTATTTTTAGCGCATCCGAATGGCACTCCGGCAATAGGCGCACCACCTGCAAAATATTCGGGCCATTGCGCCAACATTAGTGTAGCCATACAACCTCCGGCACTAAGCCCGGTTATAAAAACCCTTTTTCGATCTATACTATATAACGAAGATTTATCCAGATATTCGAGCATATCGAGAATGGATTTATCCTCCCCCTCTCCTCTGGCCTTAGGTTTTCCAAAGTAACCTGACCAGTCAAAACAGAGGCCGGGGTTTCCGGTTTTAATTTCCTGAGAAGCTCTCAAACCCTGCTGCTGCGGAAATACCAGATAAAATTTATTTATATCAGCCAGTTTGCTCCACCCTGTTTGCCGGTTTATTTTCTCAGCGCTCTGCAAACAGCCATGCAGTACAAATACCACAGGAGCATTTTTCTTTACCCCATCAGGAACATAAAGAAACATCTTTAAATTACCAGGATTTATCTCACTTGGAGATCCAGTAAGATTCTCCGGAAATTCAGCAATATGCTGCAACTTATTACCTGCAACACTAACACCGGCTGCTGAAGCAATCGGAAAAAAATTAAGGAATAAAAACAAGGTGAAGATTTTTTTTAAACCCATTTTCTTTAAAAACATGGCGCACCACTAATCAGTTGAAATCCTGCATATAAAATCGCCAAACATCCCTGATAATGACAATATTTAGATATTATTTTTATTGACGGGCAGAGATTCTATCACAGATTTTAATTTCAACCTTTATTATCATGCGTTTTTATGTACAATTCCGGAAAACTACTTTTTTGGAGAAGAATATGAAACTTGTTACCGCCATAATTAAGCCCTTTAAACTCGATGATGTAAGGGAAGCACTTTCGGAAATAGGTGTTCAGGGTATTACAGTAACCGAAGTTAAGGGGTTTGGTCGACAAAAAGGCCATACCGAACTTTACAGAGGCGCAGAATACGTTGTTGATTTTCTGCCAAAAGTAAAAATGGAGATCGTTATTAACGACGACCTACTGGAACAGGTTATAGAAACCGTTAAAAACACTGCAAACTCAGGAAAAATAGGCGACGGAAAAATCTTTGTTCAATCGGTTGAAGATGTAATAAGAATTCGTACAGGAGAAAGAGGACCGGAAGCGGTTTAAAACTACAACACCCTGTTCAATATTGAGTTAAAAGTTATATTATATAAAATGGCTGCCTTTAAGGGCGGCCGTTTATACTTATCGACAACTCCACCATAAGGAAAACAACAGTAGATATAACTCGTTATGGTGAACTAAATGCCTTAGAAACAAATGTAAAAAATCTTCCTGCTTTTGACAAAAACTGCATTGCAAACTAAAAACTTCAAAACCGCTTTTGTAAATTGGAGATTAATGGCCTCCATGAAAAAAGCAAAAAACCCGTCTTGGATTAGTTGACAAGCAAAATTGCTTTGTGCCTCAGCATTTATCCAAAACAACACTGCAATTTCAAATATCATCTTTTTTACAGCTAGTTATGCAATTTAATTGCCATACCAATTATTCAAAACGGGCTTTGAAATTTAATTAAAATATTATCAAACCTTCCACAAGCCATGCAAATTACAGTACTCTCTTACAGTTACATCATCTGATTCAGTAACAAAATATGCTACAGATTCTTCACCGGGTTTCAGGAATTTAACCTGCACTTTGTCGCCCTCGATAACCTCTATCCACTCTATGTAGTGATCGGCTTCCATTGGATGAGCAACCTCACCAACAGACACCTTGATGCCATTTTCGGTTTTCTCTACAACAGGCACATGCTTTTCGGTTGCCGCATCAACTTTATTTTCGTTTAGAAGTCTCATTGGCTGATTGCAGCAAACCAGTTGACCACCTGCCTCATGCAGCACTTCAATTATATTTCCACACAAATCGCATTTGTAGTTTTCCAATCTTTTAGTCATAACAATTCCTTTTTTGTGATCAAAGGGGCTCTCAGCCCCTTTGATCCTCATATACAATATACAATTAAATATTAGTAATTCTCGCCGTGAATCTCAAAGTGAGCACGAGGGTGACTGCATGCAGGGCATATTTCAGGAGCTTCGTCACCTTCGTGCAGATAACCACAGTTCAGACACCTCCAGATAACCTTGCCATCTCTTTTAAAGACTGTGCCGTCTTCTATGTTTTTAGCAAGATCAAGATAACGCTTTTCATGCTGCTTTTCGGCTACCATTATTGCTTCGTATGCCTTGGCAATATCTTCAAATCCTTCTTCTCTGGCAGTCTTGGCAAACTCTGGATAGAGCTCCGTCCACTCTTCATTTTCACCACCTGCTGCTGCCTTCAGGTTATCAAGTGTAGTTCCGATAACTCCAGCAGGAAAGGTTGCTGTAATCTCAGTCATTCCTCCTTTCAAAAATTTAAAGAAACGCTTGGCATGCTCCTTTTCCTGATCGGCAGTTTCCTCAAAGATCTCCGCGATCTGACGATAACCCTCTTTGCGAGCCTTTGCTGCAAAATAGGTATAGCGATTACGAGCCTGTGACTCTCCGGCAAAAGATGCCATTAGATTTTTCTCGGTTTGACTACCTTTTAATTCCATTACTATTCTCCTGGCTATATTTAAAAAATTTAACTGAAATACGCAATGTTCTTTTACCAGCAAAAGAACATTGTTTCAACAGCTTAAATTTACTCAACTATTTTTGAATTGCAACCACTCCACCAAACATCACTTATATCAACCATATTTCTAACGTTAAATTGCGTATTTCAAACAAATAAAAATGACACCCCGTGCGCCGTAAAAAAGCGGGCATATGCTGCAAGATGAAAGACTTTGATCCGGAAAATCCAGCAATAATAACCAAGATTCCTAAATAATATTACACTGAGTTAGTGTAACTTTAGTGGATAAGGCATGCAGATCAATATTATGTATCATTTCATCAATAGTGGTAAAGCAATCAAATAATACCGAAACATTGTATTTTTCAGCAGATTTAGATATGGCTGTATGAGTTACAGTCCACCAATAAATACTATTCTAATTTGCATAACATACAGCAGATTAGAAAATCGTCCCCCTTTTGTAAAATATTCATGGCCTCTATATACAAAATACATCTCATGTATAATGTTGCGCTACGCATTTGTAAATGCCTGTGCTATTTCTCAGTTGTATAGATGGATAAACTTTCGCGTACATTAAATCCAGTATTTCATTAAGAACAAATAGCGCTCTTATAAAAACTTATTGCACATACAACAGGCCCTTAAATGAGCAAAACAGCTACCAAATCAAGCAACAAAAACACTGAACACACCCCAATGATGCAACAGTACTTAAAAATCAAGGCTGAGCATCCTGAAATTTTGGTTTTTTATCGAATGGGTGATTTTTACGAGTTATTTTATGATGACGCTAAAAAAGCAGCTTCATTATTAGATATAACTCTAACTACCAGAGGGCAATCAGCAGGTCAGCCAATCCCAATGTCAGGGATACCGTATCATGCCGCAGATGGATATTTAGCTAAACTTGTTGCAAAAGGGGAATCAATTGCCATAGCTGAGCAAATTGGTGATCCCGCTACCAGCAAAGGACCTGTTGAGAGAAAGGTTACCCGTATTGTCACTCCTGGAACAATCACTGAGGAATCTCTGCTTGATGAGAAAAGAGATAATTATATTGTAGCTATTCACTCAAATGGTGAGAGGTTTGGCTTAGCTATACTTGAGCTTTCTCTTGGAAGGTTCTCTGTTATTGAGCTTAATAATAGTGAAGAATTATCTAGCGAAATAGAAAGGATCAATCCCGCAGAGGTTATTATCAGTGAAGATTTTTCATTACCGGAATCACTTATTAATCGACATGGTGTAACTCGTCAGGCTCCATGGCATTTTGAATTTGAGAGTAGTCGAAACCTGCTTATCAGACAATTTAAGACCAAGGATCTTGGTGGATTTGGTTGCGAGGAGATGCGCCTCTCAATTTGTGCAGCGGGAGCCTTACTACAATATGTTAAAAACACTCAGCAAGCTGCCATCCCTCATATATCTGGATTATCAACCGAAAGTCACAATGATGGCATAATTTTAGATGCGGCAAGCCGCAGAAATCTTGAACTGGAATACAACTTATCAGGTGGCACAGATAACACTCTTGTCTCGGTTATTGACTCAACATGCACCGGAATGGGTAGCAGACTATTAAGGCGCTGGGTTAACAAACCACTTAGAGATCATCACAAAATTAAACTAAGGTATGATGCTGTTGATTCACTGTGCAAAAGCAGAAGTTATACAGAAATCCAATCATCGCTAAAAATGATTGGTGATGTAGAAAGAATTGTATCAAGGATAGCTTTAAGATCAGCTAGACCAAGAGATCTATCAACACTTAGAGACAGTTTAATAACCATTCCTGATATTCATAAAGAAATTGAAAAACTTGATTCACCATTAATCGAAAATATTAACAATAACACCAGTACCAATCCCGATATCTTAACACTGTTGCAAAAATCTATTATTGATAACCCCCCTGTTCTTATTAGAGATGGTGGCGTTATTGCTGAAGGTTATGATAGTGAACTTGATGAACTAAGAGGTCTAAGCAGCAATGCAAATCAATTCCTACTTGATCTTGAGATAAGGGAAAAAGAGAGAACAGGAATTCCAACTCTAAAAGTAAACTATAACAGGGTACATGGTTACTACATTGAGATTAGTAAAGCTCAAAGTGAAAAAGCACCTGAAGAATATATCAGGCGCCAAACTTTAAAAACAGCTGAGAGATATATAACTCCAGAATTAAAGGCATTTGAAGAAAAGGTATTAAGTGCGAAAGAAAGAGCGCTAGCAAGAGAAAAGTTTCTATACGAAGAGCTATTGAATATAGTTGCAGAATATCTTCCAGAGCTCAAAAAATGTGCCGAAGCTCTTGCAGAGATCGATACATTAAGCTGTTTTGCAGAACGCTCGGATGCACTCAATTTCTGCAAACCTGAATTATCAGATGAACCAGGTATTGAAATTAGGGATGGAAGACATCCAGTAGTAGAACAAGTATTGGAGGATCCATTTATCCCTAATGACATTCTTATGCAAAATGACAGGAGAATGTTAATTAT
>QZLD01000149.1 GCA_004796385.1 Gammaproteobacteria bacterium | reverse complement strand
TTAAAGAACAGAAAAAATACAGCTATCACTACCCTGAATTTTATTTTGTCGTAAAAGCCCTTGAAGAAAAGTCTCAATCCCCTCTTCTCTCATATAAGGACTGGGTTGAATTCACCATTACCGATAACGATGGCAAACCATGTGCCGGAATGGAATACACCATGTACTTCTCCGACTACAGACAACGCTGCGGCAAACTCGATGATAGCGGCACAGCCAGAGAAGACGATATACCTCCGGGAAAATACAGACTTCACCTGCATGAACTCGAAAAAGACACCGTAATAGCAAAAACCGCTGCAGATACTCAATCAGAAGTAACCGCCACAACAATAGAACAACCTGCAGGAACAACAGATGAAATAACAGCAACAACTATAGAACAGCCTGTAGAAACACCTCAAGAAGTAACTGCAACAACAATCGAACAACCGGTTGGGCCGCTAAAAGATTCAACCGGCACTGCGGCTAAAACAGCCACAGCAACTGCTGCAACAGCCGCAACCTCGGCAATAGCAAGCAATACAGCACCTAAAGAATCTTCACCTGCTAAAAAAGAACCGACAACACAGGCAACCGCTCCTGTTGCTGCAGCTCCCGCGCCTGAAAAACCCAAAGTCCTCTGCACTGTTGACACACTAGCTGTAACCTGTGGTCACGACAGCAAAGGAAAACGCACTGTCACAAACGGTGGTGTACTGGAAATTGTTCCGGATAGTGGGAATATTCGTGAGGATGCCGTTAAATATAATTTGTTTGGTGTGGGATTAGAACTAAAAGTAGCTCATAAAGGAACTGATGAAGTCAAAGCCGATATGACTACCAAAAATGGCAGTGACCGCCAGCAACTATCATGGAGCTCCTTCCCCACTACCCAGAACTGGAAAAATGGCAATAAACAGAGTTGGAAGTATGATGCGTTGTCAAATAGTGATCTATGGCCATGGCCCAGCAATACCATCGCTGAAACCACATATATTGCCGCTCGTGGTTGTGATGATGCGACTCATCAAGTCACTGTTAAACAATTTCCCAGCCAGCAGTATTCATTAGCGATCTCAAAAGAGTTTAAACCGGAAGATAAAGAAACGCTGGATGACAAAATCATGGAGATCATAAAAAACTCCGTTAAAGGATACAATCCATTCAAATGGGACATTGAAAGAGTCTATCCATCCGGAAGTGTTGAGTTTGCCTGGGGCTGGAAAGAAGACGCTGAAAGTTCCAGAGCCTACTTTGCTGCCGGAATTACCGCAGGAGCAAAGCCGTTAACAGGTTTCTCGCTTTGGGCCAAATGCAGTTTACTTAAAGTGTTTATGCTGATTGGTATGCCAGGGTTGCCTGGATGGGCGTATGAGCTGACCACCGAAATGCTGGGTGATATAAATATTGGTGCTGAAGTAAAAGGAACTCTCAGTCTAACCGGAAATATGCAGTTGCAAGTGTACTCAAACAGAGAAAAGAAAGTCCAAGGCGGGGCGAACCTTGGAGCGGAAGGCGCACTAAAATTTTTTGTTGAAGCCCGCCTTGGTAGTGAATGGGTTGCCTGCGCTATTCTCAGCGGAGCAGCATCCGGTTCAATCAGTGGCTCTACTGCTTTTGGAGCTGATAGTGATGGCATATCTGTTAAACCTGAATTCAAACTAAACCCAATTGTATTTGAAGTACAACTTTGCTTTATTACTGTAAAACAGAAAGCATATGAAGGAACTCATACATGGAGAATTTGGGATGGCACAGATCTTATTGAATTTGAAAAGAAATGTTTTCCGAGCAAGAAATAATGGAATTACTCTTTCAGAACAGGTTAAGCAACCATAAAACTACAACCACCAACGCCATAAGGCATAAACACTGGCATACATAGCCAAACTAATCATTAAAGAAATAAGGTAGTTTGATGTTATTTGATCTTTTATCAGAACAGACTCTTCAGGATTTTCAGGATGATAGTAAACGGTTATTGTATCCCCGACATCACCAACAGTTTTAACCGTGTCCAGAACCTCCTGTTCACTATGCAGAGTAGGCACAGCACCATACCAGAAGGCGCTACCAACATAGTGTTTACTATCGACAAAATACTCATATTTTGTATCCGGATGAAAGCTGGATGAACAACTTCTACTTCCAATGGGGCCAGAAGTGCTGCAACTTGTATTTATATGAAAACTCACTTCCAGCATTTTACCTTCTGCAACACCACCCCAGTAATTTTTATCGATGTAGAATTCATAAAATGCAGTAGCATTAAGATAAAACATATATGAACCGAACCCAGTTAATAACAGTGCCATATACCAGAAAAGAACTTTTTTCATAAACAAAAACCTAATTAGGGAGAAAATAATGACAAACCCAGCCGATAATACATGGTATTTTCTAACTTTCCAATCACAACAACTAGCTGCTTCAGTAAAACTTAATGGAGTGCCGTTATTCAGCGACGCACAAGGCAGAGGAGGTAGAATCTCCATGCCGGTCAATCCATGGATAATGCCTGATAGCAATAAACTTGGCATTGAGATTCTTGCAGAAACAGGAGAAAACCCGGAACTTGAAGTTCAATTATTTATTCATGATAACGAAAGTTCTAGCCCCAAAGTAGGTCAAATGCTCGCATCATTCAGCTATCCATTTCAGGAAGAACCCCCTGTAGTTCCTCTTCCATTAAAAAAGAAGATTCCGGTTGCAGACGAATTTCTTATAAAACTACCGCCAGCAAAACTCTGGACAGAAGCTGAAACAATAAACAGTCTCACAGAGGAAGACAAACAAACCATATTGACCCTGGCTGACGAAGTAACAAAGGCCTTTGCAGAAAAAAATATAACCCGCCTCTATGAGTTAATGGAGTATCGCTACACTGATCAGGCAGTGGCGTCCTACCAAAGTCCGGAACGAATCAAAGAAGTAGTGCATACTCAGTTTGGCTGGATATTTGATAAAGCATCCGACAAAATAATGCCAATTCCAATGGATAAAGAGAAAGTCTCATTTACCCTGGCGGCAAACAATAAACTGGTATTGTTACATCGGGAAGGTGGTGGTGAAGCGGTGATATTTGATGACCCTATCAAAAAAAATGAAACATCAATCGACATCTTCGCTTCTAGCATAAATGGCAAATGGTGTATTACCAGAGGTATATAGTGCAGAGCATCAACGTTTTTACGGATTCAGTCAAAAAAAGCAAAAACTATCAAAAGACATCCGCTATAATGCGAGCAGATTAACCATAATATAGAGAGCCACGAATGTTCGATGATTCAATAATGAGTATGTCCGACTATTTCATGAGGACATACCGCTTCTTCTACTGGCATGTAAAACTGAACGAACTCAAATATACCGAGGTTGAGTTTTACAATATTGAAGGTGCCAGACAATTTATGCGTGTCTTTAGAG
>QZLD01000092.1 GCA_004796385.1 Gammaproteobacteria bacterium | reverse complement strand
GCAAGCGTGTGGACATACAAACGTACATTTTCCGCACTGGATACAAATATCTTTTTCCCAAACAGGTATTTCAAGTGCGATATTACGTTTTTCGTACTGGGTAGTAGCAGTCGGGAATGTGCCGTCACAAGGCATTTTCGATACTGGCAATTCGTCACCACGACCGGCAATAATCTCACCAAGCACATCCTTAACAAAGTCAGGTGCATTTGCAGGTACTGGGTCTTTAAGTGTGAATGAGTCACTTGCAGCAGCAGGAATATCCAGTTTATGAAGCTGATCAAGAGTTTCATCAATAGCTTTAAAGTTAAGCTCAACGATGTCTTCTCCTTTTTTGCTGTATGTCTTCTCAACAGCTTTTTTAATTGCTGCTATCGCTTCATCTTTCGGAAGAACATTCGAGATCGCAAAGAAGCAGGTCTGCATTATGGTATTAATTCTGTTACCCATACCAGTATGCTCTGCAACTTTAAAGGCATCGATTACATATACAGAGATGTTTTTCTCGATAATCTGTTCCTGCATATGCTTGGGGAAGGTGTCCCAGACTTTATCAATAGGCTCTTGAGTATTCAGAAGGAATACGGAGTCTTTGGCTGCTTTGCTGATCATGTCGATTTTCTCAAGGAAAACAGGCATATGGCAACCAATAAAGTTTGCACTTCCATCCTCTATAAGGTAAGGCGAGCGCATTGGCTTGGGGCCGAACCTCAAGTGAGAAACAGTGCCTGCACCTGATTTCTTAGAGTCATATACAAAGTAACCTTGCGCATATTGATCAGTGCCTTCACCGATAATCTTGATTGAATTCTTGTTGGCACCAACAGTACCATCAGAACCAAGACCGTAGAAAAGAGCCTGTACAGTGTCTTTATGAACGCCTGTATTATAGCTTTTATCATAATCGATGTTTGTGTTGGTGAGGTCATCTATGATACCGACAGTGAAGTCATTCTTAGGCTGATCTTTACCAAGCTCGTCATAGATACCTTTGATCATGGCCGGTGTGTACTCTTTAGAAGAGAGGCCGTAACGACCACCAACAACAACAGGCATGGCTGTGAAGATTTTCTCTCCGGCAAGGGCGTCCTGAGCAATTGCAGTAACCACGTCTTTATAAAGAGGCTCACCCGCAGAACCAGGCTCTTTGCATCTATCAAGAACTGCGATCTTCTTAACGGTTTTAGGAAGAGCATTAAGCAGGGCTTTTTCATCGAATGGACGGAACAGGCGGCATTTCAGAACACCGACTTTCTCGCCGGATGCAATCAGCTGCTCAACGGTTTCGTGAGTAGTGTCTGCACCTGAACCCATGATGATGATAACTTTTTCAGCATCTTCAGCACCGAAATATTCGAAGATCTTGTATTGACGACCAGTAAGCTTTGCAAATTTGTCCATAGCTTTCTGAACAATCGCAGGCATAGCTTCGTAGTACTTATTTACTGTTTCACGCCCCTGGAAGTAAACATCCGGGTTTTGAGCAGTACCGCGAAGAACCGGTTTTTCAGGGTTCATTGCGCGGTTTCTGTGTTCGCGAATAAGATCTTCGTCTATCATTTCTCTTACAATTTCTTCAGAGACATCAGTAATCTTGGATACTTCGTGAGAGGTTCTGAAACCATCAAAGAAGTGAAGGACAGGGACTCTGCCTTCAAGTGTAGATGCGTAAGAAATCAGTGCCATATCCATTGCTTCCTGCACGGAGCTGGAAGAGAGGAATGCGTATCCTGTTTGTCTGGCGGACATCACATCACTGTGGTCACCAAAGATAGATAGGGCTTGAGCAGCCAGAGATCTGGCTGAAACATGGATAACCGAAGGTGTAAGCTCACCGGCGATTTTGTACATGTTAGGAATTTTAAGTAGTAGACCCTGAGATGCGGTAAAGGTGGTGGTCATAGCACCGGCCTGAAGTGCACCGTGTACTGCACCGGCAGCACCTGCCTCACTTTGCATCTCAACAACTTCAGGGATAGTACCCCAAAGGTTGGTTTGTCCTTTAGATGACCATTCATCAGCCCACTCACCCATGTTTGAAGATGGAGTAATAGGGTAGATACATAGTACATCACTACAGAGGTGTGCGATTTTTGCCGCAGCCTCATTTCCGTCAATAATTGCAGTTTTTTGTTCTGCCATGGCGGTCTCCGAGTGTTGTTAAAAGAAATAAATTCAAGTACTTGCACACTTTTTGGTAGCGCAAGAAGGCAGAATTATACGATAGAGTAATACTCAAGGCCAGTAGTCTTTCAATATTATACTTTGAGTTGTTAAGTAGAGATTTCAGGCACTATTTCAGAAATATTAAATAAGTGCCTAAATTGCCGATAGATTTTAATATCTATCGGCAATAATGTGATTATTGTACTGAAAGGACTGTTACATCAAAGAACAGTGTTTTACCTGCCATAGGGTGATTGAAGTCTATGGTTACTTCATCATCATCAATACTGCTGATGGTGCCGTTAAAGATATGCCCTTCTTCACTTTGGCTCTGGATATTCATGCCGATATCAAGGTTTTCTCCCTGAATTTGTTCTCTGGCTATAGTTACTATATGTTCCTGTATAACATCACCGTAACCATCTGTCGGCGCAACTTCAACCGATGCAGTTTCTCCTGCTCCAAGTCCTTCGATACCGGATTCAAGTCCGGGAATGATCTGTCCTGAACCAAATTCAAACTGAAGAGGTTCACCGCCTACGTTGGAATCAGCGATTTCACCATCTTCCAGTTTTAGCGTGTACTCAATGGCTACAGTTTTTCCTGCTGATATTTTCATAATATTTCCTGTTGATTTATCTATATAAAATTGGATGAGTCGTTCATTCTACATGATTGAATCTTAATGTAAAAAAATCGCCAAAATTTACGGAAAACTTTGCAGTTGTTGTCTATCTCTTTTATCTTATGTTTTTTATTTTAAGAAGATTTATAGATGAGATTGGCAGCTTGTGTTGAATATGACGGCAGTGGTTTTCGTGGTTGGCAGACCCAGCAGGAAGGGGTGCGAACTGTTCAGGAAGAGGTAGAAAAAGGCCTGTCGGTTGTGGCGTCAGAAAATATCAGCGTGGTTTGTTCCGGTAGAACCGATGCGGGTGTGCACTCTAAAGGACAGATCATTCACTTTGACACTAATGCAGTCAGAAGCGAAAGGTCATGGCTTCTGGGAACAAATACCAATATGGCGCACGATGTTGCTCTAGTAAGTATTAAGTCTGTAAGTGATGATTTTCATGCCCGTTTTTCTGCTGTTGCCAGATGTTATAGATATATAATTCATCAGCGTATGGTCAAATCGGCACTAATGCGAGAGCGCGCCTGGTGGGTATATCGCCCTCTGGATATCGACAAAATGCAACAGGCGGCCGCTTATCTTATCGGAGAACATGATTTCAGCAGTTTCAGAGCGGCGCAATGTCAGTCAAATACGCCAATGAGAAATGTACACTATATCAATCTCAGCAGAGAAGATGAGATGATATATGTCGATATCAAGGCGAATGCTTTTTTACATCATATGGTGCGTAATATTGTCGGTTTGCTGGTCGAGATAGGGAAGGGGGCGAAACCTGCTCAGTGGTGTAAAGATGTGTTGGAGGCCCGAGACAGAAAAGAGGCTGCGATAACAGCTCCGCCTCAAGGGTTGTATTTTATGTCGGCGGAGTATCCGCCGGGGGTGTATTAATATCTAATTATGGAAGATGCCAGGCAGTTATAAATAGTTACACACTTATTACTTGGATTCAGGTTTTTCTTTTTGTGGTTGTACAAATGTTCTGCGGTTTTTTGCTCTTCCTTTAGCTGTTTTATTTGTTCCAAGAGGGCTGTGTTCACCTTCGGACATTGCTTGAATAGATGTTTTTGGAATGCCGTTCTGAACCAGAAACTGCATTACTGAGTTTGCGCGTTTTTGTCCAAGTTTAATATTGTACTCATCTGTACCTATATTGTCGGTATGACCTGTTACCAGAACTACAGGGATATCTGGGTTGTTTTTAATATAGTCGATAAGTGTATTCAGAACTTTTTTTGACTGGTGGTTAAGGTTATGTTTATCGGTATCGAAAAAGACCATTGTTTCACCGTTTTCTTCGGAGAAATAGCTTAGATTTTCTTGCGATGTCAGTCGTTCATCAGTCTGTTTGCAATTAGGGCAAAGAGTTTCAGGAGAGGTAAAAGTTACTTTTTGTGCCAGTGCTGAGAAATCTACCGGGTCGAGCATATTTACACAGGTTCGGTGTTTTTTTAGCGCATCTTTAAAGCCGATTGGAGATATCTGGACTTTTACATCATCCAGTGAGTCATCCCAGTCTTCATAATAAACAGTTGGGTAATTTCCTAACTCGAGCTCTTTCATTAATCTTCTCGAAAGTCTGTGTTTAAGATAAAACGGTCTTTGAGAAGGGGTTACTTTTATTCTGCCAAGATCAAGGTTGGTTTGATTGGGTTTCCATTGTGGAGGAATAGAATAAAGTCTGGCGTAACCTTCTGTAGTTGGAGGATTATCAACCCATATATTGGTGACAATTACATCATCGGCCCGATGGGTGAAAATTATTTCACCATAGTAGGGGATTTTTTGAGATATATGACAAGCAGCTTTGGTTGATGATGCTTTCCAGCTGGATTCGCTTAGAGAAGCTTTGTATTCACGGGTAATTATTTCAGATTTTTTATCTGAATACTCATTAGCGTTAACTATCTGAGGTATTAGAAGTATTGATAATATGCAGCCGATCAATTTCATTTTAGCACCATTTCCCTGCTTATTTTGCTTGTACTTTTATTGTCGGCAGAATTTCCATGCTCTTTAATTTACAGAGCTATGATGAGGGGGAATAGCCCTCAACATAGCTGTTTTTTAAATTACTACTTAATTGTAATCTCTGATTCAGATTTAACCAATTTAATATATTTTTCAATTTCAGTTTTAATAATCTTGGCACTCTCTTCTTTTTTGAATTCATCAAAAGAAATTGGGGTGGCATCTCTTATGTCATTTAATTTAATAACATGCCAACCATATTGAGTTTTTACCGGAGCTTGGCTTATTTCGCCTTTTTTAAGATTTACTGTGGCTTCGGAAAATTGTTTAACCATTTTTTTGGTGGAGAACCATCCTAATTTTCCGCCGCTTTTACTTGAAGGGCCGGTTGATTTCTCTTTAGCAATTTTGGCAAAATCGCCTTTGTTGTTCAGTTCGGTAATAATTGCTTTTGCCTCTTCTTCTGTTTTTACCAGAATATGGTCGGCGTTATATTCTTTCTCTTTAGGGGCATTGGCGATTTTCTCATCATAGAGCGCTTTGATTTTTTCATCGGTAATATTCAAACCATCTCTGTATTTTTCCATAAACATGCCGGCATAAACCTGACGGGTATTATTAGAAATAATGGCACTGATTTTTTTATCATCCTTAATGCCTTCTTTTTGTGCTTTTTGTGATAGAGCTTCCATCGTTACAAGTTGATCAATGATTTGAGCTCTCTGTTCGTTATTTAAAGGAACAGGAGGACGTCCTTGTGATCTGAAAAAGTTTTCAATATAGGTGTCAACTTGTACATTGGTTATTTTAACTCCATTTACTGTTGCTACAGCAGCGTTTGGATCAATAGGTTTTTTTTCAGCGGGTTTTTCTTCTTTGGTGGTATCTACATTTTTATCTGCTGCTTTTTCGGTTGTTTTCTTGTTGTTTTCATTTTTGGCTGCCGGCGCTTTTGCTTCGGTTTTAGCTGCAGGAGCTTTTGTTTTTTTTGCTTTATCACTGCCACTTTCAGAACAGCCTGCAGCAAGTAACGTAATTATGATGATTGATGTGCTTAACTTAATGAATTTCATAATATTTCCTTTTTATGTTGAATTTTATGGCAAGACCTTTATAAAAGGTTTTACCATGACGTTTGCATATACTCCTGCTTGTATATATGGATCTGCATCTGCCCAGTTCTGAGCGTCATTTAGTGAATTGAATTTTGCAATAATTATGCTGCCACTAAAACCATGTTCTTGAGGTTGTTCCGATTCAACCTGTGGATTAGGGCCTGCTATAAGTAATCTCCCTTCATTTTTCAATAATTCAAGACGAGCAAGATGTTTTTCTCTTACTTGTTTTCGTTTTTCAAAACTGTCTTTATTATCAATTGCTACAATAGAGTAGTACATTTTACAAAATCCATTTGTTCCGGGTGGCTTTATTCGCCGTTTTGTTGACTATCCTTAGTTTCTGCGTTATCAGCTATTATATATTGCCTGATAAAATACATCTGAATAACCATAAAAACAAGCATCAACCCCATTGTTCCGAAGGTTTTAAAGTATACCCATGTGTCTTGGGAGCAGTAAAAGGCAACGATAATATTGGCAATTGCCAGTGCAGAGAAAAACAGTGACCATGAAGCAGTAATTTTTTTCCAAGTAGAATCAGGCGCGTTGACAGCTTTTTCTAAAAGTCTTTTGGTTATTGGTTTTTCGCCGATATAGTGGCTGCAGTAAAATACAATCGCCATGACCAGATATATGGCAGTTACCTTCATTTTAAAGAATATAGGGTTGTCGATCAGGATGGTAATGCCACCTAGAACAACAACGCTCAGTAGTGTAATTATATGAATTTTTTCTATTTTTTTATGTTTGATGTAATGGACGATCATCTGTATAGCGGTGGCTATCATTATTACTATAATGGCAGGTTTCATATTGTTATCTTCACCTTTGGTGAGAAAGTAGGTGATGAAAAATGCTGCCAGAGGAAACATATCAAATAGAAATTTATTCATAATAGATTCGCTTATAATAAATACAGGGTTATAAAAGGGTTTTGTGAAATATGCCTATGAAAAAAAGTCCGGCAATATTATCATACTGGCGCGATAGTTCTATAGATTTTGTTTTACAAGGAAATTAAAGAGATTCATGACCCAGAGATACTATGTTCATCCCGAAAATCCACAGTTAAGATTAATTAAGCAGGTGGCAGATATTATCAGAAGAGGCGGTGTGGCAATATATCCGACCGATTCCAGTTATGCCTTTGCCTGTGCTTTGGGAGAGAAGAGAGCGCTTGATCGTATTAAGCAGATTAAGCAGTTGCCGGATAAGCATTTGTTTACACTTATGTGCAGGGATTTATCCGAGGTGGCGGATTATGCCAAGGTGGAAAATGAGGCGTATCGCTTGATAAAATTATTAACTCCCGGAGCTTTTACTTTTGTATTGCAGGCAAGGAACAAGGTGCCACGTCGTTTAATGCACCCCACCAGAAAGACTATTGGTTTCAGGGTGCCCGGTAATAACATTGCGATGACTCTGCTTGAGGAGATTGGTGAGCCGGTACTTACGACAACCCTAAATCTGGAAGATGATGATATTCCATATAATGAGACGGATACTATTGAAGATATGTACCTGAATCAAGTTGATGCTTTTATTGATGGAGGTATATGCGGTTCTAATGAAACCACAATGATAGATCTTACAGGCGGAGCTCCTGAGCTTATAAGGCAGGGTGTTGGTGATGCCAGTAGTGTAGGGCTTTGATTGATATTAAGGACAAATGGATTTATGTTTGATATTAAATATCTACAGACTTTTAGGCGTGCCCCGGTAACTCTTTTTCTATTAATAACAAGTATAGTTATATCAATACCTACTGTTTTCAGAGAGACTTTTGGTGTGGTTACCCCGTTTGTCAGTGGTGCAGATATACAGTATCTGTTTGGCATTACAACACCATTCAGCAGATCACTTTCAGAGGTGGCAGATGGTGAAATATATCGTCTGTTTACCCCTATGTTTATTCATTTTGGTTTAATACATATAGTGTTTAATATGCTCTGTCTTAAGGATTTGGGGAGATTGATTGAGTACAGATTAAACTCAAATATTTTAGTTGCAATAGTGTTAATAACAGGTGTTTGCTCCAATTTGGCACAGTTTGTTTTTGTAAGTGCCGGGTTTGGGGGGATGTCCGGGGTTATTTTTGGCTTTATCGGTTATTTATGGGTACAGCAGAAATACAATCCAAACTTTGGCGTATTTATTCCTAAGGAGTCGTTTACTTTGGTTATGGTGTGGTTCTTTGCCTGTATTATTGGAATTATACCGTATGTCGCCAATCACGCTCATGCCGCCGGTCTGATTTCCGGTGGTATTTTAGGCTTAATTGATGCTCGCTATGATATACTTTCGCGACTTTTTAATATTAATTTACTTAACAGGTTAAAAAATTGAACAAGATAATTGCAGAAAACAACAGTGTTCTTTCCGGAATGCGTCCTACAGGTAGTTTGCACCTTGGTCATTATCACGGTGTGCTGAAAAACTGGATAAATCTTCAGCATGAATATCAGTGTTTCTTTTTTGTGGCGGATTGGCACGCCCTGACAACTCATTATGATGATCCCTCAATCATTGCTAAAAGCGCATGGGATGTGGTTATTGATTGGTTGGCAGCTGGAATTAATCCGGGTGAGGCAACTATCTTTTTTCAATCTAAAGTGCCTGAACATGCGGAATTGCATCTATTGCTTTCTATGATAACTCCTCTGGGTTGGTTGGAGAGAGTGCCGTCATATAAAGATCTGCAGGAGAACCTGAAAGACAGAGATTTGGCTACATACGGATTTCTGGGTTATCCGCTATTGCAAAGTGCAGATATTCTTATCTACAGGGCTGGGCAGGTTCCTGTTGGGGAGGATCAGGTTGCCCATGTTGAATTGACCAGAGAAGTAGCTCGCAGATTTAATTTTCTTTACGGCAGAGAACCGGGGTATGAGGAAAAATCCGAGGCCGCCATTAAAAAGATGGGTAAGAAAAATGCTAAGCAATACAATAATCTGCGAAAAAGATTTCAGGAACAGGGTGATCAGGAGGCATTGGCAGTAGCCAGAGAGCTTCTCAAGCAGCAGCAGAATATCACCATTGCCGACCAGGAGCGTCTTTATGGTTATCTCGAAGGTGGCGGCAGAATGATTTTGCCGGAACCTCAGTCAATTTTAACACCAACGGCGAAGATGCCCGGTATCGACGGACAGAAGATGTCCAAATCATACAACAACACAATTGCTTTAAGGGAAGATCCTGATTCAGTAGATCAAAAGATCCGAACTATGCCGACCGATCCTGCCAGAGTCAGGTTAACTGATCCGGGGGATCCGGAAAAATGTCCTGTATGGCAGTTTCACGAGGTGTATTCAGATGATGCAACCAAACAGTGGGTTTGCGATGGTTGCCGAGGAGCAAAGATAGGTTGTATTGATTGCAAAAAGCCGGTTATTGAGGCTATAAATAGTGAGCTTGAGCCGATCAGAAAAAGAGCTGAAGAGTACACCAAAAATCCGGACGCCATTGAAAATATTGTTGCAGAGGGTAGCGAACGGGCAAGAGATGTTGCCAGAGAGACTATGGACGAAGTTCGTAAGGCGATGGGAATCGACTACAGGTAAAGTATGGAGCAGCAGGAAGCGGATCAGGTAGAAAATGAGGATATCTTTCGCGGAGGACAGGAGTTTTCCGGACAGGTTGAAATGCCGTTCGCTTATGTTAATGGTGAGGCTGTTACCCAGCTACCGGATGATCTCTATATTCCTCCTGATGCTCTGGAAGTATTTCTTGAGGCTTTTGAAGGACCACTTGATTTGCTGCTTTATCTTATAAAAAGACAGAATATAGATATTCTTAATATTCCGATAGCGGAAATTACCAAGCAGTATGTTGAGTACGTTGAGCTGATGAAGGATATGCGTCTGGAACTTGCCGGTGAGTATCTGGTGATGGCTGCAATGTTGGCAGAGATAAAATCGAGAATGCTGTTGCCGCGTCCGGTTGAAGAGAACGATGAGGATGATCCTCGCGCCGAACTTATCAGGCGTTTGCAGGAGTATGAGCGTTACAAATCGGCAGCAGAAGATCTGGATCAGATTCCGCGAGTGGGCAGAGATATCTATCAGGCGACTGTTGAGGCATCTGAGTGCAGGGCGGTAAAATTATTACCCGAGGTTGACCTGAAAGAGCTGTTGGCCTCTATGCTGGAGGTGGTTTCCAGAGCAGATCTGTTTACCAATCACCAGATTCAGCGAGAGACTCTTTCCGTAAGGGAGCGTATGAGTCAGACACTGGAGATATTGACCACAAAATCATATACAGAGGTTAGTAGCCTGTTTCGTATTGAAGAAGGAAAACTAGGTGTGGTTGTGACATTTCTTGCGATCCTTGAACTTATAAAGGGATCTATGGTAGAGATTATTCAGCGAGAACAGTTTGCGCCTATATATGCGAGGCTTCGCAGTTGACATTTATCTTTGCAGATCTCAAAATCGCACTCTTTTATTAAATACAGGAATAAACATGTCGGAACAGTTTCTTCAGGCAGAATCTGCGGTTAACGAGTCCGGTCTGGATCAGGTTAAGGCAGTTATCGAAACTTCCAAGTTAAAAAATATCATCGAGGCAGCGTTACTGGCTTCTGGTCAGCCGTTGTCTCTGGATCAGTTGCAATGTCTTTTTGAAGAGCATGAAAGGCCGGCAAAGGTCGACATTCGGCAGATATTGGATATTCTTCAAGAAGATTATGCAGGAAGAGGTTTTGAACTGAAAGAGGTTGCCAGCGGCTACCGAATTCAGGTATGTGCCGAGATGCAGCCGTGGATCTCGAAACTTTGGGAAGAGAGACCGCCAAAATACTCAAGAGCATTTCTGGAGACATTAGCGATAATCGCATACAGACAGCCAATAACCAGAGGTGAAATAGAAGATATCCGAGGTGTTAGCGTCAGCTCACAAATAATGAAAACATTACTGGAACGAGGATGGATAAGAATAGTCGGTAAAAGAGATGTTCCCGGTAGGCCATCAATTTACGGTACAACAAAAGAGTTTCTATCGTATTTTAATCTAAAATCACTGGATCAACTGCCTAGTCTTATGGAGCTGCGTGATATTACCGAAATAAACGCCGAGCTTGATCTTCGTTTTGCGGAGGAGGAGGGTAAAGGTAGTCAGGAAGAGCTTGAGATCGGGCTCGATAATCAAGAGCAGGAAGCTGCAGATAACCACCAAAACCAAGAGGACAGCAGCGTTGAATAATAGCGAATCCCCAAAGACAGAAAAGATACAGAAATTTCTCGCCAATAGAGGCTTTGGTTCCAGAAGAGAGATGGAAGAGTGGATAAAGCAGGGGCGCATCAGAATTAATGGAGCGACGGCCACAATCGGTGATCGAGTTAGCGGTGATGAACGAATTCAGGTAAATGGTAAACCGATTGACAGAAGGGCGATCAAAAAAGATAAAACCAAAATAGTTATCTACCACAAACCGGTTGGAGAGATAACCACAAGAAAAGATCCGGAAAAAAGACCAACCGTATTTGCCAAATTGCCAAAGTTGCGAGGGGCAAAATGGATATCTATCGGAAGGCTCGACATAAATACCTCCGGGTTACTCATCTTTACTAATGACGGAGAGTTGGCAAACCGTTTTATGCACCCGGCACAACAGCTTGACAGAGAATATGCGGTAAGGGTTTTGGGTAATGTTGAAAGCGCAGCACTTACACAGTTAAGAGAAGGTGTTGATCTTGAAGATGGCTTTGCCAGATTCAGTGATATCGTCGAATCAGGAGGTGATGGCGCCAACAGCTGGTTTCATGTTGTTATTAAAGAGGGTAGAAATCGTGAAGTAAGAAGGCTGTGGGAGGCTGTAGGTTTAACCGTATCACGTCTGGTCAGAGTGCGTTTCGGTACAATTATACTGCCTAGAGAATTAAGGGTAGGACACTGGCGTTTTCTTGATGATGCAGAGGTAATTGAGATTAAAAAAAGCTTTGGAATGACTATTGATGACATTATTGAAGCCAAGCAGAGCAAACAGAGAAGGATAGCCAGAGGAGTCCGAACCAAGAACGCTATGAAAACCAAAACCGGAAAGATATACCGAAAAAAATGAGAAGTGTTTATACCCTTCTTCTCAAAGAGTACGGAACTCTAAACTGGTGGCCGGCTGAAACCCCGTTCGAGGTTATGTTGGGGGCGATACTTACCCAGAATACAGCCTGGAGTAATGTGGAAAAGGCTATAAATAATCTTAAGAATAAAAACTTGCTGGATGCCGAAAAACTTAGCAACACAGATAATTCAATAATTGCCGAGCAGATAAAACCAAGCGGCTATTACAATATAAAGACCACCAGAATAAAAAATTTTTTACACTGGTATCAGCAGTCAGGCGGATATCAAAAACTTCTTAATCTACCAACCTTAGATCTGAGAAAGCAACTTCTTAGTGTCAACGGTATCGGTTTTGAAACAGCGGACGACATAATGCTTTATGCCTTTGAACGTCGTATTTTTGTTATAGATGCCTACTATAGAAGAATCTTCAAAAGATTAGGGTTCATAGCTGGCGACGAGAAATATGAAGTGCTGAGATTGCAAGCCGAAACCGATTTCGATGGTAGTGTGCAGGAATTTAACGAATACCACGCTCTATTGGTAGAACATGCCAAAAGACACTGCAAGGTTAAGCCGTTGTGTGAAGGTTGCTGTCTGAAAGAGAAGTGCCGATATGAGTGACCGCAATAAACTGATTACCTCCGAAGGTTATCAAAAGCTCAGAGATGAGCTTGATTATCTCTGGTATAAAAAAAGACCTGAGATAACAAAAAAGGTAACTTGGGCAGCATCGCTTGGTGATCGTAGCGAAAATGCCGACTATATCTACAACAAGAAAGTCCTGCGTGAAATCGACAGAAGAGTTCGCTATCTCAGCAAAAGAGTAGAAGAGTTAATAGTCGTAAATTATTCCAAAGAGCAAGAGGGCAAGGTTTTTTTCGGAGCATGGGTGGAGATAGAAAACGAATCGGGCGAAACAAAAAAAATCCGAATAGTTGGTAAGGATGAGATTTACAGTGATAATAAAGAATACATCTCGGTTAATTCACCTATGGCAACAGCTCTTTTGGGTAAAGGGCTTG
>QZLD01000322.1 GCA_004796385.1 Gammaproteobacteria bacterium | reverse complement strand
GTTTGTCTTCCGGTAGATGTTCGTAGCTGTTTTTCATGGGATTGATCTTATCAGCCCTGTTTCATAGGGCAACTGTTTTCTGGTTCTCATATTATAAAAAATCAATGACTCTGACCCGAATGATGCTATATAAATTCCCCGGACACTAATGTGCAAAGCAGGTTTTTATCTTACCTTAACCATGCAGTTAGTGAGCAGAACAGCAACAGAATAGAACTCTCCGTTCCTAAAAAAGATATCGCTCTGCTTTTGGGAACCACTCCCGAAAACTTCTCCAGAACACTAAAAAAGCTTGCCGATGACAATATTATTATTGTCGATGGTATGATAATTACTTTGATAAACCCAGCCTGCAAAACATAAGTTTTAAATATTATTTAAGAAAAATCTGACTAACTAAATATGGTCTGCAATAGCTTTTTGCTGTCTTGGGCGGTCTTATCTACCAAATAGATCTCGCCCACCATAATCCGCCTCTATTGCACTTCATCTAAGTTTAGATGTGATTCCCCAAAAAATTAACTGCCTTTATATTGTGGAAAACAGCATTTCATCGAACTATATTATTTATAGGATATTTTTTATTACTAAAAATAATTACAGACGTTAATATTGAGATTAATTTATGAAGATTTCGGCAAAACTCTCTTTAGCAAATGCGGCTTTAATATTCTTTTCAATAATAATGATTATGGCTGTAAGCGTTGTTAGCATAAAGAATAATTCAAAAAAAGATATTGAATCCATGCGAGAAAATGAATACGCCCGGGTCAAGCAAAAGTTAAAAAGCCTTGTAGATGTTTCATATGAATCCATAAATAATACTTATACAAATTCCACAAAAAAGGAATATATTCAAAAGGTTTATGGAAAAAGATTAAAAAGCATAGTCGACTCCACCTTCTCACAGCTTAATGACCTTGAAACCCAAATAAATGATAAAAAAATAAGCAGAGAAGATGCTCAGGCACTGGCTAAAGAATTAATAAAGGCTATACGCTATGACAATGGCACCGGATATATATGGATAAACGATAATGCAGAGCCATTTCCTTCAATGATAATGCACCCAATCGCATCATCACTGGATGGAAAAATATTGGATAACAAAAAATACAATGTAACAGAAAGTGGTAAGAATCTATTTGTTGCTATGGTTGACGTGACAAAAAACTCCGGTGAAGGTTTTGTTGGTTACAAATGGCCAAAGCCAGGCAAAAAAGAGACCCAGCCTAAATTGTCCTATGTAAAACTTTTTAAACCGTGGGGGTGGGTGATAGGAACCGGAATATATGTTGATGATGCCGCTACAGATGCTCAATTTCAGAGCCTTGAAGAAATAAAAAAATTCAGATATGACAATGGGGTAGGATATTTTTGGATTAATGATAACGCTACCCCCTACCCATCAATGGTCATGCACCCCACTGCTCCTAAGTTAGACGGCAAGGTTCTTAATAACGAAAAATACAATGTAGCTGAAAACAATAAGAACCTATTTGTCGCCATGGTTGATGTTACAGCAAAAAGCGGTGAAGGTTTCGTAAAATACGACTGGCCAAAGCCTGGAAAAGACAAACCTCAGCCTAAATTATCCTATGTAAAACTATTCAAACCCTGGGGATGGATTATAGGATCCGGGGTTTATATTGATGATATTACCGACAAAATTGTAATTAAAGAAGAGCAGATCAAAGCTGCATCATCTGATCTTATAAGAAATATACTAATCATCAGCAGCGCACTGCTTTTACTAACCATAATTATGTCCATAGTATTGGGAAAAAAAATCGTTAAAGGAATAAATCACAGCTCAAAGATTCTTGCAGAGCTGTCTAAAGGAAAAGGAGATCTCACTCAAAGAATTAACCTGCGCTCAAAAGATGAAGTTAAAGAAATGGCAGATAGTTTCAATATGCTTTTAAACAAACTCGATGACAGCTTCAGCGATCTTCTGGTAAGGCTGGCAAAGGCCTGCTCTAATGTTATACCTGTTATGAAAAAATCTGAAGCGATGAATTCGACTATGGAAGAAACCTCAGATATGTCGCTACAGGTTGCAACTGCCAGTGAAGAGCTTAGTACTTCTATCACTGAAATTGCGAGAAGCGCCTCAGCAGCTGAGCAAAAAAACAATAAAGCAGTTAACGCAGCAAGGGAGGGGGAAGATATTATTAACTCCTCAATGGAATACTCTGACCAGATAAATAACTCTATTCAATGCCTATCCAGTCAGATTGATTACCTTACAAAAAATGCAGATGAAATCGAAAGCATACTGAAGGTTATCAACGACATATCAGAACAGACAAACCTTCTCGCATTAAATGCGGCAATAGAAGCCGCCAGAGCAGGAGAATCTGGCAGAGGCTTTTCTGTAGTTGCAGACGAGGTTAGAAAACTGGCTGAAAAAACCAACGCCTCCACAAAAGAGATCAGAAGCATGATCACAGAGATGCAACAAAATGTTGGAGCAGCGAGCAAAGAAACAATTGTGGTAACCGATCTGGTTCAAAAGAAAAAAGATATTGATAAAGAAACTTCAGTAAATTTTCACCTGATAATCAGCACAGTTGAGGAGCTACAACAAGACATATCTATTGTATCTTCGGCTTCAGGGCAGCAATCCAGTGCAACAGAGCAGATCTCGTCAAACACAAGTATGGCCTCACAACAGATGTTTAAATCAAAAAATGACATAACAAAACTAATAGCTGATGTCAGTCATCTTATCGAGCAAATAGCTGAAACCAGCCTTATGTTTGATGAATACAATATGCAAAATAAGTCTTCTCATTTTGCTATTGCCCAAATCCACATGCTTATATTTACAAATAAGCTTTATGAATTCTACCTAGGTGAAAAACAGAACCTAAGTGCTATAGCAAAAAATGCAAATGAATGTCCATTCGGGATATTCTATTCTGGTGAATGTAAAAAACTATGTGGAAACACTCCTGAGTATAAAGAGCTTGGAAATATTCATAGCACTATTCATCAATTAGCCAAAAGCATTATTAGCGACATGGAATCAAACCAGACCCAGGCCGCCAGAGATAAAATGGTCAAAGCTCTTGAGGCAACATTAAAGGGAATAGAAACATTAAGTTCCTTGTGAAACAAATACTTATATACAAAAAGATAAATAGGGTTTTATAAAGGGCTCTGTTTGGTGTTTATAGAGCAGATTTTGTTCTCTTTTAAAACCCCTAATACAATACATGAACCTTTTCTGCAGGCATCAACAGCACTCTTGCATGACTTAGTCTGAAAGTGTTTCACATTAACCTTGTAGTTATCACCAGCTTCTTCCAGAATTAATGTTGCTTTCATTAACCATAGGATAGCTCTGTGGGCTCGTGGACCTGGATCGCCTATTTCGTTATAATTTTTACTATCTCTAATTTTGGTTTTTGCTTTCCTAAAACTTTCTAATGAGCCCTTATAATCATGTTTTTTTCTTAGGGAAATTCCCTTTTGCAATAATTGCTTAACGGTTTTTATCTCTGGTTTATTTATTTTGCTATCTGCAGCATAAAGACTGCAGCAAACAAACGACAAAAATATAAAAATTATATTTTTCACATACTTTCCTTTTATCTTCTAAATAACAAAGCCTATGATAACATCTGCAAAAGAGATATTGTCAAATCTGGTGTATGAGACCTGATCATGCAGCGACCTGATTGTCCTTTGCTACCTCGACACAATCAATTCTCATAATTTCCATATTAATCATTATGATATGTTAAATACTTTGCGTATTTGTGAAATATTCTGGTTAAGTTCTCGCTTAAAAAACTTGCACAGTATATCTATCGCTATCTTGTTGACATAAATATCTACTCAAACAATAAGGTTATAAGAACAATACAGAATGATTTTTATCACGTTCCCGGTAGAAAAGAGAAGCTGGAGTCTGTTTTGGGTATATGAATGAAAAAAGATAGAAGTGGATGACGCAATAACTGTTAACGCTTCTGTAATAATGTACTGCTAGATTTCCCATTTTTGTAGCTACTATAAAAGGTGGAAAATGAGTAAATTATATACTGTTATCATATTAATGCTGGTATCTGTTTTTGCAAATGCCGGAGGTTTTGGGCGTCTTGGAATTCAGTTAGAGGTCGCAGGATCATATCACACGGGAGTTTTTGACGAAGGTGCTGCAGAAGTAGTTGCCTATGACAGATATAGCGGCAGAGTATTTGTGGTAAATGCAAATGATGCCAGTATAGATGTTCTTGATATAAGTAATCCGGATGTTCCCGAAAAAGTGGCATCCATAAGTGCTGCTGAATTAGGCGCATCCGCCAACAGTGTAGCAGTGCATGGTGGTCTGGTTGCTGTAGCAATTGAGGCAGAAAACAAGCAAGACAATGGTGTTGTGGCTTTTTATAGCTCATTTACGCTGGAGTTATTAAGCGTGATTGATGCAGGAGCTCT
>QZLD01000079.1 GCA_004796385.1 Gammaproteobacteria bacterium | reverse complement strand
GCAGTACAGAATCTACCATTGAGAGTACGCGTTCAACTTCACCGCCAAAGTCGGCATGCCCGGGAGTATCAACAATATTTATTCTATAGTTTTTCCAGTTAATAGCGGTATTCTTTGCCAGAATGGTTATGCCGCGCTCTTTTTCAAGATCATTGGAGTCCATTACGCGCTTAATCGGGCCGGAGCGTTCACTAATTGTGCCGGATTGCTTTAAAAGTTCATCAACAAGGGTGGTTTTGCCATGATCGACATGGGCGATAATAGCTATGTTTCTAAGATTTTTAATCATTACTACTGCTCGGATGGAGACCGATATAAATTGATTTTATAAATAAATATCTTTAAATTATCGGGCTTTGCTAAAAGAGATTTTAAGAGCGGCGATTATACTAAAAAAAAACCAATAGTCGACCATCGATTAATATTGTTGTGGAGGTTTTTATGGCGCAGACATGGTATGCAGGGATTTTAGAACCGGAATATTTGATTTTAGCAGCAAAGTTTTCATTACTATTGCTGCTATAGATTTTAGGTGTTTAAAGGGGGAATTAATGTGTAAAGCGCATTATTTGCGCCTCAACATTATCAATAGCATTAAACTTTTTCAGCATCTCATTTGGTATTAAGTCATCCTTGGCGAATATCTCCAGCAGAATAATACCTGCAATGGAGCAGCTGTTTTCGTCTGTGTCATGCAGACCCAATCGGGTTTTTATACTGCAGCCGTATTCGGTAAATACTTTTTGCAGTTCAATAGCCTGTTGAGTACGGTTTTTAACATGAACTCCTATAATTATGTGGTCGGTCATATCATGCTCCTTTTTTTGTTGGTTAATGATAGGGTAGACCATAGAGGGTAATAATCCAGTTAGCAAAACAAGGAAGAAGAGAAAAATGAACGAAGCTATTAGCAATCTTTTTAAATAAGAAAGCCACTCCCGGAAGTGAAAATAATATCTGAATATTATGGGGCATCGTTTGTTTTATACAAAACAAATTGTCTTATAGTGGTATTTGCTTACTATGTTTTGCTTTCTTATGAAAAAAACCACAGAACGGAAGCTTTAACGCATTTGATTAATGGCAGTCAGCCATACTCTTTACAACCTTCTTTGATTAAATGTTTAGATCTATTTTATTCTGCTCTTTTAATAAGGGTAACTCTGAAGGTTGTAGATTCCATGCCGATAACTTTAACTGTACTGCCAACAGGAGCATCTTCTCCGCTGACTCTCCATAGGCTATCACCAACTTTTACTTTACCGATACCGTTTATAATGGGTTCTTCAAGTGTAAATACCTGATTTATATATTGAGCTCCCTTGTTATTAAGTTCAGGGCGGTCTGATTCCGGCGAACGGTTTCCTACAAACTTAAACCAGGCAACAATGCTGGCTACAGATGTAATTGCGAAAATTGAAAGCTGAAGTTCCCAGCCCATTCCTGAAAAAAACCCAACGAGTACGCCCACAATTATTGAGGCTATTCCAAACCATAAGAGTACAAAGCCGGAGACAAATATTTCAGCAATAACAAATAGTGCTCCAAGAGCGATCCAGTGCCACATGGTTATATGTGAAAAAAGCTGTTCCATATTAAATTCCTCTTAAGGTTTTGTCAGGCAGATATGTTCTGCCTGACTGTAAGTTATTTATATAAGCCCTATTTTTTCATAAAGGTTTCTTTGGCTATTTCAGCAATACCGGAGATTGAGCCGATAACGCTGGATGCCTCAAGAGGCATCAGGATAACCTTCTGATTATCGGCAGAAGCAACCTTGCCAAGGGCGTCAACATATTTCTGTGCAACAAAGTAGTTTACAGCCTGAACATTACCTTGCGAAATCGCATTGGATACCAGTTCGGTGGCTTTAGCCTCTGCTTCAGCTTGTCTTTCCCTCGCCTCTGCTTCTCTGTATGCGGCCTCTTTTTTACCTTCAGCTTCAAGAATTTGCGACTGTTTTTCACCTTCTGCCGCAAGAATTGCTGCCTGTCTTGTACCTTCTGCCTCAAGAATCTGTGCGCGTTTCTCACGTTCTGCTTTCATCTGTGTCGCCATTGCATTAACAAGGTCGGTTGGCGGAGAGATGTCCTTTATCTCAATACGCGTAACCTTAACCCCCCATGGGTTTGTTGCCTCATCAACAACAGTCAGAAGTTTAGAGTTTATCTGATCTCT
>QZLD01000043.1 GCA_004796385.1 Gammaproteobacteria bacterium | reverse complement strand
GGAACAGTTGCCCCTTCATCCAATAATGAAATAGCGGCAGCAACCTGTTTTTCCGTTACGGCAAGATCTGAAGCGATTGTCTGTTGAATGCTCTGCATAAAAATCCCTGATAAATTAATGAAACACAGCCAATAGGCGCAAAGAAGTTTGCTATAATAGCGATTAAAGATAAAAATTCTACAAGTTTTCAGGATATGTTAAATGGACTTTATGCAGAATCAGCGTTTTGTAAGTAAACTTACCAGAAATACACTGGCGGTAATCTTAGCCGGTGGACGCGGTGGCAGACTTGCTAATTTAACCGACTGGCGCACAAAGCCTGCTGTGCCTTTTGGTGGAAAATTCAGAATTATCGATTTTCCGCTTTCAAACTGTATTAACTCGGGTATTCGTCAAACCACTGTTCTTACTCAGTACAAAGCCCACTCCTTAATTCAGCATTTACAGAGAGGTTGGGGGTTTTTGCGTGGTGAGTTCGGGGAGTTCATAGAAATAATCCCCGCGCAGCAGAGAATCAATCAGACGGACTGGTATGCGGGAACTGCAGATGCTGTATATCAGAATATAGATATCATAAATTCACACAGGCCGGATTATGTTCTTGTGCTTGCCGGAGATCATATCTATAAAATGGACTACGGCACAATGATTGCCAAGCATGTGCAGTGTGGTGCCGATATGACAGTTGGTTGCATAGAGACACCAATTGAAATGGCAAAGGCATTTGGAGTGATGAGTGTCAATGAAGACGGGGTGGTCTCCCGCTTTACTGAAAAACCTGAAAACCCCGAGCCGATGCCCGGCAGAGATGATGTCGCACTTTGTTCTATGGGTATATACGTTTTTTCCAGAGATTTTCTTTTTGAGCAGTTAAGGCAGGACGCAGCCAATTTCTCATCAAGCAGGGATTTTGCCAAGGACATTATTCCTTATGCAATTTCCAGTAGCAGAGTGGTTGCTCACCCCTTCAGAGATCCAAACACAGGTAAGCAGCCATATTTTCGTGATGTGGGAACGGTGGATGCCTTCTATGAAGCTAATCAGGAGCTAATAAGCGAAAAGCCGGAGCTGGATCTTTATGATGAAGAGTGGCCGATATGGACATATCAGGCGCAGTTGCCACCAGCAAAGTTTATATTTAATGAGGATGGGAGAAGAGGAATGGCTATAAATTCTATGGTATCCGGGGGTGATTTGGTTTCAGGGTCTATCGTTAGAGATTCTCTTCTGTTTTCTCATGTCCATGTGCACTCTCATTCTTTAATTGAAAAGTCTATTATCATGCCGGGGGTGACAATTGGCGAAAACTGCAAGATAAAGAACGCTATAATAGAAGAGGCATGCACTATTCCAGAGGGTACAATCATAGGGGAAGATCTCGAGCGTGATTCAAGGTATTTCCATGTTTCTCCTAAGGGGGTGGTTCTGGTTACTCCTGAAATGATGGGGCAGGAAGTGCTCAATATAAGATAAAACAACACTATTAATACCTCTATATTGTTTGGTTATAATATTTATATGTTAAAAATTATATATAAATTATGCGTTTGCAGCAATTGCAAATGGTGCGATGCACACAAAAAAATGTGAAGCAGTTCCGTAAAAAAGTGTGACAGCGGGCATAAAAATGTGCATACTTACCTAAACAAATGAGTAACATGTCACATTCCTGTTTGTTGTTGTTTGCATAATAATTAACGAAATAAACATGGAATTATAGAAGCGGAAAAATAAACAGGCATGTTTTGGGGATAAATAATAATATCGTCCGATTAAATCGGATTTTGGAGGAGATAATGAAAAAAGCACTGATGCTTGTAGTGAGCTCTCTTATGTTTTCATCCTTGTCTTTTGCTGCTGGCTTTACCGGTACAGGCAGTTTTGACGAGTATAATTACACAGGGGGAACAATAACGCGGGAATACTCGGTTTATTTGCCAAAATCATATAGTGGCTCCGAAGCAGTTCCTATGATTATGGTGCTTCATGGTTGCGCCATGAACGATCAGGATGCGATAGATTACTGGGACTGGGATCTGATAGCAGATCAGAACAACGTCATAATAGTATTTCCATTTGTAACCAGGTTTTATGAAATGCGTAATGAGAATTGCTGGGGGTATTGGACTGACCAGCATGTCCAGAGAGGACGAGGTGGTGAGGCAGATGATCTTTACGGTATAGCCAAAGAAGTTGATGCCAATTACAACATTGATCCTAAGCGTCGTTATATAACCGGTATCTCATCGGGTGCAGCGATGGCTGTAGCAGAGGGTGTTGTTTATAATGACTACTGGACGGCGATTGCGTCAGTTTCCGGTCTTCCTTATGGTGATGGTTCAACATCTGTAACCGCAGATCAATTTATCTATGGTCTTGATTATTTTGTAAATAAAATTATTGCACAGAGAAAGACTGATCGCGCGATTCCACTAATGATAATGAACTCTCTTAACGATACGGTTGTGTTGCCGAAGAATGCTTATTTAATGAGAGATTCTCACCTGACTGCGTTTGGTGCAGATTTAACTGCAGATGCAACGGGGGATTGTACTGAGGAGGGAATAGCTTGCGAAGTTGTTTCTTATAGTGGTGCAAATGGTGAGCTTTTGGTTGAAACCTATCTTTATAATGGTCTTACAGTTGGTCCCAGAACCGGTTCTTATGGGGTAGGTCACTATTGGAGTGGTGGTGAGGTTCCTGCTATAGGAAAGCCGCCTTGGACATGGGAAAAAGGTCCTACAACAACTACCTTAGCTTGGGATTTCTTTAAAAATATAACAAGTGACGGTTCTGAAGTTGTAGAAGGTGGTGGTGAAGGTAGTGATGAGGGCAGTGATGAAGGCAGTGCTGAAAACTCTTGTCCTACATTTACCGGAAAAGTTGATCCGGATTTAATTGATGCTGGCTATGTTAATGAGAAATGGGGTTTTTATAGTCTTACAGGCGATGGTGAATCAGTATGGTCCTATACCGGACAGGAATATACTGTATATATTGGTTCTGATGGTAAGGCTTATATAAGCGACCCTATGGATTGCGTGAGTGATGAAGAAGGTATCGAGGAAGGTATCATCGAAGAAGGTGTTGAGGAAGGTATCATCGAAGAAGGTGTTGAGGAAGGTATCATCGAAGAAGGT
>QZLD01000127.1 GCA_004796385.1 Gammaproteobacteria bacterium | reverse complement strand
TCAAGAGCACTGACGAACTACCAGTATAACTTACCAAAAAACTAACCCATGGGGTTAGAAGATTATTGCCTCCATATTAGTTGTTGGAAAAATTAACGGATAAAAGTATGAAACTAATTGATAGATACAAAGGTTGTTTATTGGGGCTGGCTTGTGGTGATGCTGTCGGAACGACAGTTGAATTCAAGGCACCCGGCACATTTCCGCCTGTAACCGATATGGTTGGGAAGGGGCCGTTTAGGTTGAAGGCAGGGCAATGGACAGACGATATGTCAATGGCTTTATGTCTGGCTCATAGTTTAATTTATAAAAAAGGTTTTGATTCTGTTGACCAAATGAACAGATACTGTAACTGGCAAAGCTGTGGTTATATGAGTTCCACCGGAGAGTGTTTCGATATTGGAAATACCGTTAGTAAAGCACTGGACAGGTATAGGCAAAGTGGAGATCCGCTTTCAGGCAGTACCGATTACAACGCAGCCGGAAATGGTTCTATTATGAGATTAGCTCCTGTGCCAATGTTTTACTATCCAGACTATGAAAAGATGCTCTATTTTTCCTCCGAAAGTTCAAGAACTACTCATGCTGCTGATGAATGTATAGATGCTTGTAAACTACTCGGATCAATAATTTTTAATGCGTTTACAAAAGAAGGAGTAGGAAGAGAAGGGGTTCTTTTTAAACATGGTTTTCATGATTGGAAGTCTGAGAAAATCGGATATGTTGCCAGTGGCGAGTACAGAAACGTATACGATAAGAGCGTGAAAGGTTCCGGTTACGTTGTTGATAGCATTGATGCTGCAATGTGGTGTTTTCAGTATACAAATAATTACAAGGATGCAATTTTAAAGGCTGCAAATTTAGGTGACGATGCAGATACCACAGCAGCTATTTGCGGGCAGATAGCGGGCGCATATTATGGAATAGAAGGGATTCCTGAATCGTGGCTTGAAAAACTTGTTATGAGGGAGGAGATAGAGAATCTTGCTGATGAATTGTATAAGCTCTCAATAGGAAATTCTTAAGGAAGCTCTGATTTATTAGGTGAAAGAGATGAGGAGCAAAACAAACGACGCGCCGTAAGCGAGATATATCAAGTATATAAGTGAGTTTACGAGCACCGCTCAACGCAGCAATTCGCTCTTGCAGGTAATTTTCAGAGCCCCCTTAAATAACAAAAAGCCCTGAATATATCAGGGCTTTTTGCATTTTGTATATGCAGAGAGCTACCCAATAATCTCCAGTAGTTTGTTGCCTATTTCAGCTGGCGACTTAACTGTATGAACTCCTGCGCTCTCCAGCGCTGCATATTTCTCATCTGCAGTGCCTTTACCACCGCTTATAATTGCCCCGGCGTGCCCCATTCTTTTTCCCGGAGGAGCAGTAACACCGGCTATATATCCGACCACTGGTTTGGATACATTATTTTTTATGTATTCTGCTGCAGCCTCTTCCGCTGAACCACCGATCTCGCCAACCATAACAATTGCCTCTGTTTGCGGGTCTGCCTCAAACAGCTTCAGGCAATCAATAAAATCGAGCCCGTGAATAGGGTCGCCGCCGATACCTATGCAGGTGCTTTGTCCCATGCCGTTTGCGGTAGTCTGGCCAACTGCTTCATAGGTTAGAGTGCCGGATCTGGAAACAATGCCAACCTTGCCCGGCAGATGGATTTTGCCCGGCATAATGCCGATCTTGCACTCTCCCGGGGTTATAATGCCCGGGCAATTAGGGCCTATAAGTACGGAGTTGCTGGTTTTCATGCTCGCCTTTACCTTAAGCATATCCAGTGCCGGAATTCCTTCGGTAATACAGGCAATAACCTTTATGCCTGCGTCAACCGCTTCCAGAATTGCATCTGCTGCAAACAGAGGCGGGACATAGATCATGGTGGCATCCGCACTGGTCTTTTTAACCGCTTCGGCAACTGTGTTAAAAACCGGCAGATTAAGGTGGGTTTCACCACCGCGTCCCGGAGTAACGCCACCAACGATATTAGTACCGTACTCAATTGCCTGTGTGCAGTGGAATGTGCCCTGTTTTCCGGTAAAGCCCTGGCAGATTACTTTAGTCTCTTTATTTATAAGTACACTCATCTTTTACCCCTGTTTCTCTGCGCCGTTTACCAGATTGACCACCTTTTCCGCTGCATCGGAAAGGTTGTCTGCCATTACCAGTTTCAGGTTGCTATTTTCAAGCATGGTGCGACACTCTTCTACGTTTGTGCCTTCAACCCTGACGACAATAGGAATGTTAATATCGGTATCTGTTGCTGCAGCTATTATTCCTTCTGCAATCAGGTCGCAGCGGACGATGCCACCAAAAATATTTACCAGAATGGCCTCTACATTGGGGTCGGAGAGGATTATATTGAATGCCTCTGCAACCTTATCTGCAGTGGTGCCTCCGCCTACATCAAGAAAGTTTGCAGGCTCACCTCCATATAGCTTGATTACATCCATGGTTGCCATTGCCAGTCCGGCGCCATTTACCATACAGGCGATATTGCCATCGAGAGTAATATAGTTGAGCCCATATCTTGATGCCTTAACTTCAATTGGATCTTCCTGCGAGAAGTCACGCAGATCGGTAAGCCTGCTCTGCCTTGCCATAGCATTGCTGTCTATGTTTATCTTGGCATCAAGTGCCAGTAGTTCGTTCTCTTCGGTAACGATAAGCGGGTTGATCTCAACCAGACTCAGATCCATGTCGATAAATAGCTTGTAAAGATTGCTCATCATCTTTACAAGATCGTGAGTTAGTTTGTCATTCAGACCTAATCCAAAAGCGATTTGGCGACATTGATAAGGCTGAAGTCCTGCGGCCGGATCTACAAATACTTTGAGGATGGCATCAGGATTTTTAGCGGCAACCTCCTCAATCTCCATACCACCTGCGGCAGATGCCATAAAGACGATCTTTTCTTCCGCTCTGTCTATTAAAGCCCCAAGATAGAGTTCCGATTTAATATTGAGCCCCTGCTCAATAAGTACTGTATTTACGGGCAGACCTTTTTCGTCAGTTTGCGGAGTTACAAGGTTGGAACCGAGCATATCTTTAACATAGTTTGCAAGCTCATCTCTGTTTTTAGATATCTTTACTCCGCCTCCTTTTCCGCGCCCGCCCGCATGCACCTGAGCTTTAACTACCCAGCAATTGCCTCCAAGTTCTCCGGCAAGGCCGCAAGCCTCGTCTACCGTATGGGCTACATGGCCATCAGGTACGGGAATGTCGTATTCTCTAAATAGTTGTTTTGACTGATATTCGTGTAAATTCATTCTATTGCCTCCTGGATGGGGTGAGTATTCTTTCATAAAACCAAGATAAAAATCAAATGAAGGGGGAATTGTTGTGTAACAATGAAATTAACCCTGAGTATTTATTCAGCCTTAATCG
>QZLD01000058.1 GCA_004796385.1 Gammaproteobacteria bacterium | reverse complement strand
GGAATCGGCATAGCCTCTGCGGTAATTATTCCTGTTCTGGAAGATATTTTTTAATAATAATACCGATTAAAAAGCAAAAGCCGGAAAGGATAATACCCCTTTCCGGCTTTTTGCTTTCAGTTAAAAGTATATTTACAACCCTTCCAAAAACCGGATTACCCCATCTTTTCTTCTTGTTTTCGCCATTGCAGGCAAACTGTGAATAAAGGTTTTTCCGTACGATTTTGTTAGAAGTCGTGGATCTGCAATAACCATTACCCCTTTATCGGAGCTATCCCTTATCAGTCGACCAACTCCTTGCTTTAAAGTAATTACCGCCTTAGGCAATTGGTAATCCATAAACGCATTACCGCCACTCTTATTTATTGCATCAATCCTTGCCTGCATTACAGGGTCTCCGGGAGATGAAAACGGCAGTTTATCAATCACCACCAAGGATAAAGCACCTCCTTTTACATCAACCCCCTCCCAGAAACTACCTGTTCCCAAAAGAACTGCATTTCCTTTTTCTCTGAACTTATCGAGTATTTTTCCTTTCGACATCTGCCCCTGAACAAAGATTGGATATTCTATCCGCTCAGAAAGAATATCTGCTGCAATATCCAGCGCCCTGTAACTGGTAAACAGAAGAAAAGCTCTGCCCTTGCTGGCATTCAATAAAGGCACAACCTCTTCCAGCAATGCTTGCGTATAATCCGAAGCTGCCGGCATAGGCAGACTCAAAGGTGAATAAAGAACTGCTGAGCATGAATAATCAAAGGGGCTTGAAAGCAACAGAGTTTGAGCATCTTCGACACCAATTGTCTTTAGATAATGATCAAAGTTACCGTTTACGGAAAGAGTTGCCGATGTAAAAATCCATGAAACCCCTTCGTTATTAAATATTTCGCGAAGATTGTCGGACACATCAAGTGGAGTGGTTTTTAAAATAAATGATTTACTAAACACCTCAAACCACTTAATGCTTTCATTTTCAGCAGACTCATGATTATTGAACTGATTAATCATGTCTAAAATTTCCTGCAAACGAGCATGGCAGTTTTCCATCCCCTTTCCTCTATCGGAAAGAGCATCCAGTTTATCTGCAAAACCAACCATTTTTTCTTTCATATCTGAAAAGGATTTAACAACCTCTTGCTGATTATCGTCCCATGCAGCCTTTCTGCCATCCACCCCAAATGCCAGACGAAAATCATTCACGGACTTTTTGGTTTTATCCAGATCATCTATAAAACCGTCAACATCTCCGCACTCTTTGTAGTATTCAATTTCAACATCCCGAAACAGATCATTAATCTGCCTGCTGCTTATAGTTACCCCTAAAAAGTCTGAGGCAACCTCCGGTACCTGATGCGCCTCGTCAATAATATAGGCATCAACATCGGGGAGAATCTCGCCAAAACCATCACTTTTTAGTGAAATATCGGCAAACAGCAGATGGTGGTTAACAACTATAATATCGGCATCCATCGCCTCTCTTCTCGCCTTGGCAACAAAACACTCCTGATAACAATCGCACTCCTTGCCCATACAGCTATCGCCTGTCGATGTTACCTTCGACCATATCATGGAGTCTTCCGGAACTGCCGATACCTCGGAAATATCACCTCTTTTTGTGCGCGCCTTCCATCGGGATATCTTTTTTAGATGGCTAACCTCAGCCCTGCTGGAAAAGCGCCCTTCCGTCTCTGTCTGGCTAAAACGATAACGACAGAGATAATTGGCACGACCTTTAAGCAATGCTGCTCTAAAAGAGACCTGCATAACATCTTTTACAAGAGGTATATCTTTTTTAAAGAGTTGATCCTGAAGGGTTTTGGTTCCGGTTGATATAATCACTCTCTTTTCGGTAAGCAACGCCGGCACCAAATAAGCAAAAGTTTTTCCTGTTCCGGTTCCCGCCTCAACAACAAATACAGAAGAGTTGTGCAACGATTCATTTACCGCATCAGCCATCTCCTGTTGCTGTTTTCTGGCAGTAAATCCATCTATTGAGCGTGAGAATACACCCTCTTCACCCAATATTTCAGATGGCCGATCCGAACCAAAAAGATCTACCGAAGACATCTGTCAGTTTCCAGCCTTTTCTATCGCTTTTTTAGCGCCCGCTTTGTCGCCCATTGCTCTTCTGGCATCCGCAATCAGCTTCCAGTTGTTCCGATATAACGCCCCTCGATTATGAACAAAACTCAATGAACGCAAACTCATAGATTCAGCTGCTGCATAATCTCTCATCCTATATTTAACTATCGCCATATTTCTCCAAACCAACGGATTGGATGAATCAACACGAATCGCCCTTTCAAGGGTTACACATGCTGCCTGATGTTTTCCTGATGCAGACTGCTTTTGCGCCTTATTTATTAAACCTCTTACTGCTTTTTTTTCTGTATGTTTTTTTTCAATATGTTCGG
>QZLD01000142.1 GCA_004796385.1 Gammaproteobacteria bacterium | reverse complement strand
GGCACCCGATTTTGTAATAATAGATGCAGAACTCCAAAATGAAGAACATTCCTCTTTTATTAAAAAAATCAAAGGGCTATGGGGGGATTCTAAGATTGTTATCTATTGCAGCAGTGCCACAAGAGGCGATTCTTCGTTATTCAATGAGAATGGTATTGCGGTATATTTGTCGCGATCTGAATCTGAAAAATCATTAATTGATGCGATGGCTATTTCATTAACAACTACAGATCAAGTTATAACAAAATATCATTTATCTCAAAATAGCAACTCTATATCGGCATCGGTATTTTCTAATAACATTCTGATAGTAGAAGATATTCCGGAGAATCAATTGGTTGCAAAGAAAATACTGGAGAGAGCCGGTAATAATGTTGAAACTGCAAGCAATGGTTTTGAAGCAATAGATAAATATAAAAGCGGAGATTACGACCTTATCTTTATGGATTGTCAGATGCCTGAGCTTGATGGTATTCAGGCAACAATAAGGATTAGGGCGTATGAAAAAGAGAACAATATTCGAAAAATCCCAATAATAGCGTTAACTGCTAATGCCTATGAGAGCGATAAGCAAAAATGTGTATCCTGTGGAATGGATGATTTTATATCCAAGCCTTTTTCTAAAGAGGAGATGGTGAGGGTTCTTAGCCGATATTTGACAGAGAAACAAATTGAAATTGATCATGAGATTTTTGATAAAACTGTTACAGAAAATCTCTTAGAAGATTTGGGTAACGATCTTGATATAAAAGAGATGATCCAAATATACTTGAACAGTACAGCAGAAATGATAAGCAAGCTTGAAAGTCACAGGCTTGAGGATAATGAAAAAGAGGCCATAATTGAAAGTGTAATGTCTAATAGCCGAAGTATAGGTGCAATTGCAGTTGAAAGAGCTTGCACTCAGTTCGGTTTAAGGGAAATTGAAGAAGCATATAATATTACGGCATTGGAGCTTAAAAGAGCTTATAAAATCACAACGGGTTTAATAAGGAAGTAGTTAAAGAAAATGGAAAAGCCAGATATAGACTCAGTTGCAGCAGCTATTGCTGATTATTACGATATACATTTGCGGGAAGATTTAATATCGGCCGATGTTGTAAAAGATATTCATATTGATGAAGATGTTGTTTTTGTTGATCTGGAATTTGGTTTTCCGATAAAAAAATATAAATCTGTTCTTGCTGAAGAAATTAAAGGGCAAATAGAATCGGTTAAAGGAATAAAGAAGATTCATGTTCATATTACACACAAATGCAAATCGCATATTATTCAGAAGAATGTAAAAAGAGTTGACGGAATACAAAATGTTATTCTTATAGGTGGTGGTAAAGGAGGAGTGGGACGAACAGCAATAACGGCAAATATTGCTGCAGCAATAGCTGATGAGGGTGCAAGGGTAGGGATTATTGATGCAGATTTGTTTAAATCCGATCTGTATTTCGCTTTAGGGATAATTGAAAAAATTAAAACTGAAAAAAATATATTTATTCCGGTTGAGAAAAATGGAATAAAAACAGTTTCTATAGCAGGAATACTTGAAAAAGAGCATAACAGTGCTGTATGGGGTAGTAATAAAGTTTCAAGAATTTTAAATCAGTTTCTTAAAGGAACTAAATGGGGGGAATTGGATTATCTTATTGTCGATATGCCATCTTCAAGTGGTGATATTCTTAAAAATATTTTGGAGCAATACCCTGTAAGTGGTGCCGTTGTAATAGGAATTCCTGATGAATTTTCTGAAAAAGACATTGTAAGGACTTCAAATATATATAAAAAACGAGATGTACCACTGTTAGGTGTTATTGAAAATAAAAGCCTTAATATTTGTACAAAATGCAATAGTATGGAGCATATATTCGGAGAAACAGAGCTCAAACAGGTGGCAAAGAATTGCGGAACTGATATTATTGGCTCGCTACCATATAGTCACGAATTGCAAAAGAGCATGGATGTAGGTTTACCAATAGTATTGCAGCAACCATCTTTACAGATATCTCGTGTGATAAAAGAGGTGGCTATCAACTTGGTTGCCAGACTCTCGCAGCAACCATTATCAAAAACATAAAAAACAAGGTTTACAGGGCATGTCCATAAAATCAGATAAATGGATCAGGCGAATGTCTGAGCAGGGAATGATCTCACCTTTTGAGAAAGAGCAAGTTCGTTATTGTGAAAATGATAAAAGAATAATCTCTTACGGAACATCTAGTTATGGTTATGATGTTCGTTGTGCAGATGAATTTAAGATTTTTACAAATATTAATTCGGCAATAGTTGATCCGAAAAACTTTGATGAAAACAGTTTTGTTAATGTAAAGTCTGATGTATGTATAATTCCCCCAAACTCATTTGCTTTAGCAAGAACCGTTGAGTACTTTAAGATTCCGCGTAATGTGTTGACTGTATGTCTTGGCAAATCAACGTATGCTCGTTGCGGAATAATAGTAAATGTAACTCCTTTGGAGCCTGAGTGGGAAGGGCATGTGACGCTTGAGTTTTCAAATACAACGCCATTGCCTGCAAAAATATATGCTAACGAAGGGGTTGCTCAGATGCTTTTTTATGAATCGGACGAGATTTGCGAAACATCATATAAAGATCGTGGTGGCAAATATCAGGGGCAGACTGGAGTGACATTGCCGAAAGCTTAGTGGTTTTTTTGCAAGGTTATGTCGGTTTTTTTTACAGTTGCTATTTACGTATTTCATAAAATGTTTTTATATCATATGGTTATTGGTGTGGCATATATATTGCTTTTGTTATAGGGGATGGTTTGGTTTTATTCTGATTTTAACTTTAAGGAATTATTACTATGAAAAAATTAATTATCGCTCTTGGATTGCTTGCGGCAGCTAACACTAATGCTACTGTGATAAATTTTGATGGTGTTACTGCTTCAAATGTTAATTCTTTTAGCGTTGGTGATGTTACATTTACCGATTCAATGGGGACCGGTTTATCAGTGAGCGATTATGGTCATCAAAGTGACGGTACTGCTCTTGGCATATTTGGAGATGATTCCAGTCGTCTACAACTTAGTTTTGCCAACACATACGATTACCTATCGTTCGATTTCGGTAATGACAATCCTGGGTTTGGAGATCCTGATGGACAAATGCACCTTGATCTCTATCTTGATGGAGCTTTAACAGGTTCTTATGCTCTTACTGCCAACTGGGATGATATTATGAATCAAACCCTTTCCGGTACAGGTTTGTTTAACTACGCAGAAATTTATTATGATACAAATCTAATTGAAATTGTTGATAATATTGAGTATAGAAAAGATGGCGAAGTTCCTGAGCCAGCTTCAATTGCGTTATTTGGTTTAGGTTTGCTTGGTTTAGGGCTTTCTAGAAAAAGAAAATAAAACCTAAATACCAAAAAAGATATAGTAAAAACCCCTTTCTAATATTTAGTAAGGGGTTTTTGCGTTAGTGTATGTACATTATAAGACTGGTAATAGTAAAGTAATCAGCGTTATATTTGCGAGTTTAGTTGGTTTGTCTGCAGAGGTTGAAAGAGGCGATTTTTTTAAGAAATTAACGTGGCTGAGATTTGCGGATGAACTGATTCAAAGTTTATTAAGGGGATGTTATTTCTCCCCTTGTTGTGAAACAGCAGGAGAACTCTGAATCAGCAAATATTATATTAAAGAGATGCTGGCTTAAGGTTTTATTCCCTTTATTTGTAAACGTTTTAAATATGCTTCTCTGGCAATGTTTACGTCTTCTATCAATACCGGTAATTGATCAATGGTATTTGCCTGCATTGCATCTACAAGAGCCTTTGTTGGTTCAGGATGGAAATCTATCAAGATCATATTGGCGCCGGAGATTACTCCTTGTGCAGTAACATGCATAACATCTGTTATGCCGTCTGCTCCTCTGTCTAGTGTGCCGACTGAGTGTGATGGATCAATACAGACAGGCATTCTGGTTAATCTTTTAACCACAGGAATATGAGCAAAGTCAACAAAATTTCGATGTGGGTCGCCCATGTTTGTTTTCATGCCGCGTAGCGCAAAGATAATATTGCTGTTGCCTTCACTGGCAAGATATTCTGCTGCCATAAGGGATTCTTCCAGAGTTATTCCAAAACCTCTTTTCAGGAGTACAGGAAATCTTGTCTGTTTGCCGGCACTTTTAAGTAATTCAAAATTTTGGGTATTTCTGGTACCAATTTGTAACATTACTCCGGTAGGATTGCCTGTTAGTTCAAGTGCTTCGTTAATTTCATCGATGTGATCTTCATGGGTGATTTCCATTGCGATTACTTTTATGTCGTATTTACCTGCAAGCTCGAATACATATGGCAGGCAGTTTTTACCATGTCCCTGAAAAGAATAGGGGCTGGTTCTTGGTTTGTAGGCACCCATTCTGGTGCATTGCTGACCGTTTTCCTTGAGTGCTTTCATCATGGATTCAACATGCTCTCTGGTGCTTACGGCGCATAGTCCTGCAAATATATTGATATTGTCCTGGCTGAAGGTTATACCATTATATGTGAATTCTGTAGGACGTTTATCGTCAGCATGTTTGCCAATTATTTTGTATGGTTTGGATATTTTTACAATATTGCTTACACAGGGGAGATCTTTGAAGTCATCGGCTTTTAGCTGAGAAGTGTCTCCAACAAGATAAATTTCTGTAAGAGTTTGTTCTTTTCCTTTTACTATGTGGGGGCGAGCCTCTATGTTTTTTAAAGTTTTTAGATACGTGATGAGTGATTGATATTCACCTGAGTCGTTAGATATGTCCGGAGCGAGTATTAATATCATATTTTTTCCTTGTTTATGATTTGGAGATTATTTTTTGAAGTCGAGCATTCTCTGAATAGGGGTAAATGCTTTTTGTCTGATATTTTCTGGAACCTCAATTTCATTGCCACCGTTTTCAAGAATCTCACATAGATTTTTCAGACCGTTCATTGCCATCCATGGGCAGAGTGCGTGGGCAGGGCGCTTAAAGCCATCTTCAATTGTTGATGGGGCGGGAATAAGTTCCACCTCTTCGATTGCTTGCTGCATACGATAGAATATCCCGCTTTCAGTGGCTACGATATATTTTTTTGCTCCAAAGTCTTTAACTGCTTGCAGGAGTTGTGATGTGGAACCTACTTTATTTGCCAGATCAATAACGGCAAGAGGAGATTCGGGGTGCACCAGAACCTTTGCATCCGGATTTTTTTTCATTAATTCTTTTAGTTGTTGAGCTTTGAATTCTTCGTGAACTACGCATGAACCTTGCCATTTGATCATATCTACCCCAGTCATTTTTTCTATATATGAGCCTAGATGTTTATCCGGAGCCCAGAGGATTTTTTCTCCTTTGTTATGCAGGTGTTGCACGATATCTAGGGCAATGCTTGATGTTACTACCCAGTCTGATTTGGCCTTTACAGCGGCACTGGTATTTGCATATACAACAACAGTGCGCTCAGGGTGTTGATCGCAAAATTGAGAGAATAGATCCGGCGGACAACCCAAATCAAGAGAACATGATGCAGCAAGATCCGGCATGATTACCTTTTTTTCAGGGCTTAGTATTTTTGCAGTTTCTCCCATAAATTTAACACCAAGAACAATAAGTGTTTGAGCAGGATGTTCTTTTCCTAATCTTGCCATTTCCAGAGAATCTGCAACATAGCCATCAGTTTCATCTGCAAGTTGTTGTAAGAGAGGGTGGGTATAAAAGTGCGATACAATTACAGCATTTTGTTCTTTTACAAGCTTTTTTATTTTGTTGAAATAAAAGTCAACTTCATCGCTGGTAAGTTGCTCAGGCTTTGCAGGTGGTACAAGAAAGTCGGGAATGTTGTGGGAGATGTCGATTGGTTTGCCTTCAGAATTATCTATGTTGCTCATTTTATACCTTATTAGTGAAAGTAAAAGAATGGACAATTTATCAGAAAAGATGAAGGTTATAAATAATGATAATAGAAAAAAGAGGCAGTCTATTGACTGCCTCTTTTTGTTTATACCTTAAAGTAAAGAATTACTCGCAACTATCTACTTTAGTCCAGCTGTTTTCGCCAGTCTGTTGTAGTGATGTCGTGGTGAAACCATATGCTCCAAGGTTATCTTCTGAGCCAATTGCTTTATAAGCAACTGAGAACCAGTAACCCGAAGTGTAAGCGCGGCCATTCATAACGTGCTCTTGATTTGTGGCAGTAACACACTCATTGAAAGTGCCGATTGAGAATTCTACTACTTCAGTTGCAGTGTTTTCTGCTGCATCTTCAGCAACAATATTTACAGCGTAATCACCAGCTTCAAGTGCTCCAAGTTCACAAGTAAAAGTACCTGCAAAATCAGTTCCTTCGTAATCACAAGCAATGTCTGCAGCGATTCCGCCGAAAACAACTTTAACTGAATCAATGTCACCGTCAGTATCATTAACAGCGCCTGTAATAGTTACATTTTCTGCATCAGTAGTGTTAGCAACTACCGCACTTAGAACAGGAGCAACAGATTCTTGTTCTTCAATAGTAAATCCAGCATAGGCCGGATCACTGTAGTTTCCAGCAGCATCAACAGCAATCATTGTGATTTCGTGATAACCAGGCTCAAAAGTTACTTCCGGGCTGCAGGTGTAAGTTGCAACATAGCCGTAATTGTTTAGCTCGCAAGGCATCATTCCAAAAAGATCACTAACACCAGCTATGTCACCATCCATGTCATAAACAGTTCCGGATAAGGTTACTGTATTGCCGTTAACAATAGTTTGGCCAGGTGTTACAACTGGTTTGGCAGCAAGGGCTGCAGACGATAAAAATAGAGCGCATATAGCAAAAATTAATTTAGCTTTCATGGTAAGACTCCCGATTGTGTTATTGGTAAAGTTAAGTTAAACAATTAAGAAAACTGGCTTTAGCGATATTTCTTAATTAATAGTTCACCACAAGTTATGGTGATCCTTGTATGGGAAATTCCCTTAATAAAAGTCCATTTTAATAAGCAGAGCACATCAATGGTGCAACTGCTGATGCGGATTATCCATGTTTTTATGTGTGATGCAAGAAAAAAATTATTCAATATTTAGGTAATAGACTGATAAACCTGATTTTATCTGGGTTGAGTGACCATGTATTCATAAATGAATTGCATTGCATGTATTTTAGAGTGCTCTAATATATGTCGACTGTGTCACAAATTTAATATGTAATTATTTACATATGAAGAAGAGTTTATTAGTATAGATCTCGTTGTTAAGCAATTATTTATTTACTTATATTTTTAATGTTAATTATTTGAGGATTATTTAATGAAAGCAAACTTTACCAAAATCGTATCTACTGCAGCATTGGCTATATCTGTATCATTAACTGCTACTGCAAGTGATTTTTATATTTCAGCTTCATCAGTTGAAGATATGAATCAAAGTCTTGTCAGTGTAACACCAGCAGTAAGTACTCCGTCAAATGCAGAGATCTATCTTGATGAGCAGAGCTGTCTTGGGTATCTGGGGCCAATTGGACCTTACGGACCTTTGGGTGCTCTTGGTCCGGTTGGAAATAACAGTTGGAATGTATCATATTGGATGAGCGCAATTGGTGATTGGAGTGATTGGTCTGATGATATGACTGATCATGATGGCCCGCTAAGTGAGTCAGGTCCATTAGGACCAAATGGTCCTTTAAGCTATCAGGCATATAATGTTGATTTGCCAGCAATCAATGATTTCGGTAAGCAGCTTCAGGCAGGTGGGGTATGGTCTGTACTAGGTCCGGTGGGTCCCCTTGGAGCGTTAGGTCCTTTAGGTCCTCTGGGGCCGGTAGGAGCACATGGCTATGCCACTGATTACGATGGCGCATACATTGAAAATGGAGAAGAGGTAAGAACTGTAACTGTTGACTATGAAGGTGGTGAAAGAGATTACGAGCTATTTGAAAATTACGATGAAGATTATGCTAAATCGAAAGCAGATAATGATACATCTTTCATGGTTGAAGGATATATTGCATGGCCATATTGGGAAACTGATTCATACACTTTTACTTCTGGTGAAGATCAGTATGTAACTATCGTACTTGTACCTGAATACCAACTGGATGATTTTGATATTGTAGTAAAAGATGCCAATGGAAATGTAATTGCTGAGTCAAATACTTTTGAGTATATCGACTGGATTCAGATTGAAAATGTGGAAGCAGGTACAGAGCTTACTGTAGAAGTAGAATTGAGTGGTTCATGGCACTATGCTTCTAAGGACTACAGAGTAATAGTAACCGGATCAACTCAATATATTAATTCTACTGATATTGCAGGTGATCATCAGGTTAGTATGCAGTAAGAGATATAAAGGATGAATGCCAAGGATGGTTTGTATAAAAGTGACAATAAACGTAAGTAGTAAGAAGATAAACGTAACATTCTCCCCCAATTTCCCCCTCTGGAAAGTAGCAGTCCGAGGGGGACTTTTTATATGGAAGTAATAAATGCAAATTAATTTTTTAAAACTCTTTTATTATTAATCATAAAATATTCTGCAAGATACATTCCATAGTTGAATTTGATATCGGATATAAAACCACCACCAGCATTTAATCCTGCAGGCCATTCATGTCCAAACCTCTTTATTGTTATTCTTGATACCCTGCCGTTTTCATAAAGATATTCAGTTATTTGTGGTTGTATTTGCTTGGTTTTTTGAGGAGATGAAGCTATTTTGTAAACAGCAGACATAGCGTCTGCGTTAATTTTCAGATAATCATGGTTTACTATTGAGTCATTTTCCCCCTGAGCAAATGAGGCTACCTGATCTGCAAAGTACTTTTTGTAACTATGGCCGTATTGTTTGCAATTTGTTGCAGCAGTATTCATATCGCTATCAATTCTCATTGCTGATCCATCTGCATGAGTCCCAAGGCTAGGGCCGGCAAAGGCTCCCATACCGGCAAAGATATCAGGAGCAATACATGCGGTAGTCATTGCAAATGATGCGCCTGAGGAGAGTCCAGCAATATATATTTGATCGGGGTCAATAATCAGGTTTTTTCTTGCAGTTAGGTTTTTAGCAAGATTTATGAGGTTTTCATAGTCTCCATCGTTGCGACCTCTGTTTGAACTTCTGTAGTCCCAGCAGCCAAGGTGCGATTGAAATTCTGCCTGAGGCAACGCTATAACCATTCCGTATTTTTCTGCAACAAGATCCAGGTTGGCTAGTTTAAAGTCTACAGCTTCCTGGACACAGCCATGCAGAACCATCATTAAAGATCGTCCTTTACCTATAGGCGAAATGTTTTTAGGGACATAAAGAAAAACCTTTGAGAAGCCTCCTGCAGAAATGTTCTTCCATTTAGGTGATTCCGGCCTTACATTGGAATTACCACAGGATGCAATAAAAAAAGATAGTATTAAAACGGAGATGATTTTAACTGTATTGATATTAACGGAGATTTTTATTGATGAGGTCATATGCGTTTTTTATTTCCTGAGTTTTTTCTGTAGCTATAACACCGAATTCTTTGGGAAACCCTTTTGCTGTAAGTTTATCCGGATGGTGTTGATTCATAAGTTGTTTATATTTTTTTCTAAGCTCAGATTTATTAGTTCCTTTTTCTAAGCCGAGAATATTGTATGCGTTTTCCAGCTCATATTTATAGCTGTTTTTATTTTTTGCAAGATGTTCGTTATAGCTGGCTACCAACGATTTTGTCTGTTCAAATTCATCTGTAGATATGTTTAAAAAAGCAGATATTTCCTTAATCTTATTTATTCCCTGATTTACATATTTCCCGTCTTTGTATACGGATTGTAAGAGAATTTCAACAAAAATTTTTATCGGATTAGTTCGTCGACCGCAAATTTTAATTAGTTCAATTAGCGAACTGTTCATAACAAAAGAACTGCTTTGACCATTATAGAATTGGTTTATGGCGTCAAGCCTTAATTCGCTGCTTAACTTCATATGATCCATAATTAATTGCAATTGACGCAGTTCGTTTTTTCTGCTCAAAAGGCATGATTTAAGAATTAACCCCATTACTGAAAACAGAGAATCAAAGAATGCAGCATTAATATTTATGTTAGATGCTTGGTTTCGACGACAATTTTTAACTTCTTTAGATAGATATCTTGGTAGTGTTTGGCTGGAGTTGAAAAAATTGTCTATTGATTTGCCTATCACTTTGCCATACATGGCTCCAAATGGGCCAAAAGAGATGTATCCAACGATAGAGCCAAGCATTTCATTATGAGTAAAAAACATCATTAACCTTTACAATTATTGTTTGTGATATAAGTAAAGAATATCTGTTAGTATAGCAGCGTTTTTATATTTTCTCAGAACTATCCAGAGGTGTTTTTTGATAAACGATTATTCAAACTGGTTTGCTAACCTTGCACGAGCCTACTCTTTCAAACTGTCCGGAGGGCTTATAAAACAGCGTATACATGATTTTCAGGTTGATGAGATTCTTTCTTTTGAGCCGGATGGTGAGGGAGAGAATGTTTTTTTGCAGATAAGAAAGTCAGGAGTAAATACAGATGAGGTTGTAAAGATACTTTCAAAATTTTGCGGTGTCCCCAGAATGGATATAGGTTATGCCGGTTTAAAAGATAAAAATGCTGTAACCACTCAGTGGTTTAGTGTGAGGTTGCCGGGAAAAAAAGAATTTAACTGGTATCTTCTGGAAAACGAAAATATAAATTTATTAAATATTACAAAAAATAGAAAGAAACTTAAAAAAGGAACAATAAAAAAGAATAAATTCATAATTTATATCAGAGGAGTGAGATTGGAGGATATTGAAGACAGTATGAAATATATTGCAGTGCAGGGTGTTCCAAATTATTTTGGTGAGCAGCGTTTTGGTAGGGAAGGCAGAAACATTATGAAACTTAGTGATTTTTTTGCCAGAAAAACAAAGGTGAGCAAAACTCAGCGAGGAATACTGCTTTCAACCGCAAGATCTTTTTTATTTAATGAAGTTCTTTCTCAACGGGTTAGCGAAAACAGCTGGAATAAGGCTTTGCCTGATGATGTTTTTATGTTCAGCAATGGTTCTTCAATCTTTTCAGCAAATTCTGAAGAGAATTTACAGTTAAGGATTGATAGAAATGAAATATCTCCTACTGCAGTTCTATTTGGAAAATATAAAAAGACTTCTCTTTCTCTTAGTTCAATTGAGATGCGGGTTATAGATGAAAATAGATGGATTTCAGAAGGATTAATAGCGTTTGGAGTTGAACTAAGTCGGCGTAAATTAAAGGTTGTTCCGCAAAATGTTCAGTGTAAAGAAGATGATGATGGTGTCGAAGTAAAATTTGATTTGCCAAGTGGTTCTTATGCTACGACGGTGCTAAGAGAGATTCTTAGTTAGAGTGTCTGTAAGGTGCCAAATAAGAAGAAATTGATAATTATTCTAAAATAGACGTCTTATTTTGCTTAATATACTGGAAAATCAGGTTGTTGCTGCCTAATCTTAAATAAGAGAGTTGCGTGTTTATTCAATCCGAATATTAAGGATGATTATGGTTTGGAACAACGTCGAGAATAATAGCGAATCACAGATCTACTTTCTTTTTGAAAATAACAATATTGCACAGGAGCTTGCTTCTCAGGCCAGGAACTATGGTTATAAGGCCAGAGTAATGAATAGTATTGGGGTTTTTGAGAACGTTTGTAAATCATATAGTCCTCAGGTTGTTGTTGCAGAACTGAAGATTTTTAAAGAAAAAAGCTTTTCTGCGGTAATTAGTGCGGCTCAGGGATTTAGTGATCATAAGATTTTTACTTTGCTAATAGGTGAAAATGGTTCTCTTTCCAGTAGATTAAATGCTGTTAGAGAGGGGGCAGATTCATTTCTTTTTAAGCCGGTAAATATCATGGCTATGCTGAATCAGCTCAACCTGCATTGTGATCACAACAAAAAAGAGGTGGATAGGGTTATGCTATTAAGCGATGGCTCCGAGTTGCCAAGGCAAACGGTTTCACAGCTGGATAGTCTTGGGCTTCAGGCGGGAGTTGTTGAGAATTCAGCAGAAATTCTTTCCAGTATAGATCTGTTTAAGCCGGATATGTTGATAATAAATGGAGATATGCCAACTATCAGTGCTGTTGATCTGGTTCAGGTATTACGGCAGGACGATCAGTTTTTTGGGTTACCTATAGCAGTAATAACCAAACGGGATAAAAGAATATTTGATCAACAGGCAATTTCATCAGGAATAGATACTCTGATAGGTTTGCCTATTCCATCGAGTGATCTTGCAGCTATATGTAAAAGTAAGATTAAGCGAGCAGATAATCTTAAGCGGGAGTTCAGGTATCTTTCAAAAAGAGATGCCGTTACAGGTTTGTATAATAAAGAGTATTTTTTTGAGAAGCTGAATCAGGCGATATCTCATAATCAGGCAGGAAGCGCATCAGGAGCAGTGGTATATATTCATCTTGAAGAGATGGAAAATTCAGATAAATCAGCAGTTACCAGAATATTTGATATAACTGTAGGAAATATTCTCAGAAGTAAAGTTTCTCCGCCGCATGTTCCTGCATATATAGATAACCATGTTTTTGTCATTCTTTATTATAGTGACGACGAAAGAGTTCTTGATTCGTATGTGGAGTCAATAAGACAAGCAATTGAAAAAGTAGAATATTTAGATCAAGGTACAAAACTGACTGCCAAATACAGCGTGGGGGTTACTTTGCTTGGTAGCAAAGTGTCTGATGCTCTTGGTGCTGTCAAAAGAGCAGAAGAGTCATGTGCAATTAATGAAGCCAACAAAGAGAGTGAATCCAATAGAGAAGAAACTGTAAAACTTTCTCGGGAAATAATTGAAAAGTGGACTGAGGCGATAAAATCCGCTCTTATGGAGGATCGCTTTAGATTGGTTTATCAACCTATTGCCAACCTAAGTGGTCATCCGGAATCCTTCTATGAGGTTTTTTTAAGAATGCAGGATGAGACAGGAGCAGATATTTTACCTCAGGAATTTTTACCTGTTGCTGAGCACTCAAATGTCAGTAGTAAAATTGATCGTTGGGTAATAGATCATGCTATACATGTGATTTCAGAAAATAACTCATTAGGGCATAAGCCTATTTTATTTATAAAACTGTTTCCGAGCAGTATAGAAGACAGGGATCTTATCTTTTTTATTGAGCAACGTATATTTGAATCTGGTCTTGAAGGAAATAGATTTGTATTTCAGATTACTCAGTCATCTGCATCATTAAGGCTACAGGATGCCTGGGAGTTGACAAGCGGCCTGAAAAAACTAGGATGCCAAATTGCGGTAGAGCATTATGGAAAAGATAGAGATTCCCTTCACATCATAAAAAAATTGCCTGTAGACTATGTAAAAATTGATGGTTCTCTTGTTGTGGATATAAATAGCAATGAGGAAAATCAGCAAAGAATAGAAGCTATAGCCAGAGAAGCAAGTGAAAATCATGCCATGACAATAGCTTCGTTGGTGCAAGATGCCAGTAGTCTTGCCGCACTTTATCGTTGCGGTGTCGATTATATTCAGGGCTATTTTATGCAGGAGCCGGCAGATGTTTTTTCTGCTTCAGAAACTTTATAAATAAGGTTAGCAATAAAATATGATAAAGAGTGAATTGGCAAAAGAGAGGTTCGATTCCGGTTATGCTTGTTCTCAGGCAATTATTACCTGTTTTTGTAATGAGTATGATCTGAATGAAGCCGATGCCTTAAAACTATCTGCAGGTTTTGCTGCTGGAATGCAAATATCGGAAACTTGCGGTGTTATTACCGGAGCTATTATGGTTTTGGGAATAGCAACATGTGGTGAAGATTGTAATAACAGAGATGGGCGAAGCAAACTTTATGAACGTATTAATGAATTTTGTGAAGAGTTTAAAAGGCAAAATGAATTTTTTGATTGCAGTTCTTTATTAGGTTGCGATTTAAGTACAGAAGAAGGAAGGCAAATAGCAGTAAATAATAATTTATTTAACATGAAATGCAGTTCTTTCGTAGAAAGCGGAGCACGAATATTAGAAGGTATGCTTGTAAATAAGTGATTTAAACACACAGGTTTTTAAGCAACCGTCGATGTTTAAAACTTTATGTCAGCTAAGATGTGTTTATTAATGAACCGTTTTATAAATATATGCAGTTAGTAAATCTGGGAAAAATGCAGCTCTCTACTAAAATGATATTACTACAATAATTCATAGATTACGGGGTATTATGCAGGATGTAAGGATGCTTAAAGTAGGAATAGTTGCAATTTTGGTGTTTTCTGAAATGTTAGCAGCATTAATACTGAATATATTTGTTATATACTTTTTTGAAATAGACCAGTTAAAATCAATTATTTCAAATAGAAATATTCTGGTTATTACAGTCATGGCAATTTTAATAGCATTTTTTTTAAGTAGCTATTATCTGTATAAAAAAAACTTTCTGTTATTAAAAGACAAGCCTGAATGTTCTAGTGAAGAGAGTAGTGAAGAAGGTTGTCCCTCATCAAAGAATACTGTATTTGAAGAGACATCCTCCCAGCTTTCCATATTTGATTTTAATATTGCCAGTTCACCGTACCCAATAGTAATTTTCGATAATAATCAGAGCATTATTGCAACTAACCAAAAATCTCTTGAAATGCTTAATGTTGAAGAGGCGGATGTAGTTGGTGAAAACTTCTTTCTGAAATTTACCAATTTGCTGCAAAATCAGACAAGTAAAGTAGATGCTGACAAAACGGTATTACGAGATAACTACATAACTTCAAATATGTTTATTATTGCCGGAGCCGAAAAGTTCTGCGACTGGATTTTATTACCTGTTAATAAAGGAAGTTCTTCCGAAAATGTAACTCTCTGTATTGGAGCAGATCGAACAGAAGCGGTGAATCTGAAAAAAGAAGTTTCAGAAAAAGAGCAAATCATAGGGACTCTTGTTGAAAAAGTAAGGCATATTTATTACCGGGCTGACTCTAAGGGGATTATTCTTGATATATCTCACTATGTGAATGCCTTGTCAGAATCATTAACTCCTGATGATTTTGTTGGCAGGAATGCAACTGATTTTTATGTTAACCCGCAACAAAGAGAAGAGCTGTTAAAAAAATTGTCTTGTGATGGATATATTTCCGATTTTGATGTTGAACTTGAGCTCCCTAATGGAGAGAGGCAGTTTGTTAGTATTTCAGCATCTCGTTTTTATGATAATGATGGTAGATATTGTGGAGTTGAAGGTTTTCTTCAAAATATAACAGCAAGAAAGGAATCGGAGAAATATCTTGAAGAATACAGCAAAAAACTTGAGCACATGGTTAACAATCAACTAAAGGAATTGATTGATGCAAAAGAAAAGGCGGAAGAGGCAAATAGAGCAAAATCATCTTTTCTTGCAAGTATCACTCATGAAATAAGAACACCTCTTCATGGTATTTTAAGTTTCTCTGAATTAGGGGTGGCAAAGGCGGAAATAATAGATGCAGATAAAGCCGGAAAATATTTTTCAACAATAAACAGTAGTGGAAAGCGATTATTAAGGCTTCTCAATGATCTTTTGGATTTTGCAAAAATGGAAGCAGGCAAGATGGAATACAGTTTTAATAAAATAGAACTGTATTCTTTAGCAACCATAGTAATTGATGAATTTCAGGGGATGATTACAGAAAAAAGAATGGAATTAATATGCGAACAGCCTGATTTTTCAACAGTTGTTCTGGGAGATGGAACAAGAGTATCTCAAGTTATAGCTAATCTTATTTCAAATGCTATTAAATATAGTGATACAGACTCAAAAATAGAAATAATATTCAGCAATGCAGAAATTTGTGGAATAAATGAAGAAAAATCGGTGCCTGCAATACAGTTTGATGTTATAGACAATGGAATAGGAATGGAAAAGAGTGAAATAGAATCAGTTTTTGAAAAGTTTATGCAGGCCAATAGTGGGAAAAAACGGCATATAGGCGGAACCGGTTTGGGGTTGGCCATTAGTAGGGAAATTGTTAATGCACATTGCGGAGAGATATTTGCAGCTAATAACCCGGAAGGTGGAGCGATATTTACTGTTAAATTGCCACATGTTCCTCAGATTTATTAAGTATTAAGTGAAGTAAATGGATTTTATATAGAGAAATTTATCAGTTTGAACTAGTTTTTTATGGAATAGTAAAATTAAGACAAAGGGATGTGAAAATGGGAAAGATTGCGGTTGTGGACGATGAACAGACAGGAACCGTTATTCTTGATGAATACCTTAGAAAGGACTATGAGATATTTACCTACGACAGTGGGAAAAGTTTTATTAGTGATATATCGCAAAATGTTCCTGATATTATTCTTCTTGATATTGCAATGCCTGAGATGAATGGTTACGAAGTATGTAAGTGGGTTAAAAACCACGATTTATATAGTGGAATTCCAATAATATTTGTTTCAGCAAAAGATATGCTGGATGAAAGGCTAAAGGGGTATGAATCCGGAGGTGATGATTTTATAACAAAGCCGTTGGTTTTTGAGGAGCTGAAAAAGAAGATAGACGTTCTTCTTGCAGGTGTTGAAGAATATAAAAGTCTAAAGAGTGATTATGAAAGTGCTTTTAATACGGCAATGCAAGCTATGTCGAGTGCTGGCGAGCTTGGTGTTGTGATGGGGTTTCTGGATAAGGTTATTTTATGTAAAAATTATGATGAGTTTGTAAATGAGTTATTTGTAGCAACAGAGTCTTTGGGTTTAAATTGCACTGTACAGATAAGATTGTATGATGATGAAATAAACCTTACTCACGATGGTCAGTCCAGACCATTAGAAGCAGAATTATTAAGCAGAATCAAAAATAAAGGACGATTTTTTGATGCTGGAAGCAGAACCTTTGTTAATTTCGAGAGAATTTCTCTTCTGGTTAAGAATATGCCGATTGATGAACCTGATCGATATGGAAGAATAAAGGATAACCTGCCGCCGCTATTGAATGGAGCCAATGCCAGAATATGTGCAATGGAGATAGAAAGAGATATTGAAAATAAAAGGCTGGCAATGCGTAGAGCAATAGAAGATACACACTCAGCGATAGAAGAGGCAAATGAAGAGGTTATGCGACTCAAGGAAGAAAACAACAGAACAATGGAAGATCTGATAAAGGAGATGGATGCAGAACTAATGTTTTTTGACCTTTTACCAGAGAAAGAGGCACAGATGCACAATCTTTTGGAAAATAGTAGAAAACATGTAGTTGAGTCATACGATAAAGGAATGGAGCTTGAAAAAATATTCGATGACATATTGAAACAGCTTTTTGAGGCAGTGGATTAGAACTTAAAAATGTTTATCACTAAAAAAAATAAAGTAAATATAAGTTGTCTATTGTTCTTAATAATTGTCGTGGCAGTGGGGAGCTATTCCAATACAGTTAAAGCAATGACTTTTGATGAAGGATTACGCAAAGAAGTTCTTGGAAAACATATACAGTATTTAGCTGATCAGAATGGTGAAATGACAATCGGAGACATATTAAAGCCCGAAAATCAAAAGAGGTTTGTTCAAAGTGAATTTGATTTGCCCAATATGGGTTTTACAAAAACAGCCTATTGGATAAAGTTGGAATATACATATAAGCCAAAATTAATTTTGGAAAATAAAAACCTACTTCTGGAAGTATTTTACCCACTTATAGATGATATCAGGTTTTACTCCAAAGATAACTCAGGTGATTATGATCAGGTAAATATGGGCGATAATAAACCATTTGAATTTCGCCCCATACTGCATACAAATTTTCTATATCCGCTTGAAGCAAAACCGGAAACAACAGAAGTAATTTATATCCGTATTAAAACCAGTGGAAGTTTAAGAATATCCATGGTTTTGTGGGATCAAATGGCATTTCTGGAATCGGATCAGGCATTTCAGATGCTATTTGGAATCTGTATCGGTGCAGTAATGGTAATGGTTCTGTATAACCTGTTTCTGTATTTAAGCATAAATGATAAAACATACATTCACTATGTTATGTACTCCCTTTCATTTGTAATACTGCAACTTTCTCTTGAAGGAGTTTCTTTCCACTATTTATGGCCGGGTAATCCGTGGATGGCTAACTACGCGATAATACTTTGGGGAGGAATATTCGGGTTCTTTCTTGTCTCTTTTGCACGAGTTCTTTTAAAGACAAAAGAAAATTTTCAAAAATATGATAAGTTTTTAATATTTATGCAGACACTATCTGCATGTTTGGCTATTTCTGTTTTTATAGTTCCATATGAAATCACAATCAGATTCTTTTCTATTTTTGTTGTATTAACTTCATTTACCACCTTTGTTACAGGGATTCTCGGCATAATGAAAGGTATGAGAACCGCCAAGATATATACCTTGGCGTGTATGTGCTTTTTATTGGGAATCCTGATCTATGTACTTATGGCCAGAGGGTTATTGCCATATAACTACTTTACCGGTCACTCAGGACTTTTTGGTGCTATTGCAGAGGTTGTATTCTTCTCATTTGCATTGGCGGATAAAATAAATGCTGAAAGAGCAGAAAAAGATTATGCCCAGTCTCAATCACTGGAGCACCTGAAACATTATCAGGATGTTTTTGAAAATGCCGCAGAAGGACTATTTCGTTTTTCATTGGAAGGGCGTTTTTTAAGTGTGAATAGAGCGTTAGTGGATATACTTAGATTTGATTCATCTGATGAATTGATAGGTAACCGCTATGATCCGGATAAATTATTTTATTACAAGGATGAAGACAGAATAAATTACAACAGAATAATGGCTGAAAATGATCGGGTTAACAGTTATGAAATGCAGTTTTTAAGAAAAGACTCGACAGTAGGCTGGGCCTCATGTTCAGCTCGTCTTATAAGAGATAAAAACGGAATACCACGATATTATGAAGGTTCGGTAGTTGATATTACCGATAGAAAAGAGAGAGAAAAAGTATTAAGAGAGAAGGAGAGAGCAGAAGCATCTGCAAATGCCAAAAGTTCTTTTCTTGCAAATATGAGCCATGAAATAAGAACACCAATGAATGCAATCATAGGTTTTTCTGAGCTGGCAATAAAATCGTGTGTCGATTCGGGAAAAGTAAAAAAATATCTTCATAAAATACTTATATCATCCCAGACTTTATTGGGAATCATTAACGATATTCTTGATTTTTCCAAGATAGAAGCGGGGAAGCTTAAGCTGGAAAAAGCAGAATTTTCTATAGATACAGTTATGGATAATGTTGCTGAACTATTTTCTGCAAAGATATTAGAAAAAGATCTGGAGTTTGTAATTAACGTCTCTCCAGAGGTTCCTCCAAATGTTATTGGGGATTCACTCAGATTGTCACAGATTTTGATAAACCTTATTACCAATGCGATAAAGTTTACAGATAAAGGAGTTGTCAGGCTTAGTGTAAAAGTTTCTGAAGCAAGTATATCTGACGATCAGTTAATTCTGGATTTTGAAGTAGCAGATACAGGAATAGGCATTGAAGAGGAAGGCTTAAATAAGTTATTTCAGTCGTTTTCACAGGCAGACGAATCAACTACCAGAAAATTTGGAGGTACAGGTTTAGGTCTGGCAATATGCAAGCATTTGGTAGAGCTAATGGGGGGGAGGATTGCTGTTAAAAGTGAGGTAAATAAGGGAAGCTGTTTTTCGTTTAGCATTAATGTTGGTAAGGGGCAAAGCGGAAAAAGAAATATCAGGTCGGAAAACCTTACAAACAGATCTGTTTTAGTTGTCGATGATAATGTTTATAGTACTCAGGTGCTTGCAGACATGCTAACAGAATCGGAAATGAATGTTGATCAGGCATATTCCGCTGAAAAAGCAGAGAAGTTATTAAAATGCAATAAATATGATTTTGTTATTGTTGATTGGATGATGCCGGGGAAAGACGGAATAGAATTTATCAATGAAATAAAAAACTGGGAATCACCACCAGCAACAATTTTAATGACAGGGCATGGTAGTGATGAGATTCAAAAGGCAGCATATAATACTGGAATAGATTCATTTTTATATAAACCTGTAAGATGGCCCCAATTACTTTCTGCGCTGAGTTTAGCTATTGGAGGGGGCGAATCTGAAGAAACAGAGTTCTCGGTAGTCTCAACAAACTATACTCCAGAACTTCTTACAGGAAAACACATACTACTTGTTGAAGATAATCTTCTTAATCAGGAATTAATATGCGATCTTTTGGAAGGTTATCCAGATCTTGATATTGCAGGTAATGGTCGCGAAGCTGTAGAAATAACCAAAGTAAAACGTTTTGACCTTATTCTTATGGATATTCAAATGCCTGAAATGAACGGTTATGAAGCGACAGACAATATCAGGAAAAAATTCAGTAAGAACGAATTACCGATAGTTGCCATGACTGCCAACGCAATGAAAGGGGTAAGAGAGAAATGTTTGCACCACAGGATGAATGATTTTATTACAAAACCAATTGATGTGAACTGTTTTTTCTCTACAGTATTTTCTCTTCTTGATATAGATCCCAACAGAGATGGCCGTTATCTGAAAAAACAAACTGAAGGCATAATACAACTGCCGGAGAAATTATCAGGAATTGATATTGATGATGCGCTATCGGCACTTGCCGGAAATAAAAAGATTTACCTTAAAATGGTAAGCGCTTTTCTGGATGATTATAGTGATGCCGCAGCACAGGTTGAGCAGCAATATGATATTGATCCGGTTTCTGCAAGAAGGCTAGTACATAGTATAAAGGGAATAGCTGGTAGTCTTGGCGCAGGTGAGTTAATGGTTGCAGCTGCTGAACTGGAAAAATATATTAAAGAAAATAGCAATGAAGCTAATATTGAGGAATTTAAACAGCTATTGGAAACATTTTCAAGTGGCCTTAATATAGTGCTTAAATCATTAGAATCAATAACAGATGTCACAAAAATGGAAACTGATGATCCTGTAAGGACTTTATCGCAAACAGAAAAGAGAGAGTATTTGAAAAAACTGAAACAATCTCTTGAGGATAATAACCTGGAATCACGGGAAATTATTGATATATTGCTGAAAAACTGTTCGGAAGAGGAAAGCGAAATACTTGATGAAGCAATGCGCGCGACGCTGAACTTCGATTTTAGCAGAGCAAGAGATTTAATAAGCCAGCTATATTGACTTAACACAATGATTTCTGTTTTAGCAGGAAAATATAGTATCGGCTATATAACCCATATGTTATTATCGCCTGCGTGGAAAATTGCTTTTCTAAATTACTGTTAATAAAACGCAGGATCTTCAGTGAATAGTGCTACAAAAAAATTCTTATTTTCTCTTATTATGCTTATATCGGTTCATGCTCAGGCAGCAAAGTCCGAAATCGGTTATGGCGTTGAGACAAAGTTTTCATATTCCGATAATATTTACAGAAGAGACAATAACATCAAATCGGACTTTTACACATCCATAGAGCCCTTTATTAATTTAAAGATGGCAGGAAGAAAAAACAGTATTGAACTTAATTACTCTTTCTTTTCAAGAATTTACCATGAGGCGGATTTTCATGAATATGTAAGTCATTCTCTTTTCTCAAATATTATTACAGAACCGATTGACGATACACTTTTTATTAATTTAAAAATCAAGAATGAGCAGATTATTGATGATCCTTCAGGTGCAATAGCTTTTGATGGCTATCATGATGAAGACAGCACAATAAATGTATTTAGTCTTCTTGCCGAACCGAGATTTTATCGCAGAATTTCCAGAAATGTAGAAGTTAATCTATATACATGGTTTGGTTTTGATCTTTATGATCCGGGAAGGCAGGATACAGAGCGCAGAGGCGCTAATTTGGTTATTGGGTCACATGCAGGTATTGATCGTTTTAACTGGAAGATAAGCAGTTATTACGATAAAACGCATATAAGAAATATAGAACGATCGCAGCTGCAAAGAGATACACTATATCTATCATATCCACTGTTTAATAGATTTGTAGTGTTTGCTGAAGGTGGAGTGGAAAAGGAAACATTCAGAGCACCTTCTGATTATCCAACACAAAAAGATGAAACTAATGAAGTAGGTTTTAAATGGTTTCCAACAAAGAGAACATATTTGCAGGTAAGTAGCGGAAATAGGGTTTATGGTTCAGTCTACTCATTCGATTTTAAACACACAAGAAAAAACAGCTCACTTAATATTTACTATTCAGAAGCTTTAACGCAAGTAACAGCTCTTGCTGTAGATACTGCAGTGGATGTAGAAAATTATATTGGCGATATTTCAGACCTTTTCAGAATAGAAAACGATACCTTTATACAAGAAAAACTGGCAGCTAATTATGTATTGAATGGACGTAAAAACTATTTTTTAATTGGAACAGGGCGGGATATCAGACGTTACCGACATAAGGAACTTACAGAAAAACTGTATAGTTTTAATCTTACCTGGAAATACAGTTATTCAGGAAAAACTACTTTTAGGATTAATGGTAACTGGAGTAGATTGTGTGAGTCATTTGACGAAAGATTGGACGATCTTTCAATGCTTACAATTGGTGTGGATAGAAATATAGGCAAAAAATCTACGGCGTATTTGCAGGCAAGCAAACAGATTCGTGATGGAAAAGAAGACGTCGTAGAATATAAAGAAATGATTTTTTCTGTTGGCACAACTATAATTTACTGAAATATTTCATCTTTATCCTATTGTGAGTGGTGTAGCTATGTATGAAGAATTTTACAAATTAAAAGGTAATCCTTTTCAGCTTACGCCGAGTGCCAGCTTGTTTTTCGGGAGCAAGGTTCACAATCAGGGGTTTGCCTATCTTCAATATGGCCTTAAACAGGCGGAAGGATTTATCGTAATAACAGGAGAGATTGGGACAGGTAAGACCACTCTTGTTGAAAGACTTTTCTCCGTACTCGAATTTGGTCCTGTGGTTGCTTCCAGAATAGTAACCACCCAGATTGATGGTAATGAAATGCCGTTCTTAGTTGCCGCCTCTTTTGGTATTTCAACAGAGGGATTATCAAAAACGCAGGTTTTGCATGCTATAGAAACATTTCTAAAGCAGAAGGCAAATGAAGGCAAAAGAGTGCTGCTTGTTATTGATGAAGCGCAAAACCTATCTCTTCCGGGTATCGAAGAGCTAAGAATGTTATCCAATATTAACCATAACAGTAAGCCGATTATGCAATGCTTTATGTTGGGACAAGTTGAGTTAAGGCATCTTTTGGCACATGACTCAATGGAGCAGTTTAGGCAGCGTATTATTGCCTCATGTCACCTTGAACCGCTTACGGAAAAGGAGACAGAGGATTACATAATGTATCGCCTTATAAAATGTGGCTGGCGTAGTAACCCAAAATTCACATCAGAAGCATTTGAGCTTATCTATATGGAAACCCACGGTGTTCCAAGGCGCGTAAATCGCCTTTGTGACAGATTGCTTCTTTTAGGTGCTTTGCATCAGTTGGATGTTTTCGATAAAGAAGTAGTGCAGACAGTTGTTGATGAGCTAAAAAATGAAATGAAAGCAATAACCGGAATAGAATCTTTCTCATCATTGGGACAGCAAGTAAGACCTGCAAATTCATCAATTAAATATGATATGAATTCAGTTGATGAGCATATGGAAAAGGCAGGAACTGTACCATCAAAAAGTCACGAAATTCATGTTACTGAAGAGCTTAAGAAAAAATCGGAAGAACTTGTAGAGGCTAAAGCAAAAATAGATTCACTTGAAGAGAGAGTTACCGGTCTTGAAAGGAAGATAGAATATCTTCATGGAATGCTCGTTGGACGTCTTGGTGGAGGCATGGAATCGGAATTTGATACTTTTCAGCTAAAGACGTTTAAACCAAAGTAAACGAAATTCAATTAATAAAAGAAAAAATAACGTAATAAAAAGAGGATAAACTCAGCTCTTTAAAATTTACTAAAAGAGAGCAGAAGGAAAAATAATGAGTCAGGAAAATAATACAAAAGAGATAATCTGTGTTGTAGGGGCAAGACCTAACTTTATGAAAATAGCTCCGCTTATGGCCGCAATAAAAAAAAGTCAGATTATAAATGCAACCTTAGTTCATACGGGTCAGCATTATGACGAGGCCATGAAAAAATCATTTTTTGATCAACTTGGAATTCCGGAGCCTGATGTTGATCTTGAAGTTGGTTCCGGTAGCCACGCAGTGCAAACGGCAGAAATAATGAAGAGATTTGAACCAATACTGGATCAGAAAACTCCTGATGCAGTATTGGTGGTAGGAGATGTTAATTCCACAATAGCCTGTGGTTTGGTTGCGGTTAAAAAGAATATTCCGCTGATTCATGTGGAAGCGGGTCTTCGTAGTGGCGACAGAAACATGCCGGAAGAGATAAACAGAATACTGACCGATCAGATATCCGACCTACTCTATTTAACAGAAAAAGAGGCAAAGGAAAATCTTGCTAAAGAGGGTATAGCAGAAGAGAAAATTTATTTTGCAGGCAATGTTATGATAGATACCCTGAAAATGAACCTGCCTAATGCTGTTTCAGCAAAAGAGATATTCAGAGATAATGGAGGAGGCAGGCTTTTCAGCGGTGAAGATGGTAGCTATGGAGTTATGACTCTGCATCGTCCATCCAATGTAGACTCGAAAGAGGTACTTGAATCATTATTGGAAACACTTACACAAATCAGCAAAGAATTGCCTCTGGTTTTCCCTGTGCATCCGCGTACAGCAGCAAGAATTGGATCTTATGGGCTATCTGATTTCTTTGAGCAGCCGGGAATATTAAAATTACCACCGGCAGGATATCTTCAGATGTTGGGGCTAATGAAAGGGGCAAAGGTTGTGCTTACCGATTCAGGAGGTATACAGGAAGAGACAACCTCGCTGGGTATTCCGTGTATAACCCTGCGTGATTCTACAGAAAGACCGATAACAGTAACGGAAGGCACCAACACTATAGTTGGCTCTGATAAGAGGAAAATCATCCATACATTTAATGATGTTATGGAAACAGGCGGAAGGGCTGGCAATATTCCCGAATTTTGGGATGGCAAAGCAGCAGAAAGAATTGTTGCTCATATAGAAGAATGGTTTCAAAGAAGGTAGATATGGAGCATCCGGCAAAAAATCCGGCGGAGCAGAAGAAGCCCTTGTTAAACGCTATGACGGTAGATGTCGAAGATTACTTTCAGGTATCAGCCTTTGAAAAATATATAAAAAGAGCGCAGTGGCAGGATATTCCCTGCAGGGTAGAGAATAATACCAATAGAGTTCTGGAAATATTTGCAGAAAAAAATATTAAAGCAACCTTCTTTGTACTTGGTTGGGTTGCCGAAAGATACCCTAAACTTATAAGGAAGGTCGTCGATTCAGGGCATGAGCTGGCAAGTCATGGTTATGATCATGTACGGGTAACGAATTTTGATAAGAGCAGCTTCTATAGCGATATAACCACCACAAAAAAAATTCTTGAAGATATTTCCGGTGTTGAAGTTATTGGTTACAGAGCGCCCAGTTACTCTATTGGAGCAACTAACCTCTGGGTGTTGGAACTTCTTGAAGAGGCAGGATACAGATACAGTTCCAGCATCTATCCAATAAAACATGATCTGTATGGAATGCCGGATTCTCCTCGTTTTGCATTTAGACCAAATAAAAAAAATGGAAAAAAAACAGCATTTATTGAGATTCCCGTCACTACAACCAGATTATTAGGTAAAAATTTTCCTTGCGGAGGTGGAGGATACTTTAGGTTGCTGCCATACTTTTGGTCAAAATATGCAATTGGAAGAGTAAATAGAAAAGATAAAGAGCCCGCGATTTTTTATTTTCATCCGTGGGAGATAGATCCTGAGCAACCACAGCAACATAACATATCGCTAAAAACCAAAGTGCGTCACTACACGAATCTAAAAAAAATGGAAAATCGGTTAAAGATATTGTTGGATGATTTTGTATGGGGTCGGGTAGATAGTATTTATTTAGAAAGAACATAATCGCAAGTCAATGGAGAATTTATGGAAAACGGAGCTGCTACTAAAGCAGACCAAAACACTGCGGGTCATGAGGCGATCACAATAGAATTGTTTTCTAATGGTGATGAGCAGAGATGGGATGATTACATCTTCTCAAGGGATGATTCGACTTTTTTTCACAGAATAGGTTGGCGGAAAATACTGGAAAAAACACTAAATCATAAATCCTATTATTTGCTTGCAAAAACAAATGCTGGAGATATTAAAGGAGTTATGCCTCTTGGCCATATAAAAAGCAAACTTTTTGGTAATAGCCTTATCAGTTTGCCTTTTGCTGTTTATGGTGGAGCAATTGCAGATACTCGGGAAATAAAAACAATGCTTGAAAAAAGAGCATGTCAGATAGCGGAAGATCTTAAAGTTGATGCTCTTGAATTGCGTGAAAGAGAAATTTGCTATCCGGATTGGCCAACAAAAGAACTATATGTGACTTTTCGCAAAGAGATAAGCTTGGATCATGAAGAGAACCTAAAAGCAATTCCCCGAAAACAGAGGGCCGTAGTTCGTAAAGGTATAAAGGCGGAGTTGATAAGTGAGATAGATACAGATATCGACAGATTTTTTCACGCCTACTCATTTAGTGTCTGGAGGCTGGGAACGCCTGTTTTTCCAAAGAAATATTTTCAGGCAATTAAAGATGAATTTGCTAATGACTGCGATATAGTTACTATCCTTAAAGATAAAGAAGTAATAGCCAGCGTAATGAATTTCTACTTTAAAAATGAAGTTATACCATACTATGGGGGCGGTACAGATGCAGCCAGAGCTTATAAAGGAAATGACTTTATGTATTGGGAAGTCATGCGTCGTGCGGCAGATAAAGGCTATACAATATTTGATTACGGAAGAAGCAAAATCGGTACCGGAGCATATAGTTTTAAGAAAAACTGGGGTTTTGAACCTCAGCCATTGCCTTATCAGTATTATCTGGTAAAAGCGAATCAAATGCCGGAGATAAATCCACTTAATCCCAAATACCGTCTTTTTGTAAATGGCTGGAAAAAAATGCCATTATCATTGAGCAGGAAAATAGGCCCGTTGCTGGCTAAAAATCTTGGATAGAAAAGATATAAAGAAAGGAAGCATAATGACAGATCTTGCAATAATAGGCGGAACAGGATTAACCACCTTGGAAACCCTGAATATAGTTCGTAGAGAGGTGGTACATACCCCATATGGAGAAGTTTCTGCACCGATTGTGCATGGAGAGCTTTGTGGTAAAAAAATAGCGTTTTTAGCAAGGCATGGGGTAGGGCATACCATACCGCCGCATATGGTAAATTATCGGGCAAATATTTGGGCATTAAACAATATTGGAGCAAAAAGAATACTTGCTATCGCGGCAGTAGGAACAATGAAACCTGAATATAAGCCCGGAATGATAGCTTTTCCGGATCAGATAATTGATTACACCCATTCGCGCAAGCAGACATTTTTTGAATCTGACCTTGATCATGTAACCCATATCGATTTTACCTATCCCTATTCATCTGGTTTGAGAAAACTTTTGATAAAAGCAGCCGAGGGCGCAAATATTGAGTATGGAGGCGGTGGAACTTATGGTGCAACCCAAGGCCCTCGTCTTGAAACAATGGCAGAAATAAAAAGAATGCAGCAGGATGGTTGTGATATTGTCGGGATGACAGGAATGCCTGAAGCATCTCTTGCAAGAGAATTAGATATGTCATATGCAGCCTGTGTGGTAATGGCAAATTGGGCTGCAGGAATCACCCAGGAAGAGATAACCATGGAAGAGATAAACCGTAATCTTGATGAGGGAATGCAGAATGTTAAAGTATTGCTCGAGCATGTTGTAGAGCAGATATAGAGCGTTTAATATGCGGATTAATATTTTCTTAATGCTTATATTTTTTAATGTTATAAGTTACGCAAGTGTTGTGACTGATTCAGAAATAAAAAAACTTAAGCAAGGCGAAATAATAATAAAACAGCAGGCTAATGAATATAGCGGTGGACAAAATAGCCGTACATATATAGCGATAGCAATTTTTAAAACCGATATAGACACTATTTTTAATATCCTTACCGATTTCAAAACCCACCCGGAATTTATGCCTGATCTGAAAAGTATAATAGTAAACAAAAGAGAAGATGGCGTAATAACAACAGATAACACTATAGGGCTTCCTCTGGGGAAGGTTAAAAAATATCGTCTTTTGTTTAAGCTTAATAAAAAAGATAGCGACGCACAGATAAGCTGGAAGATGATTGATTGGCCGGAGGTGCCGAAACTACAATCTATAGATAACACAATAGGTTATTGGAAGTTTGAAAAAGACAAAAGAGTTAATGATGGAATTATCGTTACCTATTATGTTTTTACCGACCCGGGGGAGATTCCTTTTGGGCTGGGGTGGATAGTAGATTATTTTACAGAAGAGAGCATTCCCAAAGTATTAACAAATACCAGAAGGTATTTAAGCAAAAAAACAGAATAAATAATATGAAAGATAATATCTATACGGCAGATCTGCTTGGGGCAGTATTTAACTCGATGCCTGCAATGGTCTTTGTTATAGATGAAAATGCAGAAATTCTCTTTGGTAATCGTTCGGGGTTATCAGTTACTCATTATTGGTTTGAAACTATTGAGGGTAAGCGGGGTGGTGATGCTTTTGATTGTTACCATCATCATAACTCAAGCGGAGGTTGTGGAACATCAGAGCAGTGTAAATATTGCGATATCAGAAACTCTGTAAAGGCTACACTTTCAGGAAATACGATTAATAGAAAAAGAACCAGAATGGATCTATTAAAAAATGGCGAGATAACCGAAGTGTTTTTATTAATTACAACAGCGCCTTTTAAATACAATGGAGACGATTTTGTAATATTAATAATGGAGGACTTTGAAGAGATTGCGGAGATAAATAAGCTGATTCCAATCTGTTCCAGATGTAAAGTGATTCGTAATGGAGACCAGGCTTTGCAGAAACTGGAACAATATTTTAATAAAGAGTGGGGGATGGGGTTTTCTCATGGTCTTTGTCCGGATTGTCTTGAGAAAGAGCTGGATAAAATCAGAGAGCATAAGAAAAAGCCATAAATGCCCCAGGCAGATTTTTAATTTCCATCGTAAGAATTTTTATTTTCAGGTTATCGCCTATGGTTGCTACTTGGTTACAATACTATCGTAAGGTATAATCACTCGGTTTTTTAGCGGGCAGTCTTGGATGATTGTAGAAAAGAGTCAATTAGTTCCATATTCAGCAGAACAGATGTTTGAGATGGTGGATGATGTTGAATCATATAAGTTATTTCTGCCTTGGTGTAAAGCCAGCGAGGTTCTGAATATTGATGGTAATGATATGTTTGCCAGAATCGGAATTCAGAAAGGTGGGATTAATGAGTCTTTTTCAACAGTAAATAATCGAAAAAAAGGGCATTATATAAGGCTTAAACTTGTTGAAGGCCCTTTTTCCTCCCTTACCGGAGAGTGGCGCTTTTTTGCTCTTGATGATCACGCCTGCAAAGTAAGCCTAAGACTTGAATATGAATATTCAAGCGGTTTAATTAAACGGGTTTTCGGAATGGTTTTTAATCATGCTGCCAATACTATGGTGAAGGCATTTGTAAAAAGAGCTGGAGAAATATATGACTGAAGTAAAAAAGATAAAGGTAGAGGTTGCATACGCCAGATCGGTTGATCAGCAAGCAATACTTGAGGTTGCAGTTCCTGAAGGAACAAAGCTTGAGGATGCGGTCGAAATGTCCGGTGTTTACAAACGTTACCCGGAAGTAGATCTTAATAAACATGCTGTTTCTATTTTTGGAAAAAAGGCAAAAGCGGATACTGTTCTTAATGAGTGGGATAGAATTGAGATATTAAGGCCTCTTCAGGTTGATCCGAAAACAGCCAGAAAAGAGAAGGCCGAGAGAGATAAGGCAAAGGCTGAAGCTGCGTCAGCTGCAGAATCATAGGGAATTGAATGTCGGTTGAAAATGTAGTTCTCCTTAATAAGGAGAAAATGATAACAGCGCAAGAGTGGGCAAAGGCGATTAAAGCGAGCGGATTTGATGCTGAGCTTGAAATCGACTTTGATCCACTAACTGTAGATGGTTTTGTAAAATGCAGTTATAAGGGCAAAAAAGGTGGTTTTGAGTGCTATTTTGACGAGATTGATATTTCAGAATTAGACGCTTCAGACCTTAAAATTGTAGGTGACCGCAAAAACGCAATAGTGCTGATTACTTATAATGATTATTGCCAATATATTACTTCAGTAATTGCTGCTGGAGTTTTGTGTGAAAAAGTTGATGGGTTGATGCTTGATGGAGGTGAAATGCCATTCATTTTAAGTGACGAATCCGTTAAGTGGGTCAAGGACTGCGAGATTGAGATAGCAGCTAACCTTTGATCTTTTAGCTTGTTAAATAAGGCTTTAGCGGTGATTCATGAATCCTGTGTAAGCAGGTATTTGCTTGCTGTGCGAATCTACAGAAATTTTCAAAAGCTTCCCTATCCATTTGAGATTTACTTATTCCTCTGTCGGAATAGATCATTCCGATATCTTTATCATCAATAATTAAAGGCGCAACAAGGAAATCGTTTCCTTCTGTAAGGTTACGAATTTCAGTGGTTATCATTTTATCAATGCCTCCCGCATTATTTTTACTTATCCATACAGGTCTTTTAATCTGCCTCATAATGAACGGGAAAAGTCTCATGCTGTTATTTTCCAGAGGGAAATCAAATTTTTTGCAGAAAACTGATGATTCATCACCAAGTTGATATTTTACAATCAGTTTATTTCTGTCCGGTGTAAGAATTGCCAATAAAGTTCTATCCATGTTCCCACCGCGTTGAATTCCCTCAATTATCATTCTTAGGATAAGCTGAACATCAGGCTTGCTGGGTATCATTTTGTCAATTTCAGAGCTGATCTGATTCTGAACATCTCTTGATACTGAAGAAGCTCTATCATTATATTCTCTGCTGACTTTAATCAGATCTTTTTCAGGTTTTACACGCCATTTCAGGTCAACCCCCATTTCATCGGCCGTTTCTTGTGCTGTTTCAGCAGTAGTGGTAACAATGGTTTTGACCTCATCCACAGGTTTTTGGATGAAGTCGGAAGTGCGTTTGCATACCCAGTTCATTATTGGCGATTCTATGCCGTTTCTGGAGGCGTTTTCTATCTGGTGGCTCAGAACAATATTTCTGGCATCTGCTTCACCGTTTCTGCCATCGCTGAAGATTAAAGCTTCGCGCAAAGCATCCCCAAGATTCCATTCATATGACAGGGCATGGGTTAATTGCGCGAATCTGAATCCGAGAATCTCTTTTTCTGCAACTGCCCTAGGAATACGGGGGTTCGATAGCGCTTTATCCAGCGCAAGAGCCTCTCTTGAATCAACACACCAGAAAGTCATTTCCCCAAGATGATAAAGAAGAGTAGCAATAAATACCTCTTCAGGATGAGGATGATTTCTTTTAATTGCAAGTGATTTCGCTTGGGTAGCGGCAAACATTGACTTGGCTAATAGCTGAAGCTGGCGGTCTTTTTTTGCACCTTTGATAACATTTTCCATTACGGATACTGAAAGGCTTAAGTTTCTTATTGCCTGCGATCCTAAAAGAACCACAGCTCTGCTTACAGTGGTTATTTCAGATCCTCCTGTATTGTAATAAGCACTATTTGCTACTCTCAAAAGAGTAGAGGTCATCCCAGGGTCTTTTAGTATTGTATTGGCGATATCATTTGCAGTTGAAGTTCTTTTAGCAAGAAGTTCACAAATGGTTTTTACAGTGAACCCCATTGCAGGAAGTTCCCTGTCAACAATATTGCGTATCCACAAATCTATCGGTTTTATCTTATCCATTCTTAATGCCCGGAAAATTAACAGTACTCAGCATAAGTGTAGATTAAAAATGGAATAATCCCATTCTTTGTAACAATATGATAAGGTTCTTGGTGTTATAGCAAATCCAATTAGCAAATGTTTTTTAGGAATGAGAGTGATAGGGAAAAAATCAGCCAGTTACTTTTTGATTCTGCTTTGCCTATTGTTGGTTTCATCTTGTTCTAGTTATAGAAAGCGTAGTACTGAAAATCGAACATACAGGCCACAGGCTTACAGAGTGGAAAAAGGGGATACTTTATACTCTTTATCTTGGAGATATGATATTAACCTGCAAAAACTTGCAGCGTGTAATGGTATCAGTAGTCCGTACACAATTTATCCTCGTCAGTTGCTGTATATAAGGAGGTGCTTAAAATTCAATAAAAACAACAATATGCGAGCAAAAGAAAAAGTTAAAGATAAGAAAAATAAAATAAATCGCAAAAAAAATATTGAAAAAAGCAAAAATGAGGATCAGGTCACAGTTCTTTCTTCATGGAGATGGCCTACTATTGGTCGAGTGGCAAGGCTTTTCAATACTGGTATTACTGGAAGCAAGGGCATTGACATAACCGGGAAAAAAGGACAATCAGTATACGCATCCCGATCAGGAAAAGTTGTGTATAGCGGTAGCGGTCTGATAGGTTATGGAAAACTATTGATAGTAAAACACAGCGAAGAGTTTTTGACAGCTTATGGTTATAACTCTGTTCTTTTGGTTGGAGAGGGTGATAGCGTAAAAGCAGGTCAAAAGATAGCAAAGATGGGAGTTGATAACGAAGGTAATGCAAGACTCCATTTTGAGATCCGCCGCAATGGAAAACCGGTTGATCCAATTAGGTATTTACCTAAAAAGGGATTTAAACAAAAGTGAAGGTCGATTAAAGGTAAAACCTAATCTGCCGATGAAACATTCTGACAATTAATGCAAAGGAGATGTGTTATGGCCAAGAAGTGTGTGGTTAAGCCAGAAGCGGAATGGGATGACTCAACTGTTGTTACTGAAGCCGATAGCGAAGTTGTGATTGGTAACGATATTCCCGGAAAAAAATCAGCAAATGCCAAAAAAAGAAAAAAGAAGGCAAAAAAAGGTGATATTGCCGATGAAGAGAGCATGCTGGATGCCTCTGATGTAGATAATAGTAGTGAAGATGATTCGTCGGAAGAGAGCAGTAACGCCATAACAGCAAGAACAAGAAATGAAGACGATGCCTTTGCTGATGGAGGGCTCGATGCGACCCGCATGTATCTTGGTGAAATTGGTTTTTCACCTCTGTTATCAGCAGAGGAAGAAGTTTATTATTCGAGACTTGCTCAAAAGGGAGTAGAGTCTGGGCGAAAGAGAATGATAGAGAGCAATCTACGGTTGGTTGTTAAAATTGCCCGTCGTTATATGAATCGAGGGTTGCCGTTACTTGATCTTATAGAAGAGGGGAATTTAGGACTTATTAGAGCGGTTGAAAAATTTGATCCGGAAAGAGGTTTTAGATTTTCCACATATGCCACTTGGTGGATTCGTCAAACAATTGAACGGGCGATAATGAATCAGACCAGAACCATAAGGCTTCCTATCCACGTCATAAAAGAGATAAATTCCTTTCTTAGAACTTCCCGCAAATTAGCCCAAAATCTTGATCACGAACCTACGGCAGAAGAAATTGCAGAGGTATTGGATAAGCCTGCTGAAGAAGTTAAAAAAATGCTTGGTCTTAATGAGAGAATAGCTTCGGTGGATACTCCGGTAGGAAAGGATGCAGAGAGATCACTTGTAGATTCAATTGCAGATGAAAGCAATCCAGATCCATCAAGAATTCTTCAGGATGATGACATTATGGGGCATATTGAAGAGTGGCTGGATCAACTCAATGAAAAACAGCGCTCTGTAATTGAACGAAGATTCGGACTTCATGGTTATCCAAAATCGACGCTTGAAGAGGTTGGTAATGAAATTGGAGTTACCAGAGAGAGAGTTAGGCAGATTCAGATTGATGCTCTTAAGAAACTTAGAGAAGTTTTAGAAAGAACCGGATTTTCAGAAGAGATAATTTTTGGTTAGCATGTTCGAAAATTTTGAATAAAAAACACGCCTGAAATATGGCGTGTTTTTTTATATAGTAAAATGGCTGTCTGCTCTTGCTAATAGTTAGCTGTTTTGTTGTAATTAGGAAGTTCTGCAACTATTGAACATATTTAGTATAAATAAGCTTTTCTAAAAAAATAATAAAGCGCAAAGGACGAAGTTGTTTGAGATTAATGCAATCAAATTTGCTGTTATAGATTTATTTTAAAGGTTCTATGTGTGTTAAATTCGGGAAATTAAAGTTATGAAGCTATCGAACTGGGGGAATTACCCCGAAGTGGATGTTGATTTCAGGTCTTTCGTAAATGAAGGTAAGTTATCTAAAATTATATCCGAAGCCAAAGAGGTTATTCCGAGGGGGTTAGGTCGGTGTTATGGAGACAGCTCTCTGTCACAAACTGTTGTTTCCTCACTGCGTTTTAATCGTATGATCAGCTTTGATGAGGAGAGTGGTGAACTTGTTTGTGAATCCGGTGTTTCTCTTGAGGATATTCTTGATGTATTTGTCTCTCGAGGTTGGTTTTTGCCGACAACTCCCGGTACAAAATTTGTAACAGTTGGCGGTGCTATAGCCTCAAATGTCCACGGAAAAAATCACCATCTTTCAGGATCATTCTGCCACCACGTTAACTGGATGGAGATTATGCTTGCCTCAGGTGAGGTAGTCAGATGTAGCAAGGATGAAAACTCCGAACTGTTTGAAGCAACCGCAGGAGGTATGGGGCTTACAGGCTATATACTGCGAGTATCCATGAATTTGATTCGTGTTGAAACAGCTTTTATACGCCAAGAGATGATCAAGGCAAAAAATTTATCTGAAATAATGGATGTATTTGAAGACTCAGATGACTGGACATACTCTGTAGCCTGGATTGACTGTCTTATGCAGGGTGAAAATATGGGGCGCTCTCTGATGATGCGTGGAGAGCATGCCGGTGAAAATGAACTGGTTAAAATCAAGCATCGCAGAGCGCCATTGATTCTTCCTAAAAAACTCAAATTAAATGTTCCGATAAACTTTCCATCTTTTGCGCTTAACCCATTGACAGTAAAGGCATTTAATGCTCTTTATTACATGAAGGGGCCAAAGGAAAGCAAGGTTTCAATAGTAGATTATGATCAGTTTTTCTATCCTCTGGATGGAGTTTTGAACTGGAACAGAATTTACGGCAAGCGCGGTTTTACACAATATCAGTTTGTATTGCCGAAAGATGCAGGCAGAGAAGGGCTTGGAAAGGTGCTTTCCAGAATAGCTGAGAGTGGTCAGGGGTCTTTTCTTGCAGTATTGAAACTGTTTGGGCAGCAGGATGACCTCTTCTCATTTCCGAAAGAGGGTTACACGCTGGCGCTTGATTTTCCAATTAAAAACGGTCTTTTCAAATTGTTGGACGAGCTTGATGACTTGGTGCTTGACTATGGCGGGCGTCTCTATTTTGCAAAAGACGTAAGAATGGAGCCAAAAATGCTTGCCGGATATCCTTATGCAGAAAGGTTTAAGGAGCTAAAACATAAATATGATCCTGATAACAGGTTCGCCTCATTACAATCAAAGAGAGTAGGGATTTAATATGTCATATATATTGATATTAGGAGCAGCGTCGGATATCGCTAAGGCAGTGGCTGCAGAATATGCTAAACAGGGAAAAAGCCTCTATTTGGCAACCAGAGCGCAGGAAAAGGAAGAGGCCGAAGCAACCGCCACAGACTTGAAGGTAAAATACAATATTGAAGCTGAAACAGTCGAGGTTGATGCAGTGGATTTTGCATCCCATGCTGATTTTTACGAAAAACTCGATCCAAAACCTGAAGGTACGCTGTTGTTCATCGGGTATCTGGGAGATCAGATAAAGGCGCAGGCGGATTTTGAAGAGACACAAAGAATTATAAATACCAACTATGTTGGAGCAGTTTCTCTGCTAAATGTTATAGCCAACGATTATGAGAGCAAAAAGAGTGGATTTATTGTAGGTGTGTCATCTGTTGCAGGAGACAGGGGACGGCAGAGCAACTACCTGTATGGAAGTGCTAAGGCAGGTCTTACAGCCTATCTTTCTGGCTTGCGCCATCGTCTTTATGCAAGCGGTGTTCATGTAGTTACAGTAAAACCCGGGTTTGTGAATACCAGAATGACTGAAGGAATGGATTTGCCTGCAAAACTAACTGCCGAGCCTGAAGAGGTTGCCAGAGATATAGTTAAGGCTCAGCAGAAAAGAAAAAACACCATATATACTAAATGGTTTTGGCGCTGTGTAATGATGGTTATTACCTCTATTCCTGAATTTGTATTCAAAAAAACAAAATTATAATAAGGTTCATGTAATGTCACAAAAGCCGAATATTCCTTTGTGTGTCGATCTTGATGGCACACTGATTCGTAGCGATATTATGCTTGAGTCATTTGTCAGGGCATTTAAAAGGCATCTTTACATTGTTTTTATGGTGCCTTTCTGGTTAATGCAGGGTAAACAGCATCTTAAAAGAGAGCTTGCAAACCGTTCTGAAATAGATGTCGAAAATCTTCCTTACGATTATGAATTTTTAGAATATCTGAAGGCTCAGTTCGGCGAAAAGCGTGAACTGGTTTTGGTTACCGGCAGTTATAAGAAATATGCTGAGAAGATAGCTGATTATCTGGGAATATTCAGTGGTGTTGTTTCAACAGATGATGCAGTAAATCTTACCGGAAGAAATAAGGCGGAGTATCTGGAAAAGACCTATGGTAAAAGAAATTTCGACTACGCAGGAAATGAGGCGAAAGATGGCCATATATGGGAGATATCAAGAAAGGCTATTGTTGTTAATGCCAAGCCTGGAACAATAGAGATTGCCAAAAAAAGCTGCGAAGTTGAGCTCATTTTTGATAGAAAGACGGCGAGCATAAAAAAGTATCTTAAGGCTATCAGAATTCATCAGTGGACCAAAAATGCCTTGATTTTTGTGCCACTACTGGCATCTCACGAATTCAGTCAGACTCCTCTTGTGATTAGTGCGCTTTTGGCTTTCGTCTGTTTTGGCCTATGTGCATCGGCAACATATGTTGTAAATGATCTTTTAGATCTGGATGCAGACAGAGCCAACAGTTATAAAAAGAAAAGAGCCTTTGCATCCGGCGATATATCAATCCTGCATGGACTGATGATTGCGTTTTTACTATTTGTTTTAAGTATGATAATGCTCTTTTTTATTCCGTGGAAATTTGCAGTTGTACTTGCTATTTATATTGGCACGACACTTATCTATTCCTTTAAATTAAAAACTCTTCCAATGGTTGATGTAATAGTTCTTGCCGGACTTTTTACAAGCAGGGTAGTTGCAGGTGCTGCGGCTTGTAAGATATCTCCTAGTTTCTGGCTCTTGGCATTTTCCGTGTTTGTATTTTTAAGTTTGGCGCTGGTTAAAAGAGCATCAGAGCTTATTAATCTTATTAATAGTAAAAAAGAGCAGGCAAAGGGGAGGGGATATTCTGTTTCGGATCTTACTATAGTCAATAGTATGGGAACGGCAAGTGGTTATCTTGCCGTTTTGGTATTTGCTCTTTATATAAACAGCCTTGATGAAAAGCTTTATAAAAACCCTGGTATGCTCTGGTTTATCTGCCCTTTGATACTGTTTTGGATAAGCAGAATCTGGTTAATAACAGCAAGAGGCAATATGCACGAAGACCCTATTGTTTTCGCTATTAAAGACAAGGGTAGCTGGGTTGTAGCTCTTATCTCGGCATTATTTTTGGCTTTGGCGAACCAAAGTTATATTCAGATTCAGGCACTATAAGTATTAGTGATAATTATTTTGGTAAGTTAACTTTACTTTTTTATTTATTGAGACAGCCTATCAGGCTCTAACAAATAGGTTGTTGCTATTATGGCTTTAATTAATAAGACTTCACAGCTATTTATTAAGTTTGTAAGTAAGCCATGGCTTCTTTTTTTTCTGGCTCTGTTTTTCGCTTTGTCCTCTATAAAGGTTCCTCTTGCTGCTGATGATTATTTTCACTATGTGGCGTTAAAAGGTTCGCATCAGTTGCAACAACTGGGTTTTCAAAATGCAGATGGCGATATAGGTGCTACCGATGCAGCCATGACCCTGTTCTCATTTTTTCCAAAGGACAGAACCAATATTAATCGTATGAAAGAGATTGGGGTATATCCGTGGTGGGGGAGTGATGAGGTACAGCTGAGTTTCTGGCGGCCACTGGCATCAATAAGTCACTGGCTGGATTATAAGCTATGGCCTGACTCAATAGCCATGATGCACTTACACAGTATTTTCTGGTTTATGCTCTATCTACTATCTGGATATTTGGTATTTAAGCATCTGTTTAAAGATACCTCCATGAATGGAAAAAAATTGGCAGCCTTTGGTTTGTTGTTTTTGGTTGTTGATTTAAGCCTTTATGAAAGCCTTGGATGGATCGCCAGTCGTAACGCACTTATGGCAGGCTCATTTGGGTTGTTATCTTTTTATTTTATGCTTCTTACAAACAGTTTGAAAAACCGGATTCTAAGTTTGGTTTTTTTTGGTCTTGCACTCTTATCAGCAGAGGCCGGTATAGGTTCAGCAGGATTGATTATGGCGTATATTCTTTTTATTTCACCTGAATCAATTAAAAAGAAAATAATCACCTTTGCTCCATATCTTTTATTAGTTGTTTTATGGAGGATCTGCTATCAGAGTGGTCATTATGGAGCATTAAATAATGGGCTTTATGTTGATCCTATTAAAAATTTTAAAGGATTTGTTGAGGTGGTTTTTACAAGGGGGCCGGCACTGATTCTTAATCAGATATCTGGTGTTGATATGCTCTATAATTTATTTTCTCCTTTAACAAAGGTCATTTATGCAGTTATTGGTGCTGCGATATTTCTTTTAACGCTAATATTAAACAGGCAGTTTATTAAAGAGGTAAAGCTGGCAAGGTTCTTTCTTGTTGGGGCACTTTTTAGTGTAGTTCCTCCGGTTGCAATCGGAATGATAAGCGGGCGATTGCTGATCTTTGTTTCGGTAATGATGTTCGGTTTTTTTATACTTGCCTTTAATTATTACCAAAACAAAAATTGTTGTGTGTATAAGGCGTATAAGGTTGTTTATCTGGGGTTTAATATATTCATTTCATTTATAGCATTGCTATGCCTTTCGGTTTATCTGTATCAGGGAATGGTTAAGAAAAAAAATAATGATGCCGATATTATATTTCTTAGCCAGGACTTATCTGAAAAAAGGGTTTATCTAATTAGTTCACCACACTCTTTCCAATGGTTATATCTGCCTTACCAATTTTCATACTTTGAAAAGCAGTTGCCTGAAAGTGCCAGAATATTAACTTCATCTTACGAATCAATTGATATAACAAGAACAGATGAGAATAAACTAAAAATTTCTATTGATAGTGGAATGAAAATCTATACTGATTCAGTAGCTGTACGCGATACACTGTTTAGTAATTATAAGCATTTGATTTCGTTAGGTTATAAGAGATCTTTTCCTGATGTGACAATTGAAGTGATTGCAGTAAATGAAAACAGTGAACCAACCGAAATAATCTATAGCTTTAAAGATATTAACAGTAGCACAAACCTTTGGTATTACTGGGATGTGGTTGAGGATAAAGGAAAATATAAGAAATTTACTCTTCCTGATACTGGGAAAACAGTAAAGATAGACGGTATAAACAGTTTGTAAAATTACAATATCCTAACTAAAATTATTGTGACATTGTCCGCGGCTGTTCTGTCAAGACAGGTTTTCATGAGACGTTCCAAGCTGTCATCAATATCTTTATATTTAATTATCTCTTCAATTTCATTATCGTTAATATCTCTTATCAGTCCATCACTACACAGCAAAATTATATCGCCCCGTTGATAACGGCAGCTAATGCTATCTAAATCAAGATCTTCTACTGCGCCGACAGCTCTGGTAATAACATTGGCTCGGGGATGGTTTTCAGCTTCTTCTTTAGGAATAAGTCCTCTTGCTACCAGCTCCTGAACTTCACTGTGATCTGTAGTTATTTGTGTTAATTTATTGTCTCTTAGCAGATAACCACGACTATCGCCTGCCCAGAGAAAGTTGATAGTATCATTTTGCAGATACAGAATAACCACTGTAGAGCCAATTACGGCTCCATTGAATTTATTTTTCGATACTTCCAGTATTTCTCTATTTGCAGTTTGAATAGCTTCTGTTATGTAGTAGTAATGGTCGCAAAGAAGATCATCAGAATCTATTTCAGCCATTTTATCTATAACTGTTTGGCTTGCAAGGTCTCCTGCTTCGTGTCCTCCCATTCCATCAGCAACTACCCACAGCCCTTTTGCAGGCATATCAAGCATGGAATCTTCATTAATTTTGCGAACATTGCCTTTATCCGTTTTGGAACAGGATATCCAGCGTTGGCTTACAATTTGTGTTGTATACATAAAACTCTCTAATTATTAGTATTTGATTAATTGATGTCTGGGCCAGCCCCACTGGTCCCAATTTCCATCAAGCATGGCTGCAAATCCAGCAAGTGGTGGCATTCCGTCACATACAAGCAGTGATCTATCTATCTGTTCAGAGCCATTAGTCCACCATAAAGAATATGGGGAAAAGAATTCATTTAGTGCAACTTCAAAAAATCCGGGTAGTGCATCTTTCACAGAGTCAAACTCAGCTGTTGATGCACCCCAGACCATTTTTGCATGTTTGGGAGTGTCGAATGAGTGGTGTACTTGAATTGCATTGCTTTCTGTTAATTTTGCCGACGATAACTCCGGCATGGCAGCTGTCATTTCCAATACCTGATCAACTTTAATATCACTCTCTAGTGTTGCCAGCAGAATATCTTCAGCATGGTTATACCACTCTTCATCGTTAATAAGGTGGTGCAGCGGAGAGTTGGTTATGGGCGCAGCCAAAACGAAAGGGAAATATCTTCCAACCTTATCAACACTGGGAATCATAACTCCAGTCATGGGATAAGCTCCGCAGGCACCTCCTTCAAAGGAAAAGCGCCATATCGGACTTGTAAGAAATGTTTGTAACCACAGGTTTTCCAATTGTTCCCGACTGACACTGATAACATTTTGCAGCCATTGATCCCAGGGAACCATAAATTCATCTTCAAGGTTGCGGCTGACAAAATCACCGTGCCCCGGAATTTTTCCGTATAATCCTACTTTACTGTTTTGTGTTTCTTCCATAAGTTTCTCACATCTTTGCTGGGCATCTAAAAAGGCGCAGATTGTTTGTTCCAAATGGATTTACCGCACTTTCTGCTCTTAGTTCAAATGTTGCTTTACTGCCATTTAAGTCAAAAGTTACATGATAAATATTTGAGCTATTTGTTCTTTGTACCAGCATCATGTCCAGAATTCTAAACCATGCCCAAGTACCTGATTTTTCTATAGCTGCCGGTATGCCGCCTCCAAGTGGAGTGAAGACAACTCTTACTTTTCCATTAAGAATCTCTCCCGGCCATTCCATTGCTGTGGCAATTTGAGCCCCATGTTTATATGTAAGAATTTGACCATTAAGATCTAACAGGAACTGTTCTACATGAGAACTCATTGAGATTGGTTTTAGCGAAAACCTGATCTTGGGAGTGCGTGAGTCTTTTTTAAAAAAAATTTTTTTAATATCATCCGCCCTTTGAAATTGTCTTAAAGTTTTTGCGCTGTATTTGATTCCATCATTCCAGCTCCAGTATCTTTTTGATGTATTAACTATTGGTTTAAGATGCTCCTCGAAAAACGATTCCATTGTGCCTCCATAACCAAAAAATTCACCAAAGTCGGCAAGGGTTACTTCATTTCTGGATTTTCTGCTTAATGGATATCTAAATCGTATTTTTGCCCTGTACTCTTCATGAACATGGCTTTTAAGAACATCCTCAATATCTCCTTTAGTTTTTGATTGGGCTACTTTATTACTATCATTAGCAATTTGAGCGGTCATGTTTCCCAAAGTAGGAGGCAGTTGCTTTGATGAACGCAACATTTTATTTATCGGATTATTAAGATCGTGAATCTTTTGTTTTGCTATTTCATCTCCGGAGTCAATGGCGTTAATAAAATCTCCAAGCTCTTTTAAATCATTAGTCATGGAGTCTAATCCACCATTATCACCAGAGAAGGAGTTG
>QZLD01000311.1 GCA_004796385.1 Gammaproteobacteria bacterium | reverse complement strand
GCTCACTACCTGGAAGTAGATGAGATCGCCATAGACAGAAATGGCAAAGTAATTGTAGTTGCAGCCCTTGCAGAGAATGGCTGTCGTCGCTTACAGTTCATAGATAGAGAAAGTGGTCGCATGATCATTGACAGGGAGTACAAAACAAACAAAATCGCCATATCTCCCGACGGCAAAATTGCAGCTACAAGTTATGACGACATGGCCATAGTTACCCCAAAATCAAAAAATGCAGGATTGGTTACCATATGGGATATTAATAGCGGCAGCATAATTACCGAACTAAGAGAGCATAGACTTGATGTAAGAGACCTGATTTTCTCACCTGACGGTAAATACCTTATAACAACCGAACACGATATGGATGGCTGTACCTACGCCTGGAACACTAACGACTGGAGCCTGCACGGAGGACTGGCAAGCAAAGGACACTCACTGGCATATAACAGCGATGGTTCACTGACAGCAATGGTTGGTCATGACTCGGCTATGGTATTTTCCATACCGGACTGCATGCCGTATATGCTAATGGAGAAATGTGATATGCCGCATGAACCCTATTATGTATCTGTAACCTTCTCCCCGGATGACAAATACCTGATAGTAGGTGACTCCGGCTCCGGAGAAGAAAACGAAGAAGTTGGATTAATTCACATCTTTGAAGTAAATACAGGACAATTAATCAAAAACTATGGCGCGCATACAGATAGTGTCGACTTTCTTGATATCCACCCCAAACGCAACTGGCTAATGAGCGGCGGCAGAGATAACCTTATAAAGCTCTGGAATTTTGATGCCATGATCTCTGCTAAATCAGATGCAAAATAAAATGGAAAATATAGCAGCAATTAAAGACCAGAATCTTCTTGATGGAACTGCATGCTTGGAGCTTATAGCCGAAAAATACCGAGGTAAACACTGGATACCGGGAAGTCTTTTTTATGATGAAGAAATATTTGGATTGATAGAGCCGATTTTTGAAAGAAAAGTTGATTCATATGATCATTATGAAATAAATCATATTTCCACCGAACAGGCAAAACAACTAATAAAGAAATTACAATCTGTCTCAACCGAATTATCCTCAGCAAAAGAATTTGCGAATACACCTCAACAGATAGGTTTCAAATTTGCCTGTTCACGTGATTATTTTGAAACCAATTTTGTAACGGCAAAAAATAAAACCATTAATATGATTAATGAACTTATCGAATGGCTTAAAAAAGTCTTATCTAACTATGACTGTATAACTGTCGCCGGAATATAATAATTCACCATTTTTTCATAATTGAGTGAATCACTTCTCAAAAAAGAGTTACATCTGCTGCTATCTTTAATTAAGGAAGCAGGAGTTTTCTCATGGGATACGCTTTAATGAAAGATGAGCTGGACGAAGCCAGCGCGAAAAAGTTGCGAAAGCACGTCAGGATAGAACCGGAAAACGGTCGGCCGATTCGCGTTGATATAAATGGAAATGGCTTTATTGACGTGGTTAACGCTACAGATATTAGCCAAAACGGAATTGGCATAACAGTTCCCCATAAATTTGCCAACTGTCGTACAGACAGTGAGGTAAATCTCCTTATTGCCTTACCCGAACCCATTTCCTCCTCTATCAAAGTTAACGGAACCATACGTCATGTCGACAGCAACCAGTTCGGCATTATGTTTATTGATCTGACAACAGAAGATCGGGACAAAATCAAGGCATATGTGCAGTCACGCCTACATCGAAAAACCACTGGATTTTTCGGCAAAATACTGGATTGGTTTGATGATGACGATTAGATAACGAAACCATATATTCTCATCACAAAACCTTATATATTTATATTTTCAAACAACTTTTAAAATCAATCCGATATTGTAAGCGGACAATAGGTTGATGATACTGCCAGATAGCTCAACCTCTTCTGAAATAGAAATAAATATAACTATTTGAATAGCATATCCCATCTTAAAAAGTTTGTTTTTCCCCTCTTTTTTGCAGCGAAAAAGACCGCACCAGTATTCAATTTGCTGACTGATTGACTTATTCATTCTTGAAGGAGGAAGAGCTCTGCTCCAGCATGGCTCTTCTTTATCAGGTATAAGCTGCAACTCTTTATCAATTAAGGCTTTATCAAACTTTTCTGCTAAAATTCTCAGTTCGCTATGAGCCATAATATAATTTGTTTTCTAATCAAAAAACCATATAAAATCACATTGTATGTGTTGTTCTGTCAGACTGTAGTGCCCCTGCCAGATATGTTTCAATTTTCTTTCTTGCCGGCCCACCATCCTTATCGGTAAACTGCAAACCAATACCTGCGGTTCTGTTGCCTTGTGCTCCTGTTGGTGTTATCCAAACCACTCTTCCAACAACCGGGATTTTTTCCGTTTCGTCCATAAGAGTCAACAGAATAAATACCTCGTCACCAAGTTTGTATGGATTACTTGTCGGGATAAACAGTCCGCCATCTTTAACGTAAGCCAGATATGCGGCATAAAGAGCGTTTCTTTCTTTGATTGTTAACGATAAAATCCCCTGTCTGGGAGCGGCTTTTGGGCTCATTGTTATCCTCGTTTTATTTTATATTTCTGTATTTTTATATTTCTTTTATTTTTTGTTGCTACAGGTTACCAACAACTCTTCTAATAATAGCTGCACATTTACCTTACGGTCAATAAAACGCCGTGCTTCCATTGCTTTTTCTGAGAAGGCTATTACACTTTTTAATTCAAGATTATTTGAGATTGTAATAATGCGTTGACGTATATCTCTGTTTTTAAGCATTTCGGTATTTTCAGTGCTTTTATATATTGCTATATCTATTGCCCAACTTATTAAAAATTCCAAAACCTCTTTTGTATTAACGGAACTCCATTTTTTTGCTGTATCCAGAATATTTTTATTGCTGAGCAGAGCGCTTTCAAACTCTTGCAATACAGACAATCTGTTTTCCTGATATTCAGGTTTTAAAAATTCTATAGCGGCCAAGGGCCTTCCTGATACTGCCGCAAGAGCGTCTTCAATTTTCTCTATTGACTGCTCCTGTTGCTGCTGTGAAACCCAGTCAGTTATGGATTTATGATCGTCAATACTCGATTCTACCATTTGGCAGCGACTTCTAATAGTTGCCGGAAGAGATAAAGGCAAATCCGAAACAAGTATTATCAGACTTTTTCCGGCAGGTTCCTCCAGTGTTTTTAATAGACTATTTGCAGCATTGGTATTCATCCTGTCTGCAGGACGAATTATTGCTATTTTGTAACCCATCATTTGGCTGCTCATAGAGAAGAATGAAGATAGTTCTCTGATTTGATTAACTGTTATTATTCCGCCCTCTTTTTCCGGTTCCACAAGACGAAAATCGGGGTGGCTACCTGCTTGATAATAACGGCATTCAGCACATTCTCCGCAAGCCTGCTCTCTACCTTCTTTTTTGCAGAAAAGAAATGCTGCAATAAAATCGGAAAAAAGAGCTTTTCCTGTATCAGCTTCACCACCAATAATAATTGCATGAGGAAACCTTTCTGATTCAATTCCTTGCCTGAGCTTTTGCCACTGATCCATTTGCCATGGCAAACATTTATTTATCTTTGATGCAACTATCATTACTGTTCCGAAATAATTGAGGTTATGCTCTGTTTTATCCTGCTTTGAACCATTTTGATATCTTCTGTAGCATCAATGATTATAAATCTATCAACATCGTTATTGGCTCTTTGTAGATATAACTTGCGAACATCTTCAAAAAAATCGACCTTTTCTTTTTCAAATCGATCCTTATGACCTCGCTCTTCAACCCGTTTCATTCCGGCAGCCACCGGAATATCCAGCAGTAAGGTTTTATATGGGCGCAGATCACCCTGAATAAAGTTTTCGATTATCGAAATTCTTTCCTGGGATACCCCTCGTCCTGCCCCCTGATAGGCATAAGTCGCATCAGTAAAACGGTCTGAAACAACCCATTTGCCAGCTGCAAGTGCAGGCTTTATTACTCTGTTTATATGCTCAGCTCTTGCTGCAAACATAAGCAGAAGTTCGGTATCCGCTGCCATTCCCGTATATTCCGGATCAAGCAGTATCTTTCGGATATCTTCACCTATTATGGTACCTCCGGGCTCCCTGGTAAAAATCGCATCTATACCGTTTTCGCTAAGAGTCTCTTTAATACAGGAGATGCAGGTGGTTTTTCCTGCTCCTTCGCCACCTTCTACGGTAAGAAATACTCCTCCGGATTCTGATCTCATTATCTATTGTTCCTTCGTTGTCTCAGGTATTTTTTTACAGCGCGATTATGCTGTTTAAGTGTTGCGGAAAAGGTGTGTGTACCATCGCCTTTAGCAACAAAATAGAGCGATTTACCACTTTCAGGATGCAAGGCTGCATATATTGCCTCTTTCCCCGGCATGGCTATCGGGGTTGGCGGCAATCCGTACCTTGTGTATGTATTGTATGGAGTATCTGTTCTCAGGTCTTTATATCTGATATCTCCTTGGTATTCATCGCCCATACCGTAAATTACAGTAGGATCGGTTTGCAATCTCATACCTTTTCTAAGACGTCTGGTAAAAACCCCGGAAATGGTCTGTCTCTCATTGTCAACTGCTGTCTCTTTTTCTATTATGGATGCCAGAATTAATGCTTCATACGGAGTTTTAACTACAGCATCTGCAGATTTGTTGCTCCATAGCGCTTCAAGATGCTGTTCCATTGTTTTATAGGCTCGTTTTAAGAACTGAGACTCTTTTGTTCCTACAGGAAATTTGTAGGTATCGGGATAAAATCTGCCTTCCGGATGCAGACCTTTATATCCTATAAACGCCATAACCTCTTCCGTATCCATATTTTTTGTATCATGAACAAGATTAGGATTTTTTCGTATTGACGCCAACATCTGTTTAAATGTCCAGCCTTCTATTATTGATTGTGAATACTGAATCTCAGTTCCTCGAACCAGTATTGCCAGAATATCTTTCGGATGTGAACCTGCAGGAATCTGATATTCGCCAGCCTTAATCATAGAATCCTTGCGGTCAAATCTCGTCATTAATACAAAAAACCACTTTTCAGTTATCACCTCTTTATCAGCAAGATCTGCGGCCACATATGACAGAGATGCCCCTGACGGTACTGTATATTTTATTGAATGAGGAATAGAGTGCCTTATAAATTCTTTGTATTTCATGTAACCAACTGCGGTAATACCACCTGCTATTAAAAGCAGTATCAAAAACAGCCAGAAAAATACTTTTAATTTTTTACTTGCGGTCAATCTGTTCATGTTTTTTCGTTTTCTCGCATTAATTTTTTATTATTTTATCTTCAACCATGCGGCTGATTTTATCCGTTATATTCCGGCATTTCAGCTCGATATCCTGAATACGACATACAGGCAATATACCAACTATTGAATTTGTCAGGAATATTTCATCTGCTGTCAATACAAATTTCTTTGAAATAGTAGCGATTTTTATAGGGATGCTATTATTAACGCATATTTCACAAACCAGCCTTCTGAAAACTCCGTCAATGCCATACCTACCTGTCTGCGGCGTATACACCATATCATTTTTAATAATGAACAGGTTAGTTTTTATTCCCTCTATTATATCCCCACCAGCATTTGCCACTAAAAGTTCATCGAACCCTTTTGTTACAGCCTCCATCGACAATACAATTTGCTCTAGCCTATTGAGGCTTTTTATCCCTTTTTTAAATATGTTTTCAGAAATATTGTTTTCGGAAAAACCGATAAATACCCCCTGAACCCTATCGACAAATACTTTATCTGAAATACCAGAATGAGTAATTATTCTCGTTGGTTCAGATTTTTCCTGTGGTAAATATCCTCTCTGACCATCTCCTCTGGTTACTATCAATTTAACAATAGCCTTCGTCAGATTATTGCATTTCGAATAATCTTCTAATTCATTCCTTAGCTGTATTTTATTGACAATCGGTATTTGTAAACAGGAACATCCTGAAACCAGCCTCTGCAGATGATAATCAAGAAGAAGATATTTCCCGTCAAAGACTATAGTTTCAAAAACCCCATCTCCATAATGAAGCCCCCGATCCATTATGGATATGTTGTCAGATTCCACTCCGTTAATAAAACTCATATTTTTTCCAGACATAAAAAAACCCACGCAGATTTAAATCGGCGCAGGTTTTTCTGTTTTTACACTTTACATCTTGCTGAAAAGAAGACAGGCATTTGTTCCACCAAACCCGAATGAGTTCGAAAGTACATGCGTCATAGCTACATCTCTGGATGCTCCAGGGTTATAGTCAAGATCACAACCTTCTTCCGGGTTTTCAAGATTAAGTGTTGGCGAAACTATTTGATCTCTAAGGGAAAGAACAGAGAATATAGCCTCTATACCACCTGCAGCACCCAGCAAGTGCCCTGTCATCGACTTCGTAGAACTTATTACCAGCTTCTTGGCATCTTCTCCAAAAGCAGCCTTAATAGCTGTAGTTTCGGCAATATCGCCTGCTGGAGTCGATGTTCCATGAGCATTAATGTAATCAATATCAGAAAGATTAATTCCCGCATCTTTAACTGCCAGCTGCATACATTTTTTAGCCCCGCTACCATCAGTAAGCGGCTGCGTCATATGATAGGCATCACCATTAGCTGCAAAACCGGAAAGTTCAGCGTAGATTTTTGCTCCTCTGGCCTTTGCAAATTCATACTCTTCCAAAATCAGAACCCCAGCGCCTTCTCCCAGAATAAATCCGTCACGATCTTTATCCCACGGTCTGCTTGCTCCCTCCGGATCATCATTTCTGGAAGTGAGGGCTTTTGCAGCAGAGAAACCACCAAGGCCTGTTGGGGTAATAGCCATTTCAGCACCACCTGCCACCATAACATCAGCATCACCACAGGCAATCATTCTGGCTGACATACCAATACTGTGTGTAGCGGTTGCACAAGCAGATACCAGAGAGAAATTAGGCCCTTTAAGGCCGTGCATAATCGAAAAGTTCCCTGAGATCATATTGATAATACTGCTGGGCACAAAGAAAGGAGAAATCTTGCGAGGCCCCTGGTTATTAACAACCTGATCAGCCTTTTCGATAGTTCCGATGCCGCCGATTCCTGAGCTGATCATAACCCCGATTCGGTCTGCATTTTCTTCCGTTACTTCAAGACCGCTATCTTTAAAAGCCTGTATACCTGCAGCCATACCATATTGAATAAACGGATCCATTTTGCGAACATCTTTCGGAGAGATATATTCTTTGGGGTCAAATCCCTTAACCTCTCCTCCTACCTGAGATGCAAAAGCTCCCGCATCAAACTTAGTAATATTGGTTATTCCGGTTTTTCCATCTACTATGTTCTTCCAGGACTCTTCTATGCTATTACCTACCGGAGAAATAATACCTAACCCTGTAACCACTACACGTCGCTTGTTCAACTTGCCAACCCCTGTTTCAATTAACAAATAGCCCCGCCCACTAACTAACCTGCATAAACTGCAAATTGATCGCGGTACGGGGGTATACTTCTGATCTGATCAGATCAATATTAAGCGTCAAGATGCTCGTTGATATAATCAATAGCATTCTTTACAGTTGTAATTTTCTCTGCTTCTTCATCAGGAATTTCGCATTCAAATTCCTCTTCCAAAGCCATTACAAGTTCAACTGTATCAAGTGAATCTGCACCAAGATCATCTACAAAAGAAGCTTCATTTGTTACTTCTTCTTCCTGAACTCCAAGCTGCTCAACAACGATCTTTTTTACTCTTTCTTCAATATTACTCATTTTTAAAGGTTTCCTTCTTGTTAAAAGTATTTAACCAGACATTTGCGGAAGCTATTGTATTTAAAACTAACCGCCCAATCCAGATTTTTTTATTAAAATACATAAATTTATTATGAATTTTCCTAACATACATAATGCCTAAACGCATTAGGACATGTACATACCACCATTTACACTTAATGTTTCACCTGTAATGAAACCTGCTCCATCAGATGCTAAAAATGCAACAGCTTTGGCAATATCTTCTACCTGCCCTAACCTTTTCATTGGTATCTGATCGGAAAGATTTTTTCTCTGGTCATCAGAAAGAGCTTTCGTCATCTCTGTGTCGATAAATCCAGGAGCAATAACATTTACTGTTATTCCTCTGGAAGCGACTTCCTGAGCCATTGATTTAGAGAATCCTACAACACCTGCTTTTGAGGCGCAATAGTTCGCCTGCCCCGGATTGCCGGACAGACCGACAATTGACCCAATATTTATGATTCTGCCAAATTTGGCTTTCATCATACCACGCAGCACAGCTCGGCTCATTTTGAATACAGAACTAAGATTGGTTGAGATCACAGCATCCCACTCATCATCCTTCATTCTCATCATTAGATTATCGCGTGTAATACCAGCATTGTTTACCAATATTTCAGGGATTCCAATCTCTTTGGAAACCTCTTTAATCATTGCATCAATCTGCTCCTGAGAGGTAACATCTACAGCTCTTCCTTCTCCTTCAAGCCCCTCTGCTTTTAGGTAATCACTAATTACCTGCGCCAGTTCCTGATTGATGTCGGTTCCTATTACATAATAACCGCATCTCGCAAGTTCAAGAACAACAGCTTTGCCAATTCCGCGACTGCACCCCGTTACCAAGGCGATCTTTTTGTCCATAGCTAAACTCCGTATTTTAGTTAGTTTACACAGGCCTTTTCAAGACTTGCATTATCGAATACAGGTAGGGTAGGCACTCCTTTAACGATTCTTTTATTAAGTCCAACAAGAACTTTACCAGGCCCACACTCCACCATTCTTTCAGCGCCATCATCCGCAATTTTCTGAACCGTTTCTACCCAACGAACAGGGCAATAAAGCTGTTTAACCAGAGAATCCACAATCGCATCAGCTGAGGTTGATACTTCTACGTTATAGTTATGAATTACCGGTATTTGAGGAAGATCAATTTTAATGGAATTAAGAGTCTGCTTTAACTCTTCAGCCGCGCCTTTCATAAGCGAGCAATGAGAAGGAACACTAACAGCAAGAGGCTGCGCTCTTCTGGCTCCGTTTTCTTTAAGCCGAGAGCAAGCTCTTTCTACTGCCTCTTTGTTTCCGGCAATAACGACCTGTCCAGGAGCATTAAAGTTAACTGCAGAAACAACCTGTCCTTCGGCTGCCTGCGAGCATATTTCTTTAACTTTTTCGTCATCCAAACCAAGAACAGCTGCCATTAGTCCTTGCCCGGCAGGAACAGCCTTCTGCATAAGCCGTCCTCGCGTTTCAACTAATTTTACAGCATCAGCAAAAGCAATCGCACCGCCACAAACAAGAGCCGTATATTCTCCTAAGCTGTGCCCCGCCATAACTTGAGGTCTCTCTTCACTTTTCTTTTGCCATATCTTCCATACAGCAACACCTGCAGTAAGAATTGCAGGTTGTGTGATTTCTGTCTTATTCAGCTCTTCTGCAGGGCCTTCTTTTACCTTTTGCCAAAGATCATACCCTAGAGATTCTGACGCTTCTTCAAAGGTTTGCTGCACTTCGATATCAGATTCTGAAAAATCAGCCAACATACCTACTGATTGAGAACCCTGCCCAGGGAAAACAAATGCTGTTTTGTTACTCATAAGATATTCTTCCTAAAATTTAACCAGCGCAGAACCCCAGGTGAGGCCACCGCCAAATGCTTCCAGTATTACCAGTTCATTCTCTTTGATTCTGCCATCAGTTAATCCTGCATCTAATGCCAGAGGAATTGATGCGGCTGATGTATTTGCATGTTTGCCTACTGTGATAATAACTCTGGCAGGATCTAAACCAACTTTTTTTGCTGTCGATTGTATAATACGGATATTGGCCTGATGAGGAACCAGCCAGTAAGGGGTGTCCTTTGAATAGCCGTTATTTTCGAGCGTGTCCACTATCATCTTAGCCAAGGTTTTTACTGCATGTTTGAAGACTTCATTACCACGCATTTCAAACCAGCGATTTTCATCTGTCAGATTATCGTAACCTTGTGAAGCCCCCCAAGACACACCAAGAAGATCATCATATCTACCATCAGAAGCGATATCTGTAGCAATTATTCCTGGCTTATTGTCTGCTTTAAGCACAACAGCTCCAGCTCCATCACCAAAAAGAACACAGGTATTTCTATCATTCCAATTCAAGATTCGACTATATGTCTCCGCTCCTATTACGAGGGCGCTATCAACCGCACCACTGGAAACATACTTATCAGCAACACTGAGAGCATAAATAAATCCTGAACAGGCAGCAACAATGTCAAATGCAGCTCCTTGGCTAACTCCCAGCTTTTGCTGAACAATACATGCTGTCGAAGGAAAAAGTTTATCCGGTGTAGATGTGGCTACAATTATTAAACCAATATCAGAAACATTTACCCCTGCCTTTTTGATTGCGTCAGAAGCGGCTGCAACTGCAAGATCAGAGCACAACTCACCGTCTTCAGCAACATGCCTTTGCTCTATTCCGGTGCGTTCTCTGATCCATTTATCATCAGTATTCACTATCTTTTCAAGATCCGCGTTAGTTAGAACTTTTTCAGGAAGATAGCTGCCTACACCTATAATCTTTGAATATTTCAATTTTCCGCTTTCTCCGATAATAAAGAATCAAGTCTTTTATCTATTAAATCAGGAACATTATTCTTAACTTCTGAAACCGCGTTTGCTATTGCATGAGAAAAAGATACAGCTGATGCACTTCCGTGACTTTTAATTACGATCCCTCTCAAACCTAACAAACTAGCGCCGTTATATCTTCCCGGATCGATCCTTCTTTTCAGCCTTTTAAGCACGGGTATTGAAATTATTGCAGCCAGCTTTGAAAATAGGTTTCTTTTATATTCATGCTGCAAAAACAGTCCGATCATCTTTGCCAATCCCTCAATAATTTTTAGGGAGATATTTCCGACAAAACCGTCGCAAACAACAACGTCAGCATCATTAAAGAACACTCCATCGCCTTCTACATAGCCTATATAATTAAGCTCAGTTTCAGACAGAAGCTTGGACGCCTGCTTGACTTCATCATTTCCCTTGATCTCTTCCTGCCCAACATTAAGCAAACCAACCCTAGGCTCTTTTATTTTGTCAACCGCTTCAGCATACACAGAACCCATAACCGCAAACTGTAAAAGATTATCGGCAGAACAATCAACATTCGCGCCTAAGTCCAGAAGTCTTACAACTCCTTCACTGGTTGGCAGGGTTTTCATGATAGCCGGACGATCAATTCCCGGAAGAGTTTTCAGAACATATTTTGCTGTGGCCATTAATGCACCGGTATTACCGGCACTAACACAAGCATCAACCGTACCATCTTTTACAAGATTAACAGCCACGCGTATTGAAGAATCTTTTTTTGTTCTCAAAGCCACTGCAGGAGACTCATCCATCGCAACTTTTTGAGAGGCGTGTTTAATAGTGATTCTGTCTTTATATTCTTGGTACTTTTCCTGGCGAGCCAAAGTAGCTTTAACAGCTTCCTCGTCTCCAACCAAAGTCAATTCAAGCTCAGAATTATCTGCCAATGACAGCAACGCTCCGGAAACAACAACATCAACGCCGTTGTCTCCTCCCATTGCATCCAATGCTATCTTCATTAAGTCTCCGTAATATCAGAATAGGAACAGCCAAATGACGAATAAAATCCGCTCAAATAACCGACGGGATAACTCCCGGTTATTTATACTACTTTTTTCCCTTTATAATAACCTTCTGGAGAAATATGATGCCTCCTATGAATTTCACCTGTAGTCGGCTCTTCTGATAGAGTTGGTTTACCAAGCGAGTCATGAGATCGTCTCATTCCTCTTTTTGAAGGGGTCTTTCTATTTTGCTGTACTGCCATAATTATTTCCTGCCTTTAAAACTCGCTTCCCGAAGCATTTTGTCAAGCTTGGCAAACGGTCTCTTTTTTTCTGTGTCTGATGACTGCTTTTTATCATCAACACTTGTTGGATTTGCGGATAATGATAAGCAATCCTTATCCTTCTTATGAAGAGGAACCATTGGCCAACCAAGCAGCAATTCATCCTCTACCACAACCAGCAGAGACAACATAGCCCCCTTTTCCCTTAATTCAGGAAAAAGATAAACCTCGTAATCTCCGCTGTAATTAATTTCTTGCCTTTCCGTCTCTAAAAAAACCATACCGGATTTTATCTTCACAGGCTCTTCGATAGGCCGAAGGCAGCGTTGGCATATTAACTTTGCCTCTACTTCAATCTGGAAGTCTACGCAGCAATTACCATCGCTATCAATACCAAAAGAAAAGCAAAAATCAACCTTGTCAGCACCTGAATTTGTTAATTCAGATGCTCTTGCTAAATCTTTAATATCGACCTCTCCTTTGACTATTTTCTCTTTACGAGAAAGTTGCAAAGGATTAACCTGAAAACTTGGACATTCACGCATAAGGTGCGAATGATATATTTCCATTCGCATTCTGTCAAAAAATATTGTTAATAATTGTTATGTTTTAATTTTATTGGTTTAACTAAATTGATAAAGGGACACGAATAGGCTATTAGTTTTCTATGTAGATTTAATATAACCTATTTGTTTTGTTAAATTGTTTTTGAATACACAATTTCTAACAAATATAATTTCATTAAAATTTTAGGAGCAAAAAATGAAAAGGATCTTTAAATATTCAATTATTTCCGCGCTGTTGTCACCAATTTCTTCTTTTGCATTTGATGGATTCGGAGAGTATGGCGCTGCTATTAAATTTGGTTCTACAGGATATGGCTTTGAGCTAACTACAGATATAACTAAGGAGATAAATCTTCGCGGCGGAATTAATGCCTGGTCAAAGAAAATCAGTGACACAAAAGATGGTATTGAATACGATATCGAAGCAGATTTAAACAACGCTTCATTGCTTGCGGACTGGCACCCTTTTAGTAATGGCTTTAGACTGAGCGCAGGAATTTTCATTAATAACAGTGAAATATCTTTAGATTCTTCAGATGCTACAACTTATACGATCAATGGTGTTGAATATACAGCTGCTGAAGCTGGCTCCATATCAGGCAAAATAGATTTTAATACAGTTGCGCCCTATCTAGGTATCGGCTGGGGTAATGCCCTGAACAAAAAGAGTGATATTAATATTAGCGCAGACCTTGGAATTGGCTTTATCGGTTCCCCCAAAGTTGATATTTCCGCAAATGGAAGCTTAGCTAATGATTCTGATTTTATGTCCGATCTGGATGCGGAAGAAGACTCAATTCAGGATGACGTGGATGATTTGAATATTTTTCCTGTTCTAACAATAGGTGTTAGCTATAAGTTTTAGATTATATTTGTCGTTTTAATACAATACGCTGCTTTGCTATATTGTGAATTTACAAAGCGGCGTTTAAATATTTATCGCTTTTACATTGCGACTGAAAAGATAAAGCAACAATCATTCTTTCCGGCTATCTTATCATCTTCTCCATACAAAGAAAACGGTATGAAAAAGAGCTCACATTAATATAACGCGCCTGACATACCTAACAACAATACAACCCTTACTTACCCTGCGATTCTTTTATACGCGCGCTCCAGTCTATTTTTTCGTGGTCTTTTATATAGCAGGGAGTGATTTTTTGCAGAAACAGTTCGTTAAATGCCTCCAAATCTTCATATTTGCTGATTACTTCGGCAATATAGTTAAGGGTGCGCGGAATATCCTTGAGATATCCGGCTTTGCCATCACGATAGAAGAGGCGGGCAAAGATACCGCTTGCTTTGAGGTGACGCTGAACTCCCATAAGGTCAAACCAGCGTATTACAGTTTCATGATTTGCACTTGCTGTTATCTGGGAAATTTCCGGTCTGGCAAAATAATCAATAACCCACTGTTCCACCTGTTCCGGCGGCCACTCTATGTAGCAATCTCTCAGCAGGGAAACAACGTCGTAGCTAACGGGGCCGATTACGGCGTCCTGAAAGTCTATTATGCCGGGAGAATCCTCCTCCAGCACCATCAGATTTCTGGAGTGGTAATCTCTGTGTACCAGCACTTTGGGTTGAGCATATGCCTCCTGCGCCAGAAAATCGAAGGCGGCAGTAATAATCTCAGCGTCGTAATCGTCCAACTCAACCTTGTAGTGTCTTGCCAGAAGCCAGTCGCGAAACAGCTCCATCTCATCTTTTAATTTTTGCAGGGAATAATCGGGAATCAGATCGCTCTCTCTGGGGCTTTGCGATTGCAGCAGAGCCAGTGCATTAAGGGCATCACTATAGTGGCTGTCGACGTTGTCGCTATTAAGTTCGGACAGCAGTTGTCTCTTGCCGAAATCTTCCAGAAGCATAAAACCGTGGTCGAGATTAAGTTCGAGAATCTCCGGCACATTCACGCCGATTGAGTCGAGAACTATATTTATGGCTACGAAAGGACGGCTATCCTCTTTATCTGGTGGGGCATCCATAATTATCAGCGAGGTATGTCCGGGATAGCTTTTGGTGAAGATTCTGAAATAGCGACGAAAACTGGCATCGGCAGATGCAGGCAGCAGCGCATCATATTTTATCTTTAATTCATCTCTGAGCCACTGCTCAATTTGCCTCATCCTTGCGCTCATAAATCTCAATTTGTCCTTTATCGACCTTAAAATAGCTGCATGGATTATTTCATATTGTTCGTTTAATTACACTTTTTTCGTTATTATATCCGCCTTGTTTCTTATGATTTTAAAACAGATGAATTTATCAGGATTACAATTAACTGCCGCTCTCTTTTTAGTTATCTGTAGCACTATGGCTGTATCGGCAAATGAAGTCGGCAATCAACCGGTTAAGATTAGTGCCGACAGACTGGAAGCACAGATAGATAAAAACTATATACTGCATGACAATGCCACGGTTAAAAGCGGTAACAGAACTATTCGCGCAGACAAGATTATCTACGATCCGATTAAGGATGTGGCGCAACTGCAGAATAACGTCTCTATGCAGGAGGAAGGAGCGATGCTGATTAACTGCGATAGTGGCAGTTATAGCCCTAAAAGTTCCGTCGGCAGCTTTGTCGATGCTCAGTACTATGTTTACACAAAGAATTATGCTTATTCTGCTGCGGATGATTTACAGCAAAAT
>QZLD01000237.1 GCA_004796385.1 Gammaproteobacteria bacterium | reverse complement strand
GATACCCCATCCCAATCGAAGTATTTGTCTACAAGATCCTTCTCCGGAACATAAGATTCTTTACAGTGCGGACATATTCTTCTTACTAATCGCTGTGCCATAACTCCGATTATTGAAGGCGCTACCAAAAAAGGCTCCACCCCCATCTCTACAAGCCTTGTTACAGCCTGAAGAGAATTATTTGTATGGATTGTTGCCAGAACCAGATGCCCGGTCAATGCCGCCTGAGATGCAATTTTAGCTGTCTCAACATCACGAATTTCTCCAATGAGAATAACATCTGGATCCTGCCTTAAAAACGAACGTAATGCCTTTGTAAAATCAAACCCAATAGCATTATTTACCTGCACCTGATTTACCCTGGGAAGTCGATATTCCACAGGATCTTCAACCGTCATTATGTTCACTCCCGGTTTGTTCAGATACTTTAATACAGAAAAAAGAGTGGTGGTCTTACCCGACCCTGTCGGCCCGGTCACAAAAAATATGCCGTTGGGAGTATCAATAATATTTTTCATTATTTTGTAGTTGGCCACAGATAAATCAAGTGCTTCAATATCCGGCACTGAATGCGCCACAATTTGCCCCAGAGACCTTAATACAACCTTTTCACCATAAACGGTCGGCATTGATGACATTCTAAAATCAATGCTTTTATTGGACAATTTCAGCTTTACTCTGCCATCCTGCGGCCTTCTCTTTTCTGTAATATCAAGACTTGCCATAACTTTTAACCTTGACACCAAAGGTGACAACATCATTGAATCAAGCTTTAACCTATCCTGTAAAACACCATCAATTCTAAAACGCACATATACCATCTCCTCCTGAGGATCAACATGTATATCACTGGCCTTCTCCTTTATTGCTAAAAGCATAAGACTTCTTGTCAATTCAATAACCGCTTTGTCTCCGGCCAACTTTTTTAACTGCTCTCCTGTTACCTTGCTTGTCCCCTTGATTTTAGAATTATTTGCCAGACTTTCGATAAAACCATTAATTGCATCGTGAGACTGATATTGAATTTCTATTGCATCCTCTATCTCCTCCCTGAAAGAGAAAACCTGACTAATATTAACTCCGAAAGTCTGTTTTAAAACCTTTACTACCTCTTCATCATAAGGCTCAGCCATAGCTACTGTAAGAACATTATTCAAATAGTAAACCGGAATTACTCCATTCTCTTTTGCATATTCATATGGAATCTTTTTAACAGCCTCTTGCTGAAATATCGTATTTTCTAAATTAACATATGAGAAATTATATGAGTCCCCCCATAGTTTACCTAAAATGTTTTTATCTTTAGCTCCTCCTTTTAAAAGATGATAAAGAACATCCTGAGCATTACCTGCATATTTTTGCGATAACCTCTTAGAATCAGCCTCATTTATAATTTCATTTTCAACCAAGTACTGCATAAAAAGGTTATTGCTTGTCACTTTTCACCCCCTCTGCTTCACCTTTTTTACTACCAAACATATCCAGTATTTCCGATTGAGAAACCTTTTTATTCGGCTTTGCTGATTTCAAAAAACGCTCCTGCTCAATCTCCTTAAGCATCTCATTAAGATCAAACTTTTCTCTCATCTCAAATATCCTTTTGAGCTTTGTGCTCTTCCCAGGTTTCCGTTATCAACCTCTGAATTTCATCAACAGGAGTATTTTTTAAAATATAATTCGCCGCACCATACTTAACCGCCTTTCTAACTGAATCCATATCCGCAACCGATGTAAGCATTATTACGCAGGCATCGGGAGAACTATCATTAATTTTTTCAAGGGCCTCTAAACCAGTCAGAATCGGCATATTTATATCTAGGATAGTTATATCAGGATGAGCAACCCTATATAAATCAACTGCTTCTCTCCCATTAACAGCTTCTGCAACAACTTCTGCTCCAATTTCAACTGCTACAGCCTTTATCATCATACGAATATGCTTCTCATCCTCAGCAATAAGCATCTTTAAGGTTTCATTCCCACTGTTCAATTTCACTCTCCCGCAAAACTTAAGTCTATTTAAAAAATAGAAGAGTATTAATAATTTATCCACAAATAAAATAATTGAGGATGATCAGGCATTATTATTTTTATTTACTATAATTTTTAATACATCCGTCAATAAATGAGTTAATTAACAAAATAGAGAGACAGCAAATGCCACTACTCAGCTGGAAAGAAAATATGAGTGTAAATAACAGAGAAATAGACTCTCAGCATAAGAAGCTGATTTCTCTGACAAATGAACTTAGCGATGCAATGAAAGAGCG
>QZLD01000303.1 GCA_004796385.1 Gammaproteobacteria bacterium | reverse complement strand
GCAACAGCAACAGCAACAGCAACAGCAACAGCAACAGCAACAGCAAGATTCTCAGAACAGCGACAATCAAAGTCAAGAGAGTAAACAGCAATCGCAAAAAACCGGCGAACAGAAAGAACAACATAAGGATAGTGATAGTAAGCAGCTTTCTGATGAACAGAAACAACAGATACTCGAAAAGATGTCTCAGCAGGCAGAAGAGAAAGATGATCAGAAAAAACAGGAAAGTCAGGCTCTGAAAAAAACCGATGAGAAGCAGAAAGAGCAAGATAAAAAAGAAAAACAGCCCTATGTTGAGACAGATAAAAATATCTCGGCAAAAGATCAAAAGATAGAACAGGTTCTGAACAAGCTGGACGAGAAACCGGGTAATCTACTGCAAAATAAGTTCCTCTATGAATCTCAAAAACGATACCGTAAAAAACAACTGGAAATACCTGAAAAACAATGGTGAGAATATCAAAATGGCAAAGATAATAAAAATATTCACATTACTGTTAACGCTACTAACCTGCCAGTTATCTATAGCTGAAATAAGTGTGGAAGCTGATAAGACCGTAATATCTGAATTCGATAGAATTCAGCTAACAGTAAGGCTAACAGGCAATACCACGCAGCCACCTGACATGTCTGCTGTTGAAGAGCTATTTGAGGTAGAGTATGCAGGACAAATCGGAGGCTCCAGTTTTTCCATAAGCATCGGTGGTAATAACAGCAGCTTCTCTTCATCCACAAATATTTTTCAATATATACTCAAGCCCAGAAAAGCAGGAGAATTTATTATTCCTGCTCTCAAATCCGGCAATGACTATTCAGAACCATTTACAATTAAGGTTCTTAAGGCTGAAGAGGCAGCCAACCACTCTGTTGAAGATTTCTTTATTAAAGATTCAATTAGCAGCAGCAATACATTTGCCGGAGCCAATGTTTTCTACAGGGTAAAAGTATATCAGCTCGCCGGCGCAATGCTGAAAGAGATCAAACCAATGTCGGTATCGCCTGCAAACGGAGTTATCTTTGAAAAAATTCGCGATGCCAAAAAGTATAAACAGAGAGTCAATGGACAGATATATATAGTCTATGATTTCAGTTACTTAATTAAACCTGAGCAGCCGGGCAGCTACACCATATCACCAATAACAGCAGCAGGGGTAATTAATGATGGATATGGCAGGGGCAAGCCTGTATATGTTAATGGTCAAACCTTTAATCTTGAGGTAAAACCACGTCCCTACTCTTTCAAAAACAGTTGGTGGATTCCTGCAAAATCACTAACCATAAGCGAAAAAATATCGCCAAATAAGAATTATAAGCAAGGGGAGCCGATAAACCGTGAAATCACCATAACAGCAACAGGAGTTACAGCAGAACAGCTGCCTGATATGGAATTTCGTGATAGTGACAATATGAAAATATACCCGGATAAGGCCGGGCGCGAAAACAGCATCTCGGAGAACTCCATAAAAGGAACGCTTACTCAAAAAGTTCTCTATATCCCAAATATGGCTGGAGAAATGACTCTGCCTGAGATAAAAATCCGCTGGTGGGATACTGTCAATGAAGAAGAGAAGTTTGCCGTTCTGCCTGCAAAAACAGTTGAGGTTTTGCCATCAGCCAATGCTCAAACTGCTCCTCAAACTACTACTCAAGTAATTACTCCGAAATTGGGTGAAGCAGATATAAAAGAATCATCTCAAACAGATACAACCTCTACTCCACAGCCGGCAGTTATTGTAGAAAAAAACAACGGCATCTGGCTCTACCTGTTTATTGCTGCACTCGTACTGTGGCTGGTGACTATCATCATAACAGGGGTGATTATTAGCAGAATAAATAATAGAAAGGCAGAAACCGGAACACCAAACAAACCTGTATCAAAAATCCCGGCTCTGTTAAAAGAGTTAAAGCAGAGTACAGAAGCCAATGATCCGGCAAAAACCAGAGAGATTCTTATCCAAGTTGTAAATTCCATAAATGGTAATAGATCAAACTTATCAGGAATAGACTATCTGCTATCAGTAATTGATAACGATCAGGCAAAACTGCAACTCATGTTTTTGCAGAATCATCTCTATGGAAAGGATAAAAGCAGTTGGAATGGGCAGCTTATGTGGCAAACACTTAACCCTTATCTAAAAAAAATCAGTGAAGAGGGCAGCGATTATGAGATCAGGGTTATTAAGCCTTTCAGGTAAACCCATAAAAAAGAAGGGGCTGTAAACGCCCCTTCAATTAATAAAATATAATTTTTATTCCCTATTATAGACATCTACCTGTCGAACCGGCTCTTCGCTCTTCTTCTCCTTGGCAGAATCTGAACGCTCAAGTTCCTGCTGATAAAGAAATTCCGCACTAACATCTCCGGTTACATACTCACCGCTAAAACATGAGGTGTCAAAACAGCTGATATCTTTATTTCCATAACCAACAGCATTAATAAGACCATCCAGATCCTGATAAATCATCTTATCCGCACCAATAGCTTCAGCAATTTCCTCTACAGTGCGATTGTATGCAATTAACTCGCTGGGAACCGGCATATCAATACCATACACATTTTGATACTTAACCGGTGGTGCCGCTGAAGCAAAATAAACCTTTCTTGCACCAGCCTCTCGAGCCATCTGAATTATCTGCTCACAGGTTGTTCCTCTAACAATAGAGTCATCAACAAGAAGTACATTCTTTCCTTTAAATTCCAAACCTATAGGATTAAGTTTTTGCCTCACCGATTTTTTTCTTATCTTCTGACCAGGCATAATAAAGGTTCGGCCTATATAGCGATTTTTTATAAAACCTTCGCGATATTTAACTCCGAGATGAAAAGCAAGCTGTATAGCCACTGTTCTACTGGTATCCGGGATAGGAATTACCACATCAATATCGTGATCCGGCCACTCTCGCAGCACCTTCTCCGACATTTTTTCCCCCATACGCAGACGTGACTTATAAACTGATATATTGTCTATAATTGAATCCGGCCGTGCAAAATAAACAAATTCGAAAATACACGGAGAAAGCTGGGTCTCGTTTGCACACTGAGCAATATGAACTTCACCATCATGAGATATAAAAACCGCCTCTCCCGGAGCAATATCTTTCATCAGAGCAAACCCCTGTGATGCCAATGCGACGCTCTCTGAAGCGATCATATATTCAGTACCACTATCAACTTTCTTTTTACCAACGCAAATTGGCCTTATACCATGCTTATCACGAAAACCGACGATACCATAATCATTAATCATAGCGATAGCCGCATAAGCCCCTCTACACCTTTTATGAACCCCGGCCACCGCCGAAAAAATCTCTTTTTCACTTATCTTTACCTTTCCCTGCCTGGCCAATTCATGAGCAAAAACATTAAGTAAAATTTCAGAATCGGATGAGGTATTTATATGACGCAAATCCTCAAGAAAAAGATCTTTTTTCAGCTCATCAGCATTGGTTAAGTTACCATTGTGAGCCAATGAAATACCGTAAGGTGAATTAACATAAAACGGCTGCGCCTCAGCAGAACTTGATGAACCTGCTGTTGGATATCGCACATGCCCAATACCCATAGTTCCTTTAAGAGCCAGCATATGACGGGTATGAAAAACATTACGAGCCAAACCATTTCCTTTACGCAAATGTACTGTCCCGTTCTCATAGGTCATTATTCCCGCAGCATCCTGACCTCGATGCTGCAACATAGTCAAACCATCATAAATAGTCTGATTAACCTGATCTTTCGATAATACGCCAATAACTCCACACATATAGTAAAACTCCGGATGGTAATTTATTCAGGGATAGACATTAAATGTTATAGTTTTATATTCGTAACATAGCAATTTACTTACTATCTGTTTTTTTATCTGAAGCAACATTTTGTAACAGCTGATCTTTCTTCTTCAGCACCTCTTGCATCTTCTGCAAATCGAGATCCTGCCCTTCATTGCTCGTTTTAAAATAATCCTTCATTTCATCCGGCAATACATTAACCAATGCTTTTACAGCCGGCTGAATATGAGAGATCATCTTTGATTCTTTCCAAACAGGATCTTGAGGAATAGACGTATAATTAGCAAGAAGCAGCAATACTGAAACTATTATAATACCGCGACCAAGACCGAAGAACATCCCTATCATTCTATCTGTTCCTGATAACCCTGTTTTCTTCACTAATTGGTTAATAACATAATTAACCAGCGCTCCAACTATTAATGTAGCAACAAACAGAAGAGCATAAGCGGCAATCCGTTGAGCAGTTTGATCTGCAATCCAGCGTTGTAACTCTACCGAAAGCCTTGCGGCAAATGTTAAAGATATCCAAAAAGCAGCTATCCATACTATCAGCGACATAGCCTCCTTGACAAACCCCCTGACAATACTGATGATTACTGATACACCGATTATTGTAAGGATAACAATATCAATCCATACCATTTACGAATAACTCCGGAATTTAGTGTTGATAAATTTTGGCAGGAAGCTTTTCATTATTTTTAAGCTTTTTAGCAATTCGTTCAACTTTAGCTTTATCCATCTCAGGCCCGACTCTGACGCGATACATATTTTTATTATTCACTTCAAAGGTCTCGACATAGACTCTATAACCTTTTTTCCCAAGTTTTTTCTTTAAGGATAACGCATTTTCTTCACTGGAAAAACTGCCTACCTGAACATCCCAAGCAACACCGACAACTTTTTCATCATTAATTGCCGCTGCTTTGGTTGTAGATTTTTTGGTGACAATTACCTCTATTTCTTCTTTATCATCAGCAGTTTTTACTTCTGAGTTTTCAATAGCATTTGTAACAGAAGATACCTTTGCCTGTTTAATTATATGTTTTTCCTGAATATGCTCTTTATTCTGTTCAGTTACAACCTGAACATCAGAAACTTCAGGAATACTATCTTCAACTTTCTTACGATCTACTCTGGCTTCCAAGGCCTCTTTATCTGATATCGGTTTTAGTGGAATTTTCACAGGAACCTGAACAACACCACTATCTACCGGGCCATTTAGCAACATAGGTACAAACACTACAATCAAAGCCACTAAAACAGCAACTCCAACAAGCCTCTTCTTCAAAACCAAGCTCCCAACCAAATCACAAAAAAGACATTTTACTTATTGCTGCCTTGGATTGCACGAAAAAATTAGTTGATTCAAAGAGCCCCCCATAGTCTTTAACCACTCTACAAATCTTCCAATCCATCAAATTGTTTTATGAGCGCATTTATAAATTTTGACAATTCGTAGGTCATTATGGCGAAATCAGCATCAAAACGGGCAGCGTCCGTCTCACCACTCTGCTCTGCCGCCTCTTCCTTAACTGCATCATCAAATTTCAAACGCTTAACCTCAAGCTCTTGCGTAAGAAAGCAGGAAATCTTCTCATTCCAGGTTACTGCAATCTTAGTAACCACACTACCTGCTGAAATATGAGCCATAACCTCACTTGAAGATAAGTTCATATTCTTAAATTTTGCTGTCCCTGATTCAATATCCTGATGCTGCAATTCACACTCTGCATCCACTGCAAAGGAATCTGCCGAACCAGATGCCAGCCACTTAGTAAATACTGAAGACGGGGCCAATTTCACATCAGGAGGAACAACAGGCAAAGACCCCAAAGTAACCCTGAGAAATTCAGCAAATTCCTCGGCCATCTTTCTACTGGCTGCATCTATAACCAGCCAATTATTCTTTGGGTCAATATAAGCATAAACCCTCTGTTTTTTTACAAATGCACGAGGCAACATCTCATGAATAATCTGATCCTTTAATTGAACCTTCTCACTTCCCCTTACTTTTCTATCCTCTTCACCCTCAATCTGGTCTATCTTTTCTTGCAGCTCATCTCTTATCACAGCAGGAGGCATAAGCTTTTCTTGGATTCCAAGGCAAATCATAATAAAACCATTTGCTGCATGAGCCAAAACCTCAGTTTCTTTTCCGAGCGGAGGTATCCAACCAATAGAGGATAACTCCATAGCGCCACAACTGCCCAAAGTATACGAAGACAGTTTCTCGTCTAATTCCTCTGCTTTTAGAGTAAAAGGTTTAGAAAAATAGAAAAGCTGCAGATTTTTAAACCACATAGAGGCATTTCCTTTATTTTTTATTTAATTAAAAACAATTATTCGAGAATTATCTCTTTTACTTTATCAGCCATAGCTTTACGATAATTCTTTAATTTTTCACGAAGCTGCGGATATTTACCTGAAAGAATTGCAACTGCAAACAGCCCCGCATTCTTAGCTCCGGCATCCCCAATTGCCAATGTTCCAACAGGAATACCACCAGGCATCTGAACTGTTGACAGAAGAGAATCAAGCCCCTTTAGAGAAGGACTTTCCATTGGCACACCAAGTACTGGCAATACCGTTTTTCCTGCAATAACTCCTGCAAGATGAGCTGCGCACCCTGCTCCGGCAATAATAACTTCAACACCATCTTTTTCTGCATTTTCTGCAAACTCAATAGCTATATCAGGAGTTCTGTGAGCAGAAATAACTCTGCTAATATGAGGAATATCAAATTCTTTTAGCGCATCTGCTGCCTTCTTCATAACTGGCCAGTCAGATTTACTCCCCATCACTATTGCAACAACCGGTTTTGACATTTCCATAATAACCTCCAAAGTAGTATCTGTTACTGAAAAAATCGGTAGCTGGCCATTATGCTAAAACAGAAACTGAGAGTAAATGTTTTATTTTTCTTTAGAATAAAAGACCTCAAAAACAAAAAGCCACTTCGCAATGAAGTGGCTTTTTAAAAAACATCTAGCTAAAAATCAGGCTCTTTTTCTTCTTACTGCAAAACCAAAAGCAGCTAAACCAAGACCTAACCCAAAAATAAGAGCCGGCTCAGAAACAGACTCAACAGACTCAACCATTACAACAAAGTCATCATAGTCTCTGTCTGAGGCAGAAAGAAGCTCATCTTCCCAAGCAAGTATATATTCATTTGCAGTCCACTCACCCGGCCAGTTACCTGGAAGCTCAACCAAATCGCCTTCTCCGGCATAGGCAACCATATGATCTTCTATCTCACCAACAAGACCTCCAGGAGCTTCTCCTCCAGGAGCAGGAGCTGCAACACTGTTTAAAGCAGCCTCTGAGTAGTAGGTTACACCATTTTGAGTAAGGTAATATCCAAATCTGTTTCTCTCAAAATAAACCTCTTCACCACCATCATTGGTATATGCAACATTATTAAGATAGGTTTTTCCACTAGCCTTAATTGAAAAGGTGCTACTTAAACCATCTTCTTCTGTAGCAGCTGCAACACCATTCGCATCAAATATTTCCACATAATTTTCAGGATCGGCTACATCATAAACACCGAAAGAATCGAAATTTGCTGAAACTTCCGATAATTGAATAACTAAAGTAGATACACTTCCACCTGTAGCAGTAAGAGCCCATACTTCGTCAAACTTCTGCTGATCCTCATTTACATCAATTGATGAAAGTGAAGAAGTTGGATCTCCTACATTCTCTACAGTAATGTCGTTAAGCAGATTCTGCAATCTGTCAGTTTCTATGACAGTTGCCGAAGCAACTCCGGTGAATCCAATAATTCCAGCAACTAATGCACTTTTAAACAAACTCATCTCTATTTCCCCTGTAGCTTTTTTTGGGATGTAAAAAATAAAATTTAACTCATCTTGTCTCTAAAAAGCATTTTTCATGCCAATAAACACAAACACCTTAATATATAAAGAATTTAATATATCAAAAACAAATTCCAAAAGAGCCACTGTAAAAAATACCGACAGTCAGCCTATCTTTATCCAACCAACTCATCAATACTTTCTGAAGCCACATCCAACAAACCGCTATCCGCTCTATCATATTGCTCAAAACTTTCAAGATACCATTCAATTCCTACAAGAGCATCCGTAAGCGTATCTATATCAACATCCTTAGGATGTATACGACTATATATAACCCCCTCTTTAACATAACGGCTGCACTTCGCAATAATTTCTGCCGCTTTGTTAAAATCCAGCATAAAAAGAGCACCCTTTACTTCATCAAGCAAAAGCGGCATATCGGCAATTTGCTCAGCATCCATATAAGAATCCATATAACCTTCTATTGTGTTTTTTATTTTATCAAGATTAATACGAGCCTCCTTCACTACTAGACGCTTTGCATCGTTATAGTTGGATTCTGCAATCAACTCGCCCTCACCATTATCAAAACCAGAAGCATAATTATTTACCGCCATTTCAACAACAACGATTTTATCTGCGACAACAGACATTATTTCACCATGAGGATCTTGCTGCCCCAATCTTTTACACACGAAACTATCTATTTCCTTCATGATTTCAGACGCGTAATTCAACTCCAGCAAGGACAAAGTTGCTATAACATTAATTATACCATCTCTTATAAATGAGACTTCTTCATCAGCAATATCACCAATTCTGTCAAGCTGATCAAGACCATCCTTTATTGCTGCTAATTTCTCAAGTATCTCTTCTGAAACCCGCTTTAATACCTTTTTGTCAGGAGCATTTAATTTTACTCTCTGCTCATCAAGCTCTGCTTCGCTATACAAACTAAGGTCGCTGTTAATATCATACAATTCTTTTATCGTAGTAATTTTTTCATTATCCACTCCGCTTTTTATTATGTAATAGAGCAAAGCTGAAACGATATCTCTTGAAGGACATTTTTCGCCAATCCCAACCCCAAAATCACACACAAGCTTTATTTGACGATCAATAGCACCAAGCAAACTTTTTATAGATGAATCCGGCTGCAACCTTCTCTCGCCAATAATTTCAAGCAAAATAGCGCCAAGATCCCATATTCTGGCAAAAGGGACATCTCCAGTGATTTTGCGTAATCTAACTATAGCCCTATACATCGATTTTACATGAGTCTGAATTGCCCCCCCCTGAAGCACACCCAACAAACCGACCTGAAACATATGTCTTAGCCTTTTTGCTCTAAAACCAACATCAGAATATGTATTCAATTTATTTACCGGATAGCTCTCAATATCACCATCGTAAGTAAAACCAAAAAAAAGATGCTCTGTTAAAATCCCTTTTCCATATGATCTCCTCAAAAGATTAACTGTAGACAAAACCAGAAGAGGAATATCCTGCTTGTGATTTATTGCAAAATCAAAATACTTTGGAATAAAAAGCAATGCTCCTACCAGCAACTCGGAAACATTCTGCGACTCTAAACTACTTCCTGAGAGAATAGCTTTCAAAAGATTTTCGATCTCTTCTGCAAGCACCTCTCCTCCTTTGATCTCCAACAATCTTAATGAACCACCAACCTGATGAACCCGTTCAATACAAGATTTTATAACTTCTTTTTCTTCCGTATTATCAAAATAAACCTCCAGATCTTTTGCAACTCCCCCAATAACAGCCTCCACTTCTCCTTTTACTGCAATATCCGGTAATTTAATTCTACTCATCTATCAATCCCTTAATTATTTGCCCTTTAATCAAACAGCACCTGTAATTTTATGTTGTACAAAAAAATACGCCTCAAAATATCCCTATCCACTCACATTAACAATAAAGAATTGTCGCGCCAATAAAATTCATTTGCAAAACAGAAACTCATAACAACTTACCTCTCAACATATCCCTTTTTCTCCCGAAACCTTTTACTTTTTCTACTGCAAATCCGGAATTCTGCAATGCCCTTCTGACATTACCGCTCGCAGTAAAAGTACTAAATGTACCCCTATTCACGGTTTTTTCAGCTACTTTCTTCAATAATACATCGTTCCATAATTCCGGGTTTTTAGCTGGCGCAAACCCATCAAGATACCAACAGTCAATAGTTTCTCTACCAAGTTCATCTATCAAAATATTTGCATCTCCAACAAGAAGAAATAAAATCACATTTTTTTCAGGAAAAACAATTCGGTTAATTCCCTCATGAATATCTGCATAACTTTCCAACAAACAAATATACAGCTCTTTAAAATCAGGAAAAAAAGCTGCTGCCCTTTTTAAATCTGAATCTGTAAATGGATGCAGCTCAAATGAGTAATACTCAAGCCACCCGAACTTTTTTTTAGTTTCTCCCCATAAACTCATAGTATTCACAAAGTTTAGTCCACTACCAAAACCAATTTCAGCAATTGTAAAGTTTTCACACAAAGAAAACCTGGGCTTAAGATTATTGTTATCAAGAAAAACATATGTACTTTCTGCTTTTCCATCAATTTTTGAAAAATAAATATCGTCGTAAATATCTGATATCAACTCTTTATTTTCAACAACAGACAACCTGGCACTAACAAACAAAACAAACCCCCGGATATTCTACTCGATTATTTTCGCCTTTATTTTCAATAACTTAAAAAAACCACAGTCATCACAATTATAAAATCAACATTAAAACAAAAAACAATTAGCAAAATTAATAAATATTTTCTCTTGCAGAATAAATAATTATAAATAAAATTCAACACATAGTTGCTGGGATAACCCCCTTGGATATGCTATCTTTTAGCGGGTTTGAAGTTTCAGATTTTTGCCTTTGCAGCTAACCATACCGATGTTGATAACAGGCAAAACCTAAAATTAGGGAAAATTAATTGGAGATATATATGGCTAAAAATACAATCCTTCCCATTGATGTGGAAAACGCAATGGAACAAATGCAGAAAATCCAGAAAGCAAATGCTGATTTTTTACAAAGTCTAGCTAAAGGCCAAATGGAATTAGTTAACGAATTAATCGAAGGCACTATGAAGCATTTTGATTCAATCAAAAATGCTAAAAATGTTCAGGAAATGGTTGAATTGCAAAATCAATACCTTTCTGATTCTGCAAAAAAAATCACAACTCTTGGCAAAAAATTCTTTGATCTTTATGTAAGCAATCAACCTAAATTGATAGATATACTTCCAACAGCATCGGTTTCTAAACCAGTGGCTAAAAAACCTGCTGCAAAACCTGTGACTAAAAAACCTGTTGCAAAACCTGCAGCTAAAAAACCTGCTGCAAAACCTGCAGCTAAAAAACCTGTTGCAAAACCTGCAGCTAAAAAACCTGTTGCAAAACCTGCAG
>QZLD01000134.1 GCA_004796385.1 Gammaproteobacteria bacterium | reverse complement strand
TGACCCTTTTGATCCTAACAGCTATTATTTTTGTTTGTCATCAAGCCTTTTCATTGCGGCTTCTATTACGTTGGTATGGTCACCGATGAAATGAAATGAATTATCAAATTCCAGGCAAATAGTTACTTTCCATTGGCCATTTATATCTTCACTGCAGTTTTTTGCCCATATAGGATATGCGCCAGTAATACTTAATCTATAGCAACCGTTATCATCATTATCAAGTCTCCCATAAATAATTCTGCCGTTGCTTAGCAATATTCTTCTTTTTTCCCAAATGCATTTGCCTTTTTTTATGCCATAGTCATCATCTTCACCCCAGTCATCAATAGTTAGTGGTTCACGCGGCAATTTACAGGCGTCATCTGATCTTTTGCGTGCTATTCTTTCTTCTTCCTGTTTAAGGCGAATATATAAATTTTGTTTTTTCTTTTGTTTTTTGTATATCTCTTCTTCTAGTAGTTCTTGGCTGTTGATTAAGTTGGTTACTAAAGGTTTTAACTTTGATTTTTTGAAATCTTCTGATAGAAGCTTTTTCTCAAATGCTATTTTTACATAGTCGTCAGCCTTTCTGAATTCTCGATTTTTTATCTCGCTATCAGCAGCTTGTAGCAGCTCTTCAAACTCCTGTATTTCAATTTGCTTCAACTCCTCTAAGCTAAAATCAGCATAGGAAATCGGACAACTTAATATTGAGAACACCATTGTTAATATCATTATCTTTATTTTCACGTTCGTTATCCTTCTGAAATTCCTTTATTGAAATATTGGTGTTATTTACTCTGTAATGGATAATCTGAATCCTATATCGGAATTCCAACCATCCTTTTTGCCAGGCTCCCGGAATGAGGAATATACTTCCACTGTTTCAGAATTAGGAGAGCCGCCGCGAACGGTATTTAGGCTGCAATCGCCAGATGTCCATGCGGAGCCATCTGTTGGGGCTTCTATATAAAAATCGTTCCAGCAATCAAGTGTCCACTCTCTTGCGTTGCCAAGCATGTCAAATAGCCCCCACTTATTTGGCTGGAAAGACCCTACATTGATAACTTGAGAATCATTATTCCACATGACACCACATTTTTTACAATATGCGTTATTCCGGCCTATTTTATTTCCCCAGCTGAATTTTGTTTTAGTGCCAGCTCTGGCTGCATATTCCCACTGCGCTTCTGATGGCAGATTATACTTTTTACCCGTTTTCTCATTTAACCATTTTATGTATTGCTGTACATCGTTCCAGTCAATTCCAGTAACAGGATTCATGGCTTGCTGCCAGTTTTTTCTATAGGGATAATAATCACAACCACCATCAAGGAAGCAAGCGCTCCACTCCTGAATGGTTACTTCATATTTTGACATAGAAAAAGATTGTACTGATACAGGATGAATGGCTCTATCATACTTGCAAAAACTGAATTTATTGTTGTCGCATCCCATTTCAAAGTCGCCTTTAGGTATGGTTGTCATCTCTGGTTCAATTACTTTGCTATTGTATTTTTCTTTAATCTTTGCGAGAAACTGCTTGGAAAAACGAGATTCCAATCGTAATTCGACTGTTTGTAATGTGTTTTTATGAACATGGATTGTTTTTGTTGCATACCACTCTTTGATTTTGTCTTCAGTGGCATTTTTTGCTTCAAGTGTGTAGTCCCCGCTACTAAGTTTTATTGCAAATGTTTGTCCTATCTCAGATGGTGAATTCCCTTTCTCTTCTCCATTGATATATATTTCAGCCCCTCGGGGATTGGTAATTATTCTGATTATGCTTTTTTCTTTATCTTCGCATCCTGATAGCAGTGTTAAAGCTAAAATTATTGTTGCTGTTGTAATTTCTTTGTGCATATATAACTCCGATAAGTAATCTGTTAAAAAGAATAGCATGGATTCACTTTTCTAGTTCTCCAAAAAATAGATCAAAGCACCAATTCCTCCAGCCATGGTGGTAAATAAAAAGCCAAAAAAGATAATCGCTTTCTCTTTAAGGTTGCCGGTATGGGCGATAATTGAGTATGAGTCGTCTTTGGGGTTGTAATATACTTTGGTCTCTTTTCCTTTGCTGAAAGGGGCGATTACCTCTGTGGCCTCTTTTTTTGTATCATAATTTGGATTCCAGCCAACATAGATTCTATTGGATATGTGTTCGCCGCTTTCGGTGGTATAACGATATTCGACAACAGGTACATATTCAGTATATGAGTACCTGTTGCCCTGTTGATCCCGTGAAGAGCAGATTTTTTTCTCGACAGTTTTCTCAAGGACAACACCCATGACATAGGGCCAGCTTTTACTGCGGTTTGACAGCCACAGCTGGAAGAATCCGTATATTATAATGCCGACGCCTCCGACCATAAGTATGGAGAATACTATCTCAAACATCTTAGCTCCTTTAGGCATGGCTTACTTTGCTATATCGAAGTAGAAACTGACTCCGTCATTATAGCCGTTGCCAAATCCAAGGATATTATTGGTTACCTTAAAACCATCCGGAGATATTTCCGCTTTCGGGCCTCTGCCGACATTGGCGGCAGGTGTGCCGCCAACATCTGTGCCGAAGTTTACGCCACCGATTTTCTCGCTAACCCCAAAATTAAAGCCGCGAGCGAACTTTTCGGCAGCCTCAATTATCTTTTTATAGTCGTCCATTTCAAGTGAGAATGCTGCAACCGACCAGAGTGAAACATCTATACCAACCAGCACGCCGACCATATATTGCCCTGCCTGTTCAGCAGGGTTGCCTATGGCATTCTCGGCAAGGGAGCCATGCTCGCCGGTATCAAGAATAGAGATTACTTCATAGGTATCTTTGTTGAATTCCAGCCAAGCCCAGCGGGACTTGCCGTTAATAGTTGCTCCTTTAGATGGAAAGAGGACGATTTTGTTATAACCCATCTCTTTGAAGTATTCGATCATGGATGGCGGGTACTGCTTTTCTTCCAGTTGAGCGATAAATCTTTCGCGGTTGGTTTCATCTA
>QZLD01000103.1 GCA_004796385.1 Gammaproteobacteria bacterium | reverse complement strand
TTATCCATCCACAAAAATAACGAAAACACCTTACAAATATCTCCTCTTTCAAATAGAATATGCCGGACAGCAGGGTGTGTATTTTTTTACATGTGAATAGTTCTTCTTCCGGTGGTTTATGTTATGCCAAATACCAATATGGAAACGCATAAAAGCGCAAGGGTCAAAAGCTTTATAAAGGCTTTGGAGCAGGGCGCGCCACATCCGCCGGTGCGCTTGATGCTTAATTCTCTGCATCCTGCGGAAATTGCTCACCTTATTGAATCTGTTCCTCTTACCCATCGTGAAATTCTCTGGGAGCTGGTTAATTCCGAATCCGGTGGTGAGGTTCTGCTTCATGTGAATGATGAAGTCAGGGCGTCACTCATTGAGAAGATGGAGACCACCGAGATTGTTGCTGCCACAGAAAATATGGATATGGACGATCTGGCGGACTTTATTAAGGATCTGCCGACAACTGTATCTTTTGCTGTAGTTAACTCTCTGGATAAGCAGGACAGGCAGCGTCTGCAATCGGTGCTTTCATATGATGAGGATAGTGCCGGTGGTCTCATGAATACCGACACTATAACGGTAAGGCCGGATGTTGCTCTTGAGGTGGTGCAGCGTTATCTGCGAATGCAGCACAAGAAGATTCCTGCCAATACGGATAAGATAATTGTTGTGGATCAGGCTGACAGATATGTCGGGTTGTTAAATATTACAGACCTTATTACTCATGACCCCAGTCAGAGCGTATCAGAGGTCCTTGTTACTAGTCAGGATGGTATTCCGGCAAACCTGCCTGCGGCACAGGTTGCTCATCTGTTTGAGGATCGTGACCTTTTATCGGCTCCTGTTATAGACGAAAACGGTAAGTTGTTGGGTAGAATCACTATTGATGATGTTGTAGACGTTATTCGTGATGAGGCGGATCACTCCATAATGAGAATGGCAGGTCTGGATGAAGAGGACGATATGTTTGCGCCGGTTGTCGTCAGTACCAAAAGAAGAGCTGTCTGGCTTGGGGTTAATCTGGTAACGGCGTTGCTGGCTTCTCTGGTGATCAGCTTTTTTGATACGGCGCTAAAAGCAAAATATCAGTTGGCCATTCTTATGCCGATTGTTGCCAGTATGGGTGGTATTGCAGGTAGTCAGACATTAACCCTTGCCATTCGCGGAATCGCCCTTGGGCATATAGGGTCGTCTAATGCTAAAAGTTTGCTTGTAAAAGAGATAACCATTGGCGCTTTAAACGGAGTGTTGTGGGCTCTGGCGGTTGGAGGGTTGTCCTCCTGGTGGTTCGATCCGGTAACCGGGGCGGTTATTGCCGGAGCAATAATAATAAATCTTCTTATAGCAGCTCTTTCTGGCATAACAATTCCGTTGGCGCTCAAAAAGCTAAATATAGATCCGGCACTTGCCGGTGGTGTAATATTGACAACAGTTACCGATGTGATCGGTTTTCTCGCCTTTCTGGGGTTGGCAACGATAATATTGTTATAAATACAGGTATATTATGCAGGAAAATTATTTAGAGACTGAACCTGAAATAGAACAACAGCTTGAAGATGAGATTGAGTACGTTAGCAAATCTCAGATGAAGAGAGAGGCGCACTATCTGCAGGAGCTTGGTGAAAAGCTTATAGGTATGTCTAAATCGGAACTTAAAAAGATACCGTTGCCGGATAATCTTAAGGAGGCAATAGATCTGGCTGTTAAAATTGAGAGTAAGCGGGGAGCACTGAAAAGGCAAAAGCAGTATATAGGTAAGATTATGCGCGCTATTGATCCGGAGCCGATAATTGATGCTATTGCTAAAATAGAGGGTGAGCATGAAAAAGAGAATGCCCGTTTTCACAGGCTGGAGAAACTCAGGGAAAATCTGGCAAGTGGGGATAGTGAAGTTCTTTCATCTTTGATAAATAATAACCCCGGTATTGATATTCAGCACTTGCGACAGCTTGTGCGTAAGGCACAAAAAGAGATATCATCCGACAAGCACGGAAACGGCTTTAGAGAGCTGTTTCAGTTTCTTAAGACAATAGAGCACATTTAATTCAATGACAGATAATTACAGTATTACCTACTCAGAGGCTGAGTTGCTTCTGAGCGAATCCAGGGCAGCTTTGAGTGCTGCAGAAGCTCACGGTCTGCTTTGCGGTATGCTTAGTGCCGAAAGAGAGACATCCAAATCGGAGTGGATGGCAATAGTTCTGCAAGATGGAGAGCTGAAAGGGGCGACAGGAAAAGAGTGTCTGATAGTGCTTAACCGCATCTTTGAAATCAGCAAAAACCTGCTTCAGGATGGAGAATTTGCTTTTGAGCTGTTTTTGCCTGAGGATGATGAATCCATTGCTATGAGGGCAGAGGCAATAGGTAAATGGTGTCAGGGGTTTTTGCTGGGTATTGTTCAGGGCAATGATAAAGATGCGCCGCCGCAACAATATTCGGTAGAAATATCTGAACTAATACGCGATTTTACAGAGATCACCAAAATAGACTTCTCAAATGCAGATGATGAGGAAGATGAAGAGTCACTTATGCAGCTAACAGAGTTTGTAAAGGTTGGTAGTTTGCTAACCTATGAAACTTTGGGTGCAGGGAAGACATATTAAAACTTCAAGATCTCTTTTTCAGATAATTCTTTATCTCTAAAAGTCTGGCTTCAATAGCGGCTTTTTTTATGCCGCTATCTTTATCACTTGGTTTCAGATTTTTCAAAATTCGGGAATAATGATCGATAGCGGTGTTGTAGTGCCCGGATTCAAAATAGTACTCTGCCATATAACCTTCGGCAGTTACCATTTTTTTACTTTCAGCAGCGGTTTTTGCCAGTAATTTAAGTAAGAAAGGTTTTTTTCTCTGTTCTGAAGGGAGGTCTTTTAATAACTTATGGGCTGTTTGTGGGTCGTTACAACGAAACAGCTTAATGGCATAGCTGAATTTAAGAGCTAAATCATCTGGAAATATCTTAAGACCATCTTTTAACACAGTTATAGAAGCAGACAGTTTCTCCTGGCCTAAAAAAGAATCGGAAAGACCGTTAATGTAGGGAACTCTTTCGGCATCTGATCTAATCAGATATTTAAAAATCTTCTCAGCTTCTTTATATTTTCCGATTTTATTATAAGAAACGGCAAGGCCATATTTTGAACTGAAATCATTCTTTCCTGAATTAAATAGAGCGGCAGCCTGATTGCTGTTTTTAATCTCATTGGCAATTATTTTATTTTTTGATAACTGAAAGCGGATATTGTCATTTATGAATTTATGAGACGTTTCTTTTTTTAATGATCTTCCTAAATTTTTTGCATCTGCGATTCTGTCTGATGTAAGTGGGTGAGTGCTAAGGTATTCAATCGGTTGTCCCATAATCCTGCTTTTATTTTGCAGAATCTCAAAGAACGATACCATTGCATCAGGGTCAAAGCCTGCTTTGGAAAGGATGTTAATTCCAACTCTGTCAGCTTCCCGCTCATTATCTCTGGAGAAACTTAGCTGATTCTGTATTCCTGCGGCAGTAGAGCCGTTTATTATTGCAGAACCTGCTTCAGGATTCTGTGTGGCAACAAGGATTCCTGCAATCAGTGCTGCCATTTGCGGTAGAGATGATTTTTCCTGACTGGCAATTCTTCTTGCAATGTGTTTTTGTTCAACGTGGCCGATTTCATGGGCGATAACGCTTGCCAGTTCAGCCTCTGTGCCGGCATTTTTTATTAGCCCCGTATTTATTGCGATTACTCCGCCGGGAGCAGCGAAGGCATTTATCTCATTAGAAGAGATAACAAAAAAACGATATTTAGTTCTGGTTGAGATGGTATTGGTCAGTCTGTTTCCAAGTGATGAAATATAGTCGTTTATTTCAGGGTCTGTAACCAGCGCAACCCTTTTTCTCAATTCACGAACAATGCTGTCTCCCCAACGATTTTCCTCATAAGGGGAAAGGTATTGTCCGGAAGGACTGCCGATATTTGGGATATCATCGGCATGGATGGTATTTGTCAGTACTATTGCTGAGAAAGCAAAAAAATATATTTTGGCGATTAGATTAAGGTTGTTCACTGAATAAAAATCTATTTCAAAAATTAAACACAGGGCTATAGATACAAGATAGTTGAAAAAGTTCTGAAGATAAATCGGTTTGTATAAAAACCTTTTGTCTATATAAGTATTGCAAAATGTGAACTGTTTCAAAAAAAACAGTTAAAGCTGTCTACCGGTTTGAATAATCACAAATACTAAACTTAAATTAACTTGTTACCTTTTGGTTAGGTTTTCTGTTTTTTTACCGATGGAATGGAGATAGATAAATGGCTACATATAGAGCTTTAACAGCAGCAATAGCAAGTTTTTCCTTACTGTTTCTGGCTTCCTGCGGCAGCGGTGGCAGTAGTAGTGGTGGTGGCGGGAGTTCTACCACTGTGGATGGTTCTGTTGTACAGGGACCAATAGTAGGGGCGCTGGTCTTTGCCGATAAAGACAATGATCAGACTCTGGATAGCGGAGAGTCGTACACATACACAGATGAGAATGGTGATTTTGATGATCTGGTGCTGGCATCAGGCTATGGTGATTATGTGCTGGTTTCACTTGGTGGAACAGACAAAATTAGTGGTGAGCCGGGGATTCCGATGATGGCACCTGCAGGCGCTGAAAATATTACCCCTATAACAACTCTTGTGGCATTAACTCCGGAAGGAGATGACCGTGATGCCCTGATTGAGGAGTTAAATGAGCTTGCAGGAACTGGCGGAAGTTATGATGATGATCCTTCCGAAGGAAAGCCGACAGGGTTTGTTAAGCTTACAAAAGCTGTTGAGCAGGTGGTTTATGCAGCGGAAGAGATTGGGGTAACAGAGGCTTCTCAAAAGATTACTGTTGTAACGCAAGTAGCGGCAAAGGTTGTTAGCGATGATGTTGTAGCCAATTTTAATGATGGCGGTACAACAACATTTAAAGATACAGTTGCAGATGGAGCAGTAGTAGGGATTCAGACTGTTGATGCAGCTTCAGACAATGTTGCCATTTCAAACACAACTAATCTTGATGTTATTTTAACAGAGGTAGTAAATCAGGTTGAAACGACAATTACAACAGCCGCAGGTGGGGCTGATACTGTAAATGAGAGTGCTGTTGACCTTGATGATGCTATTGATGATGCTGTGACAGCAGTAAACAATGCAGATAACGGTATTACTCTTACCGATATAAAAGATGTGGCTGATGATGTTGTCTCTCTCTCTTTGGGATCGGCAACAATTCTTGATAGTCAGGGTGAGGCAACTACTTACGCTGACGATGCAGTTTCTATAAAGCTGGAACTTGAAGGGTATAACAGTTTTGATGCAGAAAAATCATATGAAAATGTCTCTTTGTCTTTGGTAGTAAAGGATCTTAACTCAGACAGAACTGCAATATTTAATCTTACCGGAGTGAATGTAGATGTTTCGGTAGAAGGTGTTCTGGATATAGATCTGGATAGTGCCGGCCTTTCTGTTACAGCAGTAGATTCAAGCGGCAATGAGATATCAACAACAGAGGTTGATGGACCTTTTGATATTTTTGACAGCAATTATAGTTCCAATACCTTAACCATAAATATTGACTCACTGCAGGAAGAGTTGGCAGATAGTGTCTCTTCAGAGTTTGGTACTGTAAATATTCCTGGTTCTTATGCTATTTCAGTTTCCGGTAGCGGGGTTCCGGTTCAATCGGAATCAGAATCGCTGACAATTAGTAGTGGTAGTGCAAGCGGCGAAGGTAGCGGTGAAGGCAGTGGTGAAGGCAGTGGTGAAGGCAGTGGTGAAGGC
>QZLD01000102.1 GCA_004796385.1 Gammaproteobacteria bacterium | reverse complement strand
CATCTTGAAAAACATGGTGTAACAGCAGATGGCGGTATTGCCGCATTTGCCGAATTACCTTTATACAAGCAACGCGAACTTATTATTAAGATATTTAATAACGAGCTGAAACAGGGCGGTGTCGATGGTGTAACCAATGGTGCAGATGCCTACAACAGGGGCTATGCCGCAGTCTATGAACTCTATCAGGATTATGCACATGAGGGTTACGATGTCAGTACGCAGGAGGGGTTGAGAAAGTTCCTGAGTCAGGGTACATCTTTTAACGGCGAACTTAGTATGTATCGCAGTACTGTTCAAACCCGCGACGGCGGCGATATAAATATAATCGTTCCCGGAGGCAGGGTCTTTGGCGGATTGGCAGCAGCCAATAGTACCGAAAATAGCGCTAAGTCGGGAGATATAGGTGTTGTCGCCAGACGTCAGGGCGATATTAACGCCTTTACCCGTAATGATTTTCTGGTGAATCAGTCGCGGGTATTTGCTATGGACGGTGGCGATATCCTTATGTGGTCATCAGAAACCAACCTCGATGCCGGTCGTGGTTCCAAGACAGCCCGGGGGGTTTCAAAAGCGGAGTATAAATTCGATGAGTGGGGTAATGTTATAGTTCTGCCGCCATCCAGCCTTACAGGAAGCGGTATACGTAACTTCGCATCATCGGAGGGAGCAGAGGCAGGCAGTGTTTATCTGTTTGCTCCAGTTGGTGTTGTAGATGCAGGTGATGCCGGTATCGGTACCGCCGGTAACCTTTTTGTCGGAGCGGTAGAGGTTAAAGGCGCAGACAACTTCGACATAGGCGGTGTAGCCGTGGGTGTGCAGGTCTCTACCTCTGGCGATATGTCGGGAATGACAGGTGCAGGTGGTGCCACTGATAAAGCGACCAGCAATGCAATGGACAAAGTTGAAGAAACAGCAAAAGGTGATTCAGATGCAGATAAGCAGCTCTCATGGCTGGAGGTGTTTGTAGAAGGGTTGGGGACTACCAATGGTAATGCTGGTGCCGATGACGAAAAGAAAAAGAAGAAAAAGGGCAAAAAGAAGAAAAAAGGTGATCTGATCAGTATGAAGTAGGTTTTTAAAGGACCAATATTGATTTTCCTTGTTCCCGCGCTGTGAGACTGTGAAAGTATGCAGAAGTTTTTAAATATCGTCACTCCCCTGCCTGCGCAGGAATGACGGATTACTTTGCTCTCGTTCTCACGCTGAGCGTGGGAATGCAGAAGCCACAGGTGTTGTAAACCGCCTGTTTGGCGCACAAAAAATATCCAACAATAATTATCCAACAATAATATTGATGTAACAAAAGAAGGTGACAATATGAAACATAAATTAGCTGCTCTTGTAATTTGTTTTGGCATAAACAGTGTATTTGCTGCTCCGCCATTTATCGGTGATATAACTTCCGCGCCTGCAAAAAAAGTACTGCAGATGGTTGAGGAGTTTAAAGCCGGTAAGTCGGACATGGTTAAAAAGTATATCGTTATGCCTGAAAACAAAAACAAGCAGAGAATAGTCGAAGAGGATATCAGAAAGTTAAGCAAAGAGTTTGCCGAAGGTAACCTGCAATACAAGTTGATAGACTCCAGGATAAACGGTAGATGGGCTATGGTTGCAATCGGTGTAGACCGTGATCTGAAAAAAGAGAACGAAATGGTCAGAAGCAGCTGGTTGCGTAACGAAGTGCTCTACAAAGACGGAGACACCTGGCTGATTATCCCGCAGGCCGCCCGCTATCGCGATCCTCGCGTAGAGGGGTGGAAGAATGAAAACTTTAATAAAATTATGGATTGGTGGCGTTATGAGATACGTGCGAAAATCAACAACAATTTCCCGCAAAAGCAGAGAGCGCTGGAGCAAGCGCAAAAGAGCGCAAAAAAACATCAGGCAAAAGGTGCTGAATAGCCTTAACCCGCATATTTCATAAATACGCACCATCGTTAATGTATAACATTGATTGATAAAGCCCAGCACAAATCAATCGTTGGGCTTCGCGGTGCTCAACCCAACCTACAGGCTGTGTCGCAATAGTAAAACAAAAGCACCGAACAAAGTAATCCGTTATTCCTGCGAAGGCAGGAATCCATAAACTACTGAATTTGAATGGATTCCTGCCTTCGCAGGAATGACGACTTTTGTATATTTCTCAAATTTATAACAAATTCTGACTTTTCTCATAAAATAACCATATTACGACACAGGCTGT
>QZLD01000163.1 GCA_004796385.1 Gammaproteobacteria bacterium | reverse complement strand
GATTCCTATCTGACATCATTATTGGTAGATATTGTCTTTTAATAGAAAATCTCTTATGGAGTAAAAGTTTAGATGTCGGAAATAAACTACACAGAAATACTAAAGACAAAGATTCCGCTGAATAGTTTGGGGAGTGATGGTTTTGCTAAGCTGCTTAATAAAATTAATATAGATAGATATTCTCCCGGCAGAACTATATGCAATAGAGGTGAAATAGATGGTTTATCAAATTTCTTGATATCAGGTGAAGTGGAGCTTATCGACGACAATAATAACTCCCAGAAAATTACTGCCGATGATTCAAAGGGCAGATTTGCTTTTGCACAGTCCCAACCGAGAAAATTCTCAGTTATTGCTTTAACAGAAGTCGTAATTGCAACGATAGCGAATGACTTTTTAGATATTCTTGTTACCTGGGAGCAGTCATCCGGAATGGTAGTGGAGGAGATTAGTCCCGAAAATTCAATGTTAGCGGATGATAGCGACTGGATGACTAAAATGCTTCATTCCAATATCTTCTTCAAAGTTCCACCGGCAAATATTCAGGCGATTTTTAACCGTATGACTCCGGTTTATGTAAGCGAAGGGGAAACAGTAATAAATCAGGGGGAGCAAGGCGATTATTATTACATAATAAAAAGGGGTAAGGCCGAAGTTATCAGGTGTGACAATAGCGGTGCTGAGTATATTCTTGCTCAGATAGAATCGGGGAGCGGTTTTGGAGAAGAGGCGCTAATGTCGGATACAAAGCGTAATGCCAGTGTAAAAATGCTGTCTTCCGGTGAACTTATGGCATTGGGTAAAAATGATTTTGAGCAGCTTCTTAAAGAGCCTTTAATAAAAAAAGTTACATATGAAAAAGCCTTGCAGATGAAAAGTGAAGGGATAAAAATCGTTGATGTTCGTCTTAAAGAGGAGTATGAAAATAATCATATTCCGGGAAGCATTAATATTCCTATGCCGCTATTAAGGTTAAAGGCAAAAGATATTGATGATGCCTCAATAGTAGTTTGTTGTGATACAGGAAGTCGTAGCAGCGCAGCATCTTACATATTAAGTGAAGATGGCTTCGATGTTTATGTTTTAGACGGAGGAATAACTTCTCTTTCTGTTTAGCCTGAATGTGCTTTAATACACTACACCGGAACACCATAATTGAAAATAAATATTATCATTTGTGACGTGATCGCATTGTAATAACAGCAATGGAGGCTAGACTTTATATACCAACTTGAAGAAGGCGAGAACAACAATTGATTAAAAAATTTCGCTCATCGATTATATATAAGTTTATGTCGATTCCTATTCTTGCGGCATTAGGTTTTGCCATATTTATTTTAATATCGTTGGTTACAAACAGAGAAAATGCCGATAGGCTAACCACAATTAAAGATTACTATATTCCTATTCTGGAAAAGGCTAATCATAATGTAATCAGAATGGAGCAGATATCTGAAAAGATGGTTGCATATGTGACTACTGCGGATAACTCTCTGATAGAAGAAGTTTCTAAAATATCCGGTGAATTCAATAGCTCTCTGGATGAAATAATAGACAAGTCTAACCAGCAATATGGAGAGAAAAGCGCGGTAAATGAGATAAAAAAGATAAAAAAACAACTTCTTGAATATATGGAAATGGCAGATGCAATTTCAAAAAAGATCATAAATCAGGAAAATCTTAAATCGAATAGTGATTACGTTAACATCTATGCTGATGCACAACAGATGAATGTAAAGCTTACCTCCATAAAAGAGAGCTTGTCACAGTTTCGGAAGAAATATAAACAGAAACTGCAGAATATGATGAAGATGGCTGATAAAAAAGCATCTCAGGCCATAGATTTGGGGGGGGCCATTGGAATATTTACAGTGATAGTTATATTTGCTGTAGGCTTCAGCATTACTCTTATGATAGCCAGAAATATAAATAACGTGGTTCAATCATTTAAAATGATGGAGAGAGGAGAGGGGGTGCTGACAAGAGTTATTGAATGTAACAGTAATGACGAAGTTGGTAATCTTGTATCCTCTTTTAACGGATTTATTGGACAGTTGAGAAAAATAATTTCTGTAGTGGAAAATCAGAAAGAAGAGATTGAAACACTAAACTCAAGTTTAGAAGATAAGGTTCAGGAGCTACATATATTAGCAACTACAGATAAATTGACAGGAATGAAAAACTTTGCATACTTTCAGGAAGAGATCTTTAAAAGAGTAAATGAATATAAGCGAACAAAGGGGCAGCTTTTTCTTTCTCTTGTTATTTTTGATATAGACCATTTTAAAATGTTTAATGATACCTATGGGCATTTATCTGGAAATATCGCACTTAAAGATGTAGCGGGCAGAATTAGCAAGCACGCAAGAAAAATGGATACTCCATGCAGATATGGAGGAGAAGAATTTGTGGTTGTTCTGCCTAAGTGTAATCTGGATGGGGCCAGAGGTTTTGCGGAAAGAGTAAGGGCTGAAATAGAAAATACTCCGGTTAAAACTGAGGAGCATACCGTTGATGTATCGGTAAGTGCCGGTTGTGCGGAGTATTCTCCTGAAGAGTCAATAGAACACTTTATTCACAGAGCAGATGAGGCTCTTTATATGGCGAAAGAAAATGGTAGGAATAGAGTAGAACTCTCTATGCCTGAGAATGCTTAAAGAGACTCTGCCTGGTTGATTTTTAACAGTAGTCACGTTTGTAATGACATGATAAATATATTAATTTTTTAAAAGCCTCTCTTAAGTAAGCGCCATTCAGACGAAGCGTGTTAGGCCACGCTTCGGGTATTTTTTATACGGAATTTTGAACACCTTCGGTTTTTCCGCACTTTTTATACGAATCCGCCCCTGTTATTATCTGTTGTCCGCAATAGCTGTGGAAATTATATTTTTTCAATCCTCTTCAGCTGCTGTGTCAGGATAGAGAGTGACGATTCCATCTCGGCGACGCGCTCTTTTTCCTTGTTTACAACTGTTTCCGGAGCTTTGTCGACAAAGTTCGGATTGCCGAGTTTTGTCTTGGATTTATCCAGATCTTTCTGTAGCTTCTCCATCTCTTTCTTGATTCTGGCGATTTCGGACTCTTTATCAATAAGTCCGGCCATCGGGACCAGTATCTCCATTTCGCCCACAATCGCGATTGCCGACTCAGGTGCCTGCTCGCCATCTTTCAGCATGGTAATATCATCAATCTTGCCAAGCTTCAGGAGGTTGGTTTTATTGGCTTCAACCAGAGCCTTATCATCATTCGAAGCATTTTTCAGGATGATCTGCAGTGGTTTTCCAGGAGAGATATTCATCTCGCCGCGGATTCTTCTTATGCCAAGCAGGAATGTCTTTAGCCATTCGATCTCCTTGGTTGCCTCCTCATCAAGATTGACTTCTTCATAGACAGGGTATTGTTGCAACATAATAGTATCGCCACTCTTACCGGCTATCTTACCTGCCTTCTGCCAGATCTCTTCAGTGATAAACGGCATAAACGGATGTAGCAGACGCAGAATTGTTTCCAGCATATTGATCAGGGTGTGTTTGGTTCCGGCAATACGTTTTCTATCAACACTGTTATAGATTACGGTTTTTGATAACTCGATATACCAGTCGCAATATTCACTCCAGATGAAGTCATATATGGCGTGAGATGCAAGGTCAATACGATAGTTGCCGAAGGAAATCTCCACCTCTTTTTTTACTGTTTCAAGTTTAGAGATAATCCACTTGTCGGCAGCGCCCAGAGTTATCTCATCAAAGGTTTCGCCTTCGGATATATTGCTCATTACGAAGCGGGCTGCATTCCACAGCTTGTTGCAGAAGTTTCTGTAACCCTCGATTCTGCCGACATCAAAGGCGATATCGCGCCCCGTGGTTGCAAGTGAAGCAAACGTAAAACGCATGGCGTCTGTGCCAAAGGCGGAGATTCCTTCCGGAAAGTGCTTTTGGGTATTCTGCTCAATCTTCGGCGCCATCTGTGGTTGCATCAGCCCTGTGGTTCTCTTTTTAACCAGCGCATCAAGGTCTATGCCGTCGATAAGGTCAAGCGGATCAAGAACATTGCCTTTGGACTTTGACATCTTCTGCCCATCGGAGTCGCGCACAAGGCCATGAATATAGACCTCTTTAAACGGAACTTCGCCATCCATAAACTTCATGCCCATCATAATCATTCTGGCAACCCAGAAGAAGATAATGTCGAAGCCGGTTACCAATACGCTGGTAGGGTAGAAGGTCTCCAGTTCCGGAGTATTTTCCGGCCAGCCAAGGGTAGAAAACGGCCATAGTGCCGATGAGAACCATGTGTCGAGAACATCGTTATCCTGCTCAAGGGGAATCTCATCTCCAAGGTTGTTTTCTGCGCGAACTTCCGCCTCGTTTCTGCCTACATAGACATTGCCATCGGCATCGTACCACGCAGGGATTCTGTGCCCCCACCAGATCTGGCGGCTTATGCACCAGTCTTCAATATTACGCATCCACTCAAAGTAGGTCTTATCCCAATTTGAAGGAATAAATTTGATGCGGCCATCTTCAACAGCATCTCTTGCAGGTTTTGCCAGAGGCTCGGCTTTTACATACCATTGATCAGTAAGATATGGCTCGATTACAGCATTTGTTCTATCTCCGCGCGGCACCATAAGTTTGTGAGGCTTAATCTCCTCAAGAAGTCCGGCGCACTTCATATCTTCAACGATAATTTTACGCGCGTCAAAGCGGTTCATGCCTTGATATCTTTCTGGGGCATTTTCATTGATTCTGGCATCTTCAGTGAAGATATTGATCAGTGGCAAGTCATGTCTTTTGCCTACATCGTAGTCATTAAAGTCGTGTGCGGGAGTTATCTTTACACAGCCAGTGCCGAATTCAGGGTCAACATAACTGTCTGCAATTACAGGAATCTGCCTGTCGGTCATCGGCAGATGCACAAACTTGCCGATAAGGTGTCTGTATCTCTCGTCTTCAGGGTGAACCGCAACGGCAGAGTCGCCCAGCATTGTCTCCGGGCGGGTAGTGGCAACAATAATATGTTTGTCCTTATTGTCGACTAATGGATATTTAAACGACCAGAGACTGCCGTTTTCTTCCTCCGAATTAACCTCAAGATCTGAAACAGCGGTGTGAAGAACCGGGTCCCAGTTAACCAATCTCTTACCCCGGTAAATCAGATCTTCTTTATATAGCTGAACAAATACCTCTGTTACGGCCTTGGAGAGACCTTCATCCATAGTAAAACGCTCGCGAGACCAGTCCATAGAGGCACCACTGCGGCGCAACTGTTTTGTGATAGTGCTGCCGGATTCGGCCTTCCATTTCCAGACTCTGTCGATAAAATCATCCCTGCCGAGATCATGTCTGGTCTTGCCTTCGCCGATAAGCTGACGCTCAACAACCATCTGCGTAGCAATACCGGCGTGATCTGTACCTGCCTGCCACAAAGTATTGCAGCCGCTCATGCGCTTATGGCGAATCAGGGCATCCATAACCGTGTGCTGGAAGGCATGGCCCAT
>QZLD01000240.1 GCA_004796385.1 Gammaproteobacteria bacterium | reverse complement strand
GTACTACGCTTTATGCCTGGATGAAATATATATCTGATACCTTTCCTGCAAGAAGCTTTTATACACTGGAAGATCCGGTAGAAAAGCAGGTTCGCGGATTCAGGCAGGTAGAAGTTGGTAAAAACCTGACATTTCAAACTGGTCTACGTTCATTATTGCGTGCCGACCCTGATGTGATAATGGTTGGAGAGATCCGTGATAAAGAAACCGCAGATCTAGGTCTGCGTGCCAGTATGACAGGGCATCTGGTCTTGGCAACCCTGCATGCTAATTCAGCACTGAAATCGATATCCAGATTAATCGAAATGGGATTAGATCCAGTACTACTGGCAGACTCAATAATATGTGTAACTGCACAGCGTATGGTGCAAAAGGTATGTCAGAATTGTAGAAAAGAGGCTTTGTTTGGTGATACCGCCGATTATATGTTGTATTCAAAGCTCAAGCATGCCCCAGCAGCATCAGCATACATATATGAAGCTAACGAGGAAGGGTGTGATGCCCATGGGTGCATCCACGGCTATAATGGCAGGCACCTGATAAATGAAATAATTCGGGTAGATTCTGTGATGCAAGAGGTAATTGGTAAAAAAGCTACCTCAGCGGAACTTAAGCACACTGCCCAGGAAAGAGGCCAGGCCTTCCTCTGGGATGACGGAATGCGCTTAGTAGCTGATGGTATAACCACCATTGAGGCGCTGGAAATAGTATTAGAACCTTTGGAATATTAATTTTTTATATACAAACTATAGCTCAGGAGAGTTCAACAATGAAAAACATGCATAAAATGCACAAGAAAAAACAGTCAGGTTTCACGATTTTAGAAATTGGTATTGTGATGATTATTCTGGTTAGTCTTGTAGTAGCATTTAGTTCAGGTTTATGGGAAAAGCAGAGAGCATCAGAGGTTCAACTGATTAAAATGTGGTTTACAAAAACCGCCCCGGAAGCTGTTACAACTTGCCGACTAAAATATGGTATTAAGTTAGGCAATATTACAAATCCTCCAGGTCCTGGTACTAAAGAAGGCCTTGTAAGTTGTGGTTTAAGTGAACAAACTATATATGAAGAAGATTGGACTGTAAAAAACCCAAGTGTTGGTACAGGTAGCCACACATCCGTTGAAATAACTTATCCATTAACAGGAATGGAAGATTTTGGAACTGATGGTGCAGCAATTGCGCAAACAATTAAGGATGAAGGTGGTGATGCAATATTGGATTCGACCTTTACTACCCCTAATCTTGTAATTGAAGTAAGAGTACATTAATTTCTGTTTACCTTAGAGGCGATATCAATGTATTTTATAGCAACAATTATCTCTAATAACGGTGAAGCTATTACTAAAATAGTTGAGGCGGCGACCAGAGATGGTGCGCTTAATAAACTTGATTGTCCTGCTGAACGCCTCGTTAGTTTGAGAAAGAAAGCTGCATTTGATTTTGCTAACCTTTCAGTTAAACGTAAGAAAAAGCCAAATAAAGAGGCGCAGGTGATTTTCCTGCAGATATTATCTGGCCTTTTAAGATCTGGTCGTAGTTCGCAAGATGCTGTTCGTAGATTGTTAGGGGCGATGAAAAGCCGTATTAAGGTTGCTAAGGGTGAGCTAACAGGTAAATACGAGGTTTCTGAGATTCTGGAAGCGCTTGAATTTGATAGTTCTGCTGTGATTATGGCCCAGGTTGGAGAGGACACGTCCAATCTGCCAGAAATGCTCTCCAAGGCCTCACAAAATATCATGAACTACCTTAAGATACGTGAAGATATGTGGAAGGGAGTTCGTACTGGTGGCATTTATTTTACTTTGGGTATAGCGATATTTATTGGTCTTCCTCTATTTATTGCTCCAGAGATGACAAAACTTTTAGCAAAAAAACAGATTATCCTCCCAATAAATATCGCTACTGATATTTTGTTAATATTAAATCATATATACATCAATTTTTGGTGGGCTATCCTAGCTGCTTTAGGTAGTATAACCGTATTTAACAAAGTGGTTTGGACGTTTTTAAAACCATTTCCTTTTTTCAGATCTATCCATGAATTTCAAAAGAACATGCGCGGTTTAACGTTCCTTGTTGCATACCGTCCATTATATGAAGCAGGTATAAATACTGATAGGGCGCTGCGCCTTATTCGCGAAAATGCGGGCAAAAGTATGCGCTTGATTCTGGATGAAATGATTAAACAGATAGCTCTTGGTGCAGATATTTCAGATGTTCTAAATACCGAGCACTGGCCAATTGCAATTCGCGATGGCTTTATTGGTTTTGCCGGGTTAGATGCTGAACAAAGAATGGTTGTTATTGACCAACAAATTGAAACATTATCACTTGACTTGAAAGTTGTTGGCAGGCAAATAGGTTCTACTTTTAATATGATGGGTACTGTACTTATCGTTCTATCAATTGCTTCAGCAGCAATTGGCTTCTATTTACCGCTATTGTCAATGTCATCTGCTGGTGGATTATAGTGAATAGTTTTCGAAAGCAGTATGGATTTACTGTATTAGAACTGTCCGTGGTGCTTGCTGTCATTGCTGGATTTGCAATGGTCATATATGAGCCAATTATGAAAAGAGTAGAGTCAAGAAAAATTTACCTAACTATAATGCAGGCAGAAAATATAGCTAATGAAATATCAACACTAGCCTTCCATACACCGCCAGACACTACAGTTCTTTCTGTTTATGATCATAAGTACGCGTGGGGGTTTAGCAGTGATGGTCAACTTATACCCAACGCTCCATTATCAAGCTATGTGCGTGCTAAACTTTCTGAGCTTGATAGCTTAGTATCACCTTTTGGCAATGACTACAATATAACTTGGACCGGTATTGGGGTCGGTGTTGTAACTGAAATACCGGTACCCCCTAGTAATATTATGCTACCTGACTCACAAAAGAATTGGGACCAAAATACTGGAGTAACAACAATATCAATTGCCAAACTTTATGAACCGAGCTCAAAATTTACTTTTGTTAAACAATCTAGAAAGGCAGCTTTTGATAAGCAAGTTTATTATAAAGAAGAACAGATATGGTATTAAGACAAAAGGGCTTTACATTACTTGAAATATCAATTGCTATGATTATTGTTGCAGCATTAGCCGTGATAACAGCTCAGTCAGTATCAAGAAAAATAAATCAAACATACATTGAGCAAACAGCAGCGGAAGTATGGGCGGTAGGAGAATATGCCCAAGGATACATAGCAAGATACAATAAATGGCCTGGTGAGGATGGTAATTGTGTTGACGCCTTAACAGAAATACAAAATATGAGTGTCAATGTACCAACAGAATCACCTTGGGGAACTCCATATATAACAAATTGTATATCAAATGTTAGCTTTACAGTTACTGTTCAAACTGATGATGTTTGGGCTCCGGTTTTGACAAATATGCTTGCGGTTACGCAGATGGTTGGTGGCACAACTGATACAACTATTACTACGTTGCCACTACCTGGTTCAATAGCAGCCTTAGATGATGTATTAAAAAAAGTGGATACTGGTGATGTCATTGATAACACAATGGAAACGGATTTGTATATGAATGATGGCACGCATAGCCATAGTATTCGTGGTGCAGATCAAGTTGAAGCATCAGAGTTTGTCGATGCTGATAATGATAGTTTTGTACTTGATCCCAATGATGATAGTAATATTAATACTCTTGTTGTTAATGGTATTTTGTTTTCTGAGTCTGCACTTTATGCAACTAGTGGAATGCTGGACGATGGAAAAGGTGGCTCTCATCCTGGTTATGCAGCGGCTTTTCGGGGAAGAAATGGTGATGGTGATCATGAGTGGACTACTGAACCCGAATCATTTAACGGCTCTATAAATGTTAATGATATTATGCTGCGATCTGTTGGCCACTGGTTGTCAGCCAGGCTTCCAGATATGGTGGAAAAGCGTAGTTTTGTAGCATATGGTGGCGATTTAATCCCAAAACCTGATTGTCCAGCTGTAGAAAACTCTTCTTTTCCAGATCCTGTACAGATGGTAAAAGTCCATCCGGCTGAAGGGAATTATGCTCGCGATTATGATGATGATTATTGGGAAGTGGTTGCTGACGACGGGTTGCAGGAGTTGCATGCCGATGTTTATTGTTATTATCAACCACTGAATGATCCGTTCAATGGTAATACGCAGATTGCTATTGGAGATTTGGCCCAACAATTGATTGATGATGGTCATATTGTAGCAAATAACTTAGCAGGTTCATTTGCTTTCGATGGTGCAGCACGCTTTGAAAATGACACAAATGGGTTTATTTACCCTGCTCCTTATTTCCCAAGAGATTCATGGCATCGACCAGCCTATTTTACTTATGATACTAGAACATATGTAATGCCAGTGGTTGCAGATGAGACTATTTCAGCTGATTTTTATGTTTCAGACGCTTCTAATTTAGTATATGCAGATAATATTCATAATGACATGTGGTTGAAGCTTCAAATAAATGTATCTTATTCTTGTAATACGGATGATGATTATTATCATCGGCTAAATATTAATGGCGCTTCGTCAAACCAACAGTTTTTTCCTAACTGTTATGGCTCAAGAACAGTACCATTTACTGTTATAGTTGACCCTTCCGAAGATGTTACTGTTTATTTGGAAACAAACTTCCCTAATGGTGATGAAGGTAGTGGGTCTGATCATCTACATATTACTTCAACTACAGTTACTTCATCACTTTACTTTAGTGACCCTGCGCCATAGAAAATACTATGACATTTGGATGGTAATTATTGTGATCAAAATAGATAAGGCAAAAGCTTATAGTAAGCATATTGCTTAGAGTTAAATTAATACCGAATTAATAAGCTCTTGCATCCACTTAAATATTAACTTATCTTTTAATTAGTTTTGCTGCTTGACGAATAATAGTTTCGCAAGTTTCGATTCATAAAGAAAACAAACCAACGGATACTGAATTTACAATGCATTTTGATGTTTATATCAGGGAAACCTGCGTAATTATGAGTGGCGCTGATGGCGTTGATAGAACAATTCCTTTATCACAGGAATATCAGGACTTAAGAAAGCAAATACTCGAACAATATACTCCTGAACCACCGAGCAAGAGTAATGACTTTTCATTTGCGTGGAAGGATCGTTTTTTTCGTGGGCATATATTTATGTCTCGCAGTTCATGGATTATACATCTGCGTGGATTATTATTCGGTGACCTTTATTTAGATGAGCTAGGGTTTGTTGGAAAAACTGAAGATATACTTAGCATAGCAAGGGGTAGGGGGTTAACTCTTTTTGTTGGGCCTTCAGGCTGCGGTAAGACAACTACCATGCATACAGTGGCACAGGAATTGGAGCGCAATGGCATTAGAGGCTCTATGGTAACTTTGGAGGATCCCGTTGAATACTACTATTCAAATGAAAGAGTTTTCCAAAGAGAGATCGGTAAAGATGTTGATTCGGTTGCAGAGGGGCTGGTTGAGGTTACCAGGCAACGCCCACGTACAATACTTATCGGTGAAATTATTGACCCTGATACAGCTTATGCTGCTGTGCTTGCTGGTCTTTCCGGGCACCGGGTATTGGCAACAATGCATGCCAATGATATACGCTCTGCTATTGCCAGAATGATGTCGCTTTTGGGTAAAGACCGCTTTCATTTGTTTGCGGAGGCAATGCAGGGGTTAATGTCCCAGGTATTGATATGGCCAGATTATGCAAATGCTGAAGAAAAGCCTATAGTTATTTATGAAACATTAAAAATAGAAGATGTTTCACGTAGTATTTTCAGGGAAGGCTTTACTCGCCTACCAGAGCTTGGTCATGAGTTCAAACGTCAAAAGCGGCAAACTATGGTTGAATTTGGTGAAAGTTTGGTTAGAAGAAATCATATAAGTGCAGAGCAGTTTAATAAGGCGCTTAGCATATAAATTGATTTGAGCTTCTATAAGGAGGTAGTGGTGCAGGAAAGGCGTAGAGGTGTTCGGCACTCGGTTATGGAATCTATTTCAACCAGCGTTGTTGAAAAAAGATGCCTTGGCTTGATAAAGGCCGAAAAATCAGGAAGCTTATTGGATAT
>QZLD01000181.1 GCA_004796385.1 Gammaproteobacteria bacterium | reverse complement strand
GAATATTTCACCATTTCCAAGAAAAGAGTTAGCAGATTATTGTTAACTATAGTGTTGGTCACTCCATTAATAGTTGCTGGTTATTATTCCTGGTACATATGGGAACCATTGCGATTCAATAGCGGGTATGTTTCTTCGATATATTTCGAAACGGCATCAATACGTACACAGATTGATGCACAAATTAAAAATAATGATGGTGAAATCGATTTAAACGCAATAAAGTATTCTAATGAGTTAGATAACATATCTTTTTCTAAAGATGGCAGTTACATCGTATACAGTAGAGACCTTGATGCATTTATTAAGATTTCACCAGAAATTAGTAGTGGCAATATCCGATGGATATGTAGTGGTATACCGGAAACTCTCAAACCTCATGAATGTAGAATTGCCTTATAACACTGCGCTCAAGGCTGTTCGTTTCGCTCACTGGACGTCTGCTTCACAGCCGCCCCTTTCCTCGTTCCCACGCTGCGCGTGGGAATGCAGTGTCCACAGGTGGTAAGGTTGATGCTGATCTTGTGAAGTCAGTGAGAGAATCAAAAACAGATAATTTGTAGTGGTTTTAAGTTCAAAGCATATACGAATTCCCGCGCACAGCGCGGGAACTAGGAAAAAGTTTTTAGCGACTACTGAAAAAGTAGTTTAATATTTGAAAAAATAGTTAAGAGGAACTCAAATGGTAGTTAAATGTACAAAATATTTTTTGATTATTTGTTTATCGTTAATCATGACTACTCTTTCAGGGTGTTCAGATTCTCAAGCCGAACCTGAGAAAAAGGTAGTTCAGGAAGGCAGTATGAACAAAAAAGTCTCTATGGTGCAAGAGAGGCGGAAGGATGGAATGTCTGCTCTTCATGGTGTGATGTTGAAGCAGATTACGAACTATGCCAAATATAAAAAATATACAACTTCATTAGCAGATCTAAAGTCTGTGATTGACGAAGATGGTAGGATAGAAAGCGATAAACGTTTTTATAAGGTTGCTGCTGTTGAGTGTTCAGGTAAATCAATAACTGAATGTGTGTCATTGATTGCTACCCCTCAGGGAGAGCAGGCTGAAATGGATAAAGAGTGTGCTACTCTAACGTATAACTCAATGGGTGAAAAGGGGCGTTCTGGTACTGCTAAAGTTGAAGAGTGTTGGGCAGTTTATTGATCCTTCCCTCGTTCCCTCGCTGTGCGTGGGAATGCAGCGTTCACAGATAGCAAGGTAGATACTGATCTTGTGAAGCCAGCGAGAGAATGATAGACAGATAATTCTTAGTGGTTTTTCTGCTCAGAGCCTATATGAATTTTCACGCACATAGATCGTGAAAGTATTCGAGAAACTCGTCATACCGGTGAACAGGCTGTGTCGCAATATGGTTATTTTGAGGAAAAAGTAGAAATTAGCAGAAATATTGGAGAAATTCCACTAATATCGTCATTCCTGCGAAGGCAGGAATCTATTTGAATTCAGTAGGTTATGGATTCCTGTCTTCGCAGGAATGACGTGTATTTCTAATGCTTTCACAACCTCACAGCGTGGGAACTAGTAAATATATTGTTAGTCTTTTAGAGGAGGCAACTATGTTTTTTTATAATAAGATATTGAGTTTTTTGGGTATTGTTTTCTTTTTTACAGTTTTATCATCCTCTGTTGTATATGCTGGAAGCAGATATGATTTTGATCGCGGTTCACTACTTTTGCTGAATTATCCTGACAATTATGAAATCAAACGGCCGGTATTAACTATTTATAACAAAAGTGGCGAATCAAAACTTAATTTCCCTGTCGGAGCTAAAATCTACAAAGACAAATCTGATGACGGCTATCTGTTGGTGAAATTCCCGGATAAGCGGTTTGCAGCCTTTCTCACCTTCGGAATCGATTTGGTCGATCTGAAAAGGAGCAAAAAAATACCAGTGGTCAGAGGTGTGGTATATGAGGTCGATAGCAAAAGAGATGACGCCATTATTACTGTAAGAAGAATCCCCCTTAAAGGCGAAATGTTCGTGAAATCAGGTATTAACTACAATGACAATGTTAAAGTATTGAGTGTGACAAAGCTTGATTACAGTATAGGCAGATTCTGGAGTGTGGATATAATTTCAGGAGCTCATCTGCCGGATATAAATCATATTGAATTTGATAACGAAACAGAGATTGAACGAATTCGGAAAAAGTTTCATGTTGATGGCGGAACACTTTTTTATGCGCTGGATAGGGATGGAAAGACTGTTCATGAGTATGTTTTTGCTGAACAGCAGGATAATGATGCAGGAAAGCAGGCGTACTTTTGGTCTATTGAGCCTCCAATCGTAGTTAATTATGATAAATTAGGAAGCAAAGGTTTTTTGCAGGTTTCAATTTCGCTGATGTCTTATGACGCATCAGTATTGGATCGCATTAATAAATATGCACTTGTTATCAGAAATAAAATTTTGCATCTCCTTAATGGAAGAAAGTTTGAGAATCTTATCGGATCTGAAAACCGGTCAAGATTACAAAAGGAAGTACTGGATGAAGCAAATCGGGTGCTTAAGGAATTTTCCGGCAAAGGCGGTGTAGACGAAGTCTACTTCACCTCTTTTGTGATTCAGTGAGTACGTTAAACTTGATTTAGGGATGATTAATATTTAACAGGGTAAGAGTTATGATTGTAGAGTGTCCACACTGTTTTAACAGAGTCAGTCGCAGGGAAGATGGTATCTGTCTGGCTTGTAGAAAAAATGTGAACGATGTTAACGAGGAAAACAGAAATCTATCAGCAGTTTCTATTGTGGAGGAGCAGGATTTTCCGGATTTCTGTATTATTTGCGGTAAGGATAATGTTTCAGCCAGGTATCCACTTTCGTCATACCATGATTTAACACGAGAATCAGAATATAAAAAACACGCATGGACCAAGGCTTTTGCAGCGCTCGGCGGTTTGATAGGGATAACGATGTTTGGTAACGAACTGGGCAAAAAAGTCAAAACCGAAAGATCTTTAAAGGTGGACGTTCCGGTCTGTGATGAGTGTTTGAAAAATAAAAAAGAGATCAGGACGCTTAATGTTCAGTACGAGATTCGTACAATTAAGGTTGTTGTGCATAAAAACTTTAAAAATCAATTAGAGATTTGGAGCGAGAAATATGCGCTTTGATTGTTTTGCTTAAATTAGATAGTTAACAGGTTATTATAAGAATATTAATAGGATTATTTATGCAAAACCAAGAAAAAATTCAAATATTTCTTTATTTATATCTGATTATACCGCCGATTCTTCATGTTACTGTTTTCCGGTTGTTGTATAAGAAGAGCATTATAGGTGCGTCGTCGTTGTCTGTAGTTGTTAACTGGGGATTTACAGTTTTGCATACCATATTTGTTGTAGAGCCTCTTTATTTGCAACTGAAAAAAGAAATAGCTATTTATGCTCCATCCTATATTATTTCAAATGATGATATTACAGAAGCAGCTATTTCTTTAGGTTGGTTATATCCTCTTATATTAGTTGCGGTCTATTTTTTTATTACCAAAATAATTGCTTGTTTCATTTCCAGTTATAACTCCAGATCAAAATCAGCATACTGAATCTAAAAAAAGGTAATTACTATGGCAGCAAAACAAATATCTGGGTTTGGTGTAAGGTTATTGCGGAATCGTTAATTTATTTCGTAGATACAGGGAAGTGTAAGGGGAGATAGTTGTTTGCAGATACAAAAACTACGCAATATCATAGAATCAATAAAAGAAAAGGATGATGGTTCCAAAGTTATTGTCGCCTATAGTGGTGGCTTGGATTCTACAGTATTGTTGCACTTGCTTGTTAAAAACCGGGGTATGTTTGATGCTCAGATAAGAGCAATACATATAAACCACTCTTTGCAGCAGCCTTCTGATGGCTGGGCGGAGCACTGCAGGGATTTTTGCAGAGCAATAGATGTACCGTTGCAGGTGGTGAAGCTGGATATAAAACCGCAGGCAGGTGAAAGTATGGAGATTGCTGCCCGAAATGCCAGATATAGTGTATTTGAGGAAAATCTCAAAGATGGCGGTTTTATCTGCATGGCGCATCATGCCAATGATCAGGTTGAAACCTTTTTTCAGCGCCTCATGCGTGGTAGTGGTGTAAAGGGATTAACTGCAATCCCTCAAACGCGCAGGCTGGGAAATGGGCATATATTCAGACCTCTGCTTGAGGTTAGTCGTAATGATCTGCACAAGTATGCAGTTGCTTATAATTTGAACTGGATTGAAGATCCCAGTAACAAACATAATTGCCACGATAGAAACCTTATTAGAAACGAAATAATCCCGCAACTGGAGCAGCGCTGGCCTTCATTGTCAAAGACAATTGCCAGAACTGTTTCACATTGCAATGAAGCTCAGGAGATTCTTGAAGAGGTAGCTGCTGCTGATCTTTCTGATTGCTCTGAAGGTGGTTTGATATCTTTGCAAAAACTGAGCAGATTTAGTGAGAAGAGGCAGAAGAATCTCCTGCGTTACTGGATAGATCAGCGGCAAATGCTGCCTCCGGAAGCGGCTATGCTGGAGGATGGGTTGGCAAATCTCAAAAGTGCTGCCGAGGATAAAAATCCGCAACTGCTATGGGAATATGGGGTTATCCGCAGATATCGTGGCAGATTATATCTGAGTGGGCAGAAAGAAGCTCCGCAGATTTTAGAGCGTGAATGGGATTTGCGTGAAGATCTGTGTCTTTCCGGTATCGGAAGGCTTTATATGGAAAAGACCCAAAAGGGTGAAGTCGGGATCAACCCTTATAGGATTGCAGATATGCAGATAAGGGTTGCCTTCCGGCAGGGTGGAGAAAAATGCCGTCTCTATGGGCGCAATGGTAGTCATAGTCTTAAAAAAATATTTCAGGAGCAGGGGGTTCCTCCTTGGCAGCGGGAAATATTGCCATTACTTTATGTTGGCGAAAATATTGTTTGTGTAACAAATTGCTGTTACTGTCAGCCATACGCTGAGAAAGATAATTTAGGTGGTAGGTTTTATAATATTAAAATTGAATGGAGTTAATGCTAATGAAAAAAGCAATATTGGGTGTTTTTGTAGTTGTAGCTATGTTGGTGTCTGGAGTTGTGTCCGCCGGGCATAAGGTAAATATTCAGAAGCTGGTAGAAGATACGCAGCGAATGGAGCAGTCCGGTGGTAAGATTACTTTGGTATGGTGGATTCCCGATGCATATTGGAAGGAGTCATTCAGGCAGGCTCCGGGAATGACTCAGGCGCAAAAGGATGAATTTTTAAAAATGGTCAAGGACTATACCATTATATGTGTTATGGATGGCAAAATCGGAAATTTCGGTGGAGTTAAGACTGCCTCCAGAACTGAGATAATGAAGAATATAATTCTTTCTGTGGATGGCAGGAAATATAAGCCGCTTGCAGACTCTCAAATATCAGGAGACGCCAAAACATTTTTGGGAATGATGAAGCCGGTAATGTCAAATATGTTAGGGCAGGTAGGAAGTGGTCTGGAATTTATGGCTTTTGACGGCAAAAATAAAAAAGGTGCTCCGCTGCTTAATCCAATGAAAAAAGGTGCTTTCACAGTAACCTTTTTAAACAAAGACTATAAATGGCGTTTGCCGTTAGGCTCTTTGCTGCCGCCAATGCAAGATCCAAAAACCAAAGAAGTATTTCCCGGAAATTACCTTTATAACCCTTATACCGGTAAAAAGCTGATCAGGAAATAGGGGGGCATGATTCTTGGTTTTATCACTCTTATTCTGTGCCAGTTAGCCGGTGATATTGTTGCCGGCTATTTTGGTATTCCTGTTCCGGGGGCTGTTTTTGGCATAGTCTTCGTATTTATCTTTCTTCTTATTCGCGGTGCTGTACCGAAATCACTGAAAAAGACCAGTTCATCGTTGCTCGATTATCTGGCGTTGTTTTATGTTCCTGCCGGAGTGGGGCTGATGCGCTATCTGGATCTTCTTAAAAAAGAGTGGTTAATAGTACTGTTGGCTCTTTTATTGAGTTCTGCAATTACTGTTGCGGTTACCTCAGTAATTATGCAGAAGCTGATCGGGGTTAAGAGTGGAGATTAAGGAGCTGGTCAGCAGCCCGCTTTTTGGTGTAACAGTAACTCTTGTTGCCTATCAGCTGGCGTTGTATTTGAACAAGGCTTGTCGCGGAACTCCTCTATTGCACCCGGTAATAGTCTCCATGACGGCATTGATAATTATATTTACCGCTACCGGAGTCACCTACGAAGACTATTTTAAAGGGGCAAGCTATATCCATTTTATGCTGGGGCCGGCAACGGTTGCATTGGCAGTTCCGCTTTACGAGAACTTTGAAAAGGTAAAAAAGCTGCTTATCCCGATTATTATTGCGACCTTATGCGGTTCTGCCACTGCGGTTCTCAGTGCGGTACTTTTGGTGAAACTGTTTGGCGGATCATTAGATACAATCATCTCGATAGCACCTAAAACCGTAACCACTCCAATCGCCATGGGAGTATCGGAAAAGATTGGCGGCGTACCATCACTAACTGCAGGAATGGTTCTTATAACAGGCGCAATTGGCTGCGTAGTTGCCCCGGTTATCTATAAAATCTTTAATATTACAGATGACGGAGCTAAAGGTCTGGCACTGGGGTTAAGCTCTCACGGCTTTGGAACTGCACAGGCATTTCAGATAAGCGCAGTGGCAGGAGCATTTTCCGGATTGGCTCTGGGGCTTACCGGAGTAGTAGTCGCATTTTTGTTACCATATTTAATTCGCTATATTGCCTGATGAAAAATATTTGAGAAATATGCCTTTGGCGATTGAAGCTGTATAATAACGAGCCTCCTATTAAGAGAGGATGATTTTTTATGCAGAACAGGAAACTAAAATATGGCAAGCGCCGATTTTCTAAATGAAATTAACAAACGCAGAACATTCGCTATCATCTCGCATCCGGATGCCGGTAAGACCACCCTTACTGAAAAGCTGCTTCTGTTCGGAGGGGCAATCCAGCAGGCAGGAACAGTAAAGGGCAAAAAGGCGACTAAACATGCCACATCGGACTGGATGGAGCTGGAGAAGCAGCGTGGTATCTCGGTTACCTCATCGGTAATGCAGTTTCCGTTTAATGACAGAATGATAAACCTGCTCGATACCCCAGGGCATGAGGATTTCTCTGAAGACACCTATCGTACCCTCACAGCGGTAGATTCTGCACTTATGGTGATAGACTGCGCCAAGGGTGTAGAGGAGAGAACCATTAAGCTGATGGATGTCTGCCGTCTGCGTGATACCCCCATCTACACTTTTATCAACAAACTTGACCGCGAAGGGCGAGACCCGATCGAATTAATGGATGAGGTAGAAGAGGTTCTCAAGATAAACTGTGCGCCAATCACCTGGCCAATCGGTATGGGTAAAGAGTTTAAGGGGGTTTTTCATCTCTACAATAATACCGTACACCTGTTTTCGCCAACCCATAAAGGTCTGATAAAAGAGGGTAAGGTGATCGAAGGACTTGATAATCCTGAGCTGGATGAAGAGCTTGGGACTCTCGCAGAAGATCTGCGTGAAGAGATTGAGCTGGTCAGAGGGGCAAGCCACGAATTTGATCTGGAAGAGTATCTGGCAGGCAGAATGACCCCGGTCTATTTTGGTTCTGCCATTAATAACTTTGGAGTTAGAGAGCTGCTTACTGATTTTTCCGAACATGCGCCGAAACCGTTGCCGCGTGAGGCAGAAGAGCGCAAGGTAGATCCGGAGGAGGAGAAACTCAGCGGCTTTGTCTTTAAGATTCAGGCGAACATGGACCCGGCGCATCGTGACCGAATAGCATTCTTCCGTGTATGCTCCGGTGTATTCAAAAAAGGTATGAAGATGAAGCATGTGCGCCTTGGCAGAGATGTGCAGATCTCAAATGCCCTTATGTTTTTTGCCTCCGAAAGAGATCATGTGGAAGATGCCTATCCCGGAGATATCATCGGTCTGCACAACCACGGCACCATTAAGATCGGTGACACCTTTACACAGGGGGAAGATCTTAAATTCACAGGGATTCCACACTTTGCCCCGGAATTGTTCAGAAGGGCGCGTCTCAAAGATCCACTGAAAATGAAGGCGCTTGCCAAAGGTTTGGAGCAGCTCTGTGAAGAGGGGGCAACCCAGCTTTTCAAACCACTGACAAATAATGACCTGATTCTAGGTGCGGTTGGGGTTCTGCAGTTTGATGTTGCAGCTCACAGGCTGAAAACAGAATATAACGTCGATTGCGTATTCGAGAATGTCTCGGTTGCAACCGCCAGATGGATTGGTTGTGATGACGATAAAACATTGCAGCAATTTAAGAATAAGAACCAGATAAATCTTGCCATTGATCACGCAGGAGATCTGGTTTATCTTGCTCCCAGCAGAGTTAATCTGCAACTTGCGGAGGAGAGAGCGCCGGATGTTCAGTTTTTTGCCACCAAAGAGCAGAACTGATTTCAGTTTACTAAGATAATAACAACTACAGGAATAAAATAGTGTTTGGAAAACTATATGATTGGGTAATGAAACTGGCAAAGCATGAAAAGGCGCAATATTTTCTGGCGCTCCTGAGCTTTACCGAATCCTCGTTCTTTCTGGTGCCACCGGATGTTATGCTGGCACCAATGGCACTATCCCGCCCGGAAAAGGCTTATCGTTATGCCCTTATAACCACTGTGGCATCGGT
>QZLD01000197.1 GCA_004796385.1 Gammaproteobacteria bacterium | reverse complement strand
TCTCTCAACATGAACGCCTCATCAGGATCACACTTAAGATTAACCTGCGGAACCCCCTTTCTCACACAAAGAAGGGCGAACATTTTATTCTTTACCTTAATAACTGCAACATCTGGCCCAAATGGATAATCCTCACAGCTTTCGGGAAAAGTCAGCAGATATTTTTTTGCTTCTTCTATGTCCATTGCCAATAACCTTATAAACCTTCCAACCCTTTATTTAACTGCTGCCTTACACTGCTATATAAATTTATTCAGGAAATAAATCAGGTGCCACTGACTCAATAACATCCGCTATTTGTCTGTTTGCCGCATATGTTCTCACTCTATCTTACGTGCTTTATAGTTTGATTATGCAGTCAATACATATGCTATATCCGATAAAAAAACCATTTACAAAGAGGTTATACAAAACTGAAAAATATTATTCACAATGAACTTTTACCATGAAAAGAGATATATAATTCCTTAAGATTATTCGGCAAAACAGTCCAGTATGGCTTGGTTTTAAGTGGCGGCACCTCCGAAAATAGATTCTCTGTAAATGAAACATCAATACATTTTTTTATATCATCAGAACCGCAGTTATATTTTCTTCCAAGAAATTCAAATAAACCTTTGATGTCTTCAATATTTTCCAATTTAAGCATTTTGGCGTTTATAGTATAAGCCAAACTCTCAAACCATAAAAATTCCGGCATCGGCTCCCCATACCTGTATTTGCAATCTCTATCGGCAGCAAATATTAATTCTGTAAATTGCTTTCTAACTTCATCATATAGTTTTTTAACCATCACAGGTCTCTTTTACCGCAATTATTTCTTTTTTACCAAGTGCTCACCAAGATCAGTTAAGTTAAAAAAGTCATCTGATGTTTTTTCAATATAGATATAATCCGCCTTAATCAGAGCCTCTATTATTTTGTCAAAACCCTCTGGATTTATAGAAACTTTATGCCCTTCCACTGCACGATATTCAGTTAAATAGTCTTCTACAATATTCTTAAAAGAGCGTTCTTTATTATCACTCTCAAATTCACTAACAAGGCCATGCAACAACTCTTCACAAGTTATATTAAAAATATTTTTATCGGTCTGATCAGTAACTTCTACCGGAGTTTGTTCAAATGCAATAAAGTGCAATAACCTATGATACATTTCTCTACATGCCTGAGCGTCATCAATATAAAGGTCATCATGTATAAGTTCTTTCTGATCCGGATCATAATGAACAACCGTTATACAAGGCCCATATTGATCAAATGAGCACATGATATTTCTTATATTTTCCAGCGACATTTTAAAAAAACTATCGAGAACAAGCTTTTTCTTGCCTATAGAATATTTTTGCTTGTTAAAACTGGCTCTTAATCTGCCATTAGAAACACTGTGGGTAATTAATGATCCTTCCTTTTGATATGGAAATATCTGAGCATTGTCTATTTTCAGATAATCAGGGTAAGGCATATTAACCTGTTCAGCGGTTCTTATAGTTACTCTGCCAAAATTAAGAGAACATACATCCACTAGCGGAATATTCATCTCCTTAACCAACAACTCAACCAACTTCCAGAAATTTTCGGCCACATGTGTATCTGCAATCAAAATTCCTTCATCAAATTTTTGCAGTATTTTATCTAAAGAATCCATGCTTATCTGATCATATTCCTCCTCATCTATCTCCTTATTCAGAGAAGCCCTGATAGCGGAATTAATACTTTCTATAGATTCCTTAAGAGAAACATTAACTGAACCTTCGTGCCTTATCAGGCGAACCTGATATCTGAACTTGTCTAAAGGGCCGCTTTTTTCTCCGCCTCCTAAGAAACTATTTATGGCTATACTCTCAAATTCGCTAAAGTTGAAATTATTTTTATATTGAGAAACTGTTTTATTATTAAGATCAATTTTGGTTTTGATCTGCATATATTCAGAAAACACAAATAAACCCAGTGCAAGCGGCAATAAAACACAACAACCAACAATTAGATCTGACCGATGCTCGAAAATAAAGTAAGCAGGTATCAACATTAAAAAAAAGAAATATGCCGATACTTTATAAACATTCGCTTTTTCCGCTCTTGCAGCCAGATTTATAATGTTGTCTTTTTCAATAAGATATTTTGCAATTAGCTTCATTCTTAATCTCTTTAATAGTTATGTTTTTAATATCCCATACAAACCAAGTAGCTCTGACTTCACAGATTATATCTTTACAATAACCCTGCACCTTTGATTTCAAGGTAGCGATTAACCATAGTTCCGGCTAATTGATCTGCAATTATATCTGCGGTTATCACGCCTCCATCTGAAAGTATGTGCATTATGTTTTCCCTTTTTTCGGCAAAGTTGGCTGCCATTCCAAAGCAAAGAGCCTCTTCAAAGGTATCTACCTTATTGCTAAGAATATCATCCAATCTGTTTTCGTGTATATTTGCCAGAAAAACAAGGTGATTTCTTTTTAATAGTTTCAGTGCCGGCATAATTTCGTCAACATCATCTATTGAGATATTACTTATAACTACTATAAGCGATCTCTTTTTTACTCTGCTTAGCAATGATACTGCTGCACTCTGAAAATCGGAGGATGCCGGTTTAGGTTGCAAATGATAAATTTTATTAAGCAATGCGTTTACTGAATCAACTCCTTTTGCAGGAGGACACCAAGTACTTTCCTGACCACCAAAAGACATTATACCTACAGAATCTCCTTGCTTAAGGGCAATATAGGCAAGCAACAGCATGGAGTTAAGAGCATGATCAAAGTGGCTCATATCGCCATCCATTGAGCGCATACGTTGACCTGAATCTATTAAAAAAACCACCTGCTGATCTCTTTCGTCCTGATATTCACGCGAAATTAACTTTTTGGTTCTGGAGGTTGCTTTCCAGTCAATCTGTCGCAAAGAGTCGCCCTCGCGATATTCCCGCAATTGGTGAAAATCTATCCCCTCGCCTCTTTTGCGCTTTTTCACAATCCCCATCTGACTGGAATTGTTATCTGTTGCCAATAGCAAATATCTGCTGATTTCTGAAAAACACGGGTAAACTTTTATTGTGTTTTCACATTCTATTTTTATTCTTTTTTTCCATAGTTTCAGGGGACTTAAAAGAAGAATATCCACCAGTGGAAACTTTTTGTCCCCTCGTGTTACTGAACGATATTTGTATTTAAGTTTGAGGCTTTTTCCTGCAGGAACAGATATTTTCTGCAAAGCATTTTCCACATGCAGATCATGCGGATAATGGTCGATAACCTCGGCAAAAAGAGTTCTGCGGCTACGATTTTGCACTGTTATTCCCGCATCATTCCAAACACCAACAGCTACTGCAGTAGCTATTTCTCTTGTTGCAGAAGGCTTTTTTTCCAGCAGTGTGAATAGAAAATCGACAATAGCTAACACTAAAAACACCATTGCCGGAATCAACCAGAAATGGATAATTAAAAAATCGCATGCTATAGCTACTGCTATAATCGTCAATAGCAATAATGTATAGATCATTAACCATGCCGGACGCATCAACAACTCTCTTTTTGCTTGATTACAATCATAATTACATCCTTGGCGCCGGCACTGACTCGATCAAACCTGAAAGCACGGAATCTACTCCGTAGCCCTCTATTTCGTATTCTGCCGAAAGACGAATTCTGTGACGCAATACGGGTAAAGCCATATTTTTCACATCTGCAGGAATCACAAAATCACGCCCGGCAAGCAGTGCTGAAGCACGCGCAGCTCTAATAAGAGAGATTGTTCCTCTGGGCCCTGCTCCATAGGTAATTCCACCCCACTCACGAGTCTTGCGAACTATTTTTACAACGTAATCAAGAATTCGTGAATCAATGGTTTGAACAGCTATAAGCTTTTGAATAGCGAGTATCTCTTCCGGCGTAATGATCTGCTCAACCTTACTGACATCAAGAGTACTACCAAGGCTGTTATCGGTTACCAACCTGACCATTTCGACTTCTTCGGCTTCGGTTGGAAAATCAATAACTATTTTCATAAGAAAACGGTCAAGCTGAGCCTCCGGCAATGGATAGGTTCCTTCCTGCTCAATCGGATTCTGTGTAGCCAAAACCATAAACGGTGCTTTTATATTGAAGCTATTACCCTCTATAGTTACCTGTCGCTCCTGCATTACTTCCAATAGTGCAGCCTGTGTTTTCGCCGGAGCACGATTTATTTCATCAGCCAGAAGTAAGTTGGTAAAAACAGGGCCTTTTCTGATCTTGAACTGCTCCGATTTAAGATCATAAAGTGCGTGTCCGGTTACATCGGCAGGCATCAGATCAGGGGTAAACTGAATACGCCCGAATTTTCCGTTAAAACTAGCAGCCAAAGCTCTAACCATAAGTGTCTTTCCAAGACCGGGAACACCTTCTATAAGAATGTGTCCTTCTGTAAACAGTGACACCAACACCTGCTCCAGAATATCTTCCTGACCTATAAGTACTTTTCCAATCTGTTCTTTAAGGTCGCATATTTTCCGATGAACCCGCTCTACCTCAGTATTTATGCATTTTTCTTCAGATTCAGTTTCATTTACAGTTTCACCAACTGCCTCTTCTGCTGTTTCATCAGAAACCTGCTGTTCAATATCCTGTTGATTTTCAGTCATTTCCACTCCTACTCAGTGTACTATCGAATTTTTCCAGTTGTTTGACAATTTGGGTAAACATAACGCTATCATTACCTATCTGCGCCGCATTCATTCTGAAAGCTCTGTCGACCTGAGACAGGTCCATATCATATTCAGCTGCAATAAATTTACATATATCGCCTATTTTCATTCCCTGAATATGTGAAAATCTTTTTGTTAGAGACGTTAACACCCTCTTTCTAACACTCTCAAGAATATACTGATAACCATTGCTGTTCCAAGCAAACAGAGATGCTGCATCAAGATGATCCTGCAACTGCCGCCGTACAACTCCAACCGGCTTGTCAATCGGCCCGAAACGTCTACCCCTAATTATAAGAAAGGATATAATGAATACTAATACGGTTAAAATAAGCATCCAGCCACGATACCAGATAAGATCCATTATATTCGGAATACCCCTGACATTAAGATACCAAAATTCCTTATTACGATCAGAGCCGATTCCGGTTGATACCATATCAACACCAAAAAGCAGATTATCATCATAAAGTATTCGATCATTTGTAAGCATACTAAGCTCGGTTACAACTGTTATAATCCCTTTACCATACTTATAACGCAACATATGTATTGCACAGTCACTGGATACTTTTGCAATATGATCTTCCCTGGTTGTGCTTAATGTAAGATGGGGGTCAAAAAAGACTTTGCGCTGCTCTGCCCCAGAAAATGAATTTATCTTACCGTAATCATCATTATCGCTATAACAGGAGTTTTTAAATTTTTCCATACAGGCATTATCGTAACCTAAGTTTACTATTCTAAGATCAAGTCTTTTTAATATGGAATCTTGCTGCTCACCATCAAATCTTGAATAAAAAGCTCTTCCCGCATTATAAATAAAGTGCCCTCCCTGACGAGCACCTTCAAAAAAATAATCCAGATTACTTTCTCCGAGAAATTTTGGAGAACCGCTGAATACTACTACTCCATTCCTAAAAGGGTAGTGATACAGATAATGTACTTCGTTTAATTTAGTAACATTATATTCGCTCTCTTGAAGCAGTTTGGCAAATGCCAGATATTCATTTTCCCTGGCCTCTCCTTTAAAATACTGATCCTCATATCTTTTGATATCACGAAAGGAATAACTATAACTGGTAAAAACCCTATATAGATAAAAACCAACTCCAGCCAATATCGCAATGATAAATAACAGAATATACAGATGATTCAGGCCCGGCTTTATTTTCATACCCCCTCCTGAAAACAGTTTTCCCACTCTTTTACTGCTTTCTCAAAACGCTCTTCTGAAGGCGATCGGTGAGCATAGGCAACAAGCAGCCACAAGGACACAATATTTTTAAAGCAATCTTTGACCCCTTTTTCGGCAACACGCCCAACAGCATTAAGACAACCATCCTCCGTCATATCCTTGGTTATAGTTAGCTTATATCTTTGCGATAAATACCCCAAACTGCGACTATAAAGAAGTCCAACAGCCTTATCTTTTTGACCATTTTTCCAAAGTTGTCGCGCCTTATCAGCTATAGATAAAGGAATATCGTTATCTGCTTCGGATATATCTATCACTTGCTGATCTTCTCTATAATCGAACTTTTCCTTTTTCTGCTTAGGACTAAATTTAAACTGATCTCTGAAACGCATAAAATACCATAACAATAAGATCAGTAATATTCCACCCACCACCCAAAGTACTATCTCGGCTATCAATCCTGCTGTAGAAACTTTACGTTCAAATGCTACTGTTTCTATTTCCTTTTTGTAATCTGGCAAACGACCGCTTTTGTTAATAGCCTCTCGATTGCCATCTCTCTCCATCGGTACTAATTGGTGATCTTTGGAATAACTCACCTGTTTACCGGAAATTGTTGCATCTTTAGTTTCATTTCTAATAACTCTTTTTGAATCATTCTCGTTTTTAAGTTTTCTTGATCCTGCTGAATAAATCAATTCTCTGCGTGTAACTGCTTTACATCTTTTAAAATCATCGGTTTTCATTATCTCTCTGAGCTTTTTCTCATACTTATTATCACTCTTTTTTTCATATGCTTTTTTCAGATCACTACATACAGGATCTGAATAATCATCATCAATATCACTTTCATTAGCTCTGGCATATTGAGGTAATGCGGCAACTGTAAAGGCAAAAAACATAACAATACCGACAACACCAATCTGTGATGCCTTTCCTTTCAACTCCATTTGTTTATCTTTTTTTATTTTGCCTTTGCTGCTGCTTACTATTTTTGCTTCAGACATTCCTCTTTTATGTTTTTTTATTCTGTCTGCCATGCGTTTAAAGGCCAGTTCTATATCCCAACCTTCAAGTTCTGTCCTGCTATTTAAGTATGCTGCAAAAGTGGCACAAATAAAAAATGGCTCTATCATTACTACTGCTATGTAGTAGGAGGCAAAAAAGGCCATATCTATTAAATGCTCATATTCATATTTAAACGTATACCAACGAGAATAATCTAAAAAGAAACCTCCGATTTTATACATTAAATATAATGCTGTAGACGCAATAACAAATTCGAGCACATGAAATGCTGTAGCCAAACGACGCGATTTATGTAACCTTGCTCTTTTAAGAATAGAAGAACGGCGCATTCGCTTTTTACCTGAAAGACCTTCAAGCTCCCAAACAGGCAGGTTAAAACCTCGCGCTGAACTAATTCGAAAGATAAGGTAATGCCAGATACACTTTTTAAAGAAAAACCCGGGCATACGCTTAAGCAACTCTTTATAGCTTACTTTTTCCGAAAATATCCCTCTGCTTATAATATGTAGAATCGCTTTACCGTAAAACGGTTTAAGCGCCCATAAAATAATAAAAGCCACCCAGATTTCTTTATAAAAAACCACCGAGAATAACAATGACAATGGCAATGAATAAATAATCATTACCAAATAGAGTTGTTTCCACGATTTTCTGGTTAATGCAAAACCCAGATCAATTGCTTCCCATGCAGATCTTGGCCTTATCTCTATATTAATCTTGGTTATATCCATAATTCCTACCACAAAAAACCAGATAACCTATTACCAAAACCCATAAAAATGAACCAACACTATATTTTACCGAGTTGGGAATCGCTGTTGAAGATGACCAGAAAGCTTCAATAAAGGCGGCAATAATGAACATAAGCATCATACCATAGACAATAGGCATGGCATCTTTTGCTGAAGTTTTAAGTGATTCAAGCCTAGTTTTCATACCCGGCATAAGACATGCCATACCTATTTTCAAACCAGCACATCCGGCCAGAACAATAGCGGTTAATTCAAAAGAACCATGTCCGATAACAAATGGATAAAAGGTATCGGTAAAACCGACAAGGGTTAGATGTCCCGCAACTACACCAATACTAATACCGTTAAACAGAAGTGTAATTATCGTCCCTATAGCGAATATAAGCCCCATACCAAATGTTTTTAGTCCAATACCGGTATTGTTCTGAATGTAATGACCAAACATTTTCAGGTCTGTATCTGAGTTTCTCGTTTTACCATAACCGGATTCTTTTCTCTCTTTTGGGTCATACATATTCTCATATCTCTTTACCTGAGATTCGCTCATAAAACTGTAAATGGCTTCCGGATAGATATATACAACAATACCTGTTGCAAAAAGAGGTATGGCAAAAAAAGATAGAGAAACAAGCAAATAACGCCACTCTTTTCTTACTGCTACAGGAAATGAATATATTAAAAATTTTATAAAGTTACGCCAGGTGGCATCTTTTTTTCTGTACAGAATTTTATGAGCCTCCATAACCATATTATGCAACTGGGTAACCAGCTTTTGTCCATATCCCCTATCAATAGCAAGTGAGTAGTGATGAGAAATCTTTCGATATAGATCAATAAATTTTTCGCTGTCCTTTGAGTCCAGGTCATTCGATTTTCTTTTATCCAGCAGAGTTCTGAACTCTATCCAGTCTAACTCGAATTTTTGCTCAAATAGTTTCTGTCTCATCTTTTCTCGCTTATTCCATAACCTATGCGACAAAGATGCTTAACCCCTTCATCACCACTCTTACCTGTCATTTCATTAAGTATATATGCTAACTCTATTCTTCTTTCCTGACTAAACCCAGGCATTCTATCTACAAAATCTATTATCGCTTTCTGCTCTTCCAATAGAAGAGGCACTTCAGGAATAGCCATTTCATAATCGACTATCATTTTTTCAGGATCGCTCTTCTTTTTTCTTTTTTTATCCGTATGTATAACAATGGTACCGGCAGCATAATCACCCAACCTTTTCGATGAAGAACTAAAGATTATAGTTAACACACCTACGCCATAAACCCATAACGGCATATACGCAGCATCCCCTACCGGCAGTAATATCATGGGCATACTATCAACTGTACGGATAAAGTTTCTTACCATGGAGCCACCCCATCCAACCGGAGTACCATCATCATAGACAACCGCCAATCCCATAAGTGTTTTTCCCGGAGTTGCTCCTTGACAGGTGACTTCAAAAATTATTGGGTAAAACCACTCTACAATAAAAAATGCGATCATAATCAGACCGCTGGCAACATCAAAATTAAAACCTGCTGAAACCACATAAGAAAAAAACATATAAAAGATTATGCGTAAAATCTGATCAATAAAGTAAGCGTAGAACCTGGTTGTAATACCTGCTGTTTTCAGATCCAGCTCTATACCTTCCGGAGTTTCGACCTTTTGTAGTATATCCAACTTGGACTCTGCTTCCATATTTATCCTTTCCCCACAATATTTTCCTTAGTTATATCTACACTACTCTATTTTGCAACTTAACGGAATTATCTCTTAAAAATGCTCCATTCTCAACAAAGTAAAGTGCCTGCTGCATAACAATTTTATTTTTCATGATAAAGGCATGAGATACTTTCGTAATTAGTAAAAAGTCCGACATTTCTTCCAGCCTGGCACTTTCAATAGTAACTTTTCCGTCATTTCCTGAAGGCAACATCTTTGATGAAACCGGGTCTATAGTGCTTGCGCCCATTATTATTCCTATTTCTGCCGAAACTCTTTTGAGGCTGTTAGGCACACTGTCTTTATCCGTACTTAATTGCAAAGCAGCTATACCCATAATTCTTTTAAACCACTTAAATTTTCTAAGCTTATCTACAATTTCGGAACCATGATTCGGAGGAGCCAACATAACTATTCGACTACCCTGTGGCAACGATGCCGTCTGCAGATAAGATCTGACTATTATCCCTCCCATTGAATGCGTTATAAAATGAGAAGGTATACTTTTTCCATATTTATTACGGATATCTTCTACTGCTACGGCAAGATGATCTGCTGCAATATCTTCGATCTTCTTTTTAGTCGAAGGGTAATTGATATTTGCCGTTATATAACCATTATCTTGAAAAAAAGCAGCCATCTTTGCCATTGAGCGGCTTTTTCTTCTTAGTCCGTGAAGCAGAATAACTACTCCTTTGGGGGAGTTATTCTGCTTTTGCAATGATCTTCCTCTTTCCCAACACAAGTAATGCCGGAGTAAGTATTAAAGTTAATACTGTTGCAAACGTCAACCCTCCGGCTACCGCCAATGCAAGTTGCGTCCACCACTGTGCAGATGGAGCACCGATTGTGACATCTGGAGGAGCAGTTAACAGATTAATATTCACACCAAAAACCATCGGCATTAATCCCAGTATGGTTGTAATGGTTGTTAAAAGTACCGGCCTGAGACGCTGCGCTCCTGTACGTAACGCAGACTCAATCGGAGACATACCCTCATTCACAAGACTGTTATATGTATCTATAAGTACAATATTGTTATTTACTACTATACCAGCCAATGAGATTACCCCTATACCGCTCATTATTATGCCAAAAGGCTGTTGAAATATAATCAAGGAAAGAAGAACCCCAATTATTGAGAAAATCACAGCAGTAAGAATAAGGAATGCCTGATAAATACTGTTAAACTGTGTAACAAGTATAATAGCTATCATAAACAGTGCTGCAAAAAACGCTTTTTCAAGAAATTTCATAGATTTCTGCTGTTCTTCATTTTCACCTCTGAATTTCAGCGAAACACGTTCGTCAAGGGGATTATCCTTTAGCCATGCCTGAATATTCTTCAATGTTTTTGCTACATTGTAACCCTCTGCTACATTTGCCTCTATCTTTAACACTCTTTTGGAATCTACTCGATTGATGGTTGAAACACGATCGTCGGCATTTAACTTGATAAAATTACCAATCGGTGCAACCCCTACCGCAGTGGGAATCCTCAGATTTCTTAACTGGCTTAGATTTCTATCGGCAAAGGGAAAACGCAAACGGATATCAATCTCATCATCACTATTATCCGGTCTATATTTACCAACATTTACACCATTTGTTATCAACCTTACGGTACTGCCAATCGTAGCAATATCTGCTCCAAAAATACTCGCCTTTGCCCTGTCTACAATTACCTGCCATTCGATTCCCGGGATAGCCCTGGTATCGGAGATATCGTCCAAACCTTCAACTATAGAAAAACCTTTATGCAGATGCTCAATGGCATTTTCCAGTAACCTCATATCAGGGGAACTAACTTCAAGCTGTATAGGTTTTCCTTGGTTCGGTCCCTCTTTCACCTTCTCAACATCTATCTTTATTCCGGGAATATCAACCGTTTTATATTTGATTTCTTCAAGTATCTGACTTGCTGGCTTTCGCGTTTCCCAATCTGTAAATTCTATCTGAATAATACCTACTGTATCTTCCGTAGCGCTCTGAACATTCTGCAAAATCCCGCTATTGCTATATATAGTTTTCAAACCATCGATATTAAGTATTCTGTTCTCCACATTTTCAACCAGGCTATCCCTCTCATATACAGAAAGATCACCTCTTGCATGTATTCTGACAATTGCATTCTCAGGCTCTACTTCAGGGAAGAACTCAACTCCTTTTCCAAACATTCCGTAAAAGAAAATAGAACCAATCAAAATAATCACAACCGCCAATAATACCAATAACGGCCTTTTCAATGAGGCATTAAGAACTTTTATATACCAACCTGTTACCCCTTTTATTGCAAAAATATCGCCCGATTCAGCCATAGTAAGATTGGCATTTACCTGTTCACTATGCGCTGCTCTCTTTGCGAAAATTGCCCCCAGAGAAGGAACAAAAATAAGAGCCATAACCAGTGATGCCGACAATGTTGCGATGAGGGTTATCGGCAGATATTTCATAAATTCGCCCATAACCCCTGTCCAGAACAGAAGTGGTGCAAAAGCAGCAAGAGTAGTCATGGTGGATGCAATTATCGGCCAAGCCATGCGAATAGATGCAATTCTAAAGGCTTCTTTTTTAGAATATCCTTCTGCCATTTTTCTATCTGCCAGTTCAACAACAACTATTGCCCCATCAACCAACATTCCTACCGACATTATCAGACTGAAAAGAACCACCATATTTATGGTAAGCCCAAGCGCAGAAATAACCAGAATCCCCATTAAAAACGAACCCGGAATAGCGATACCAACTAAAAGAGCAGACCTTATTCCTAATGCTGAAATCACGACTATCATCACTAGAATTACTGCAAAAAGGACGCTATTTTCAAGATCGGCGAGCATTTTCCTAATGTCTTCAGATTGATCCTGTGAATAACTTACCTTTAAAGCTTCCGGCCATAATCGGCGACTCTTCTCAACTACTGCCTTTACCTGATCTATAGTTTGAATAACATTGGCACCAATTCTCTTTTTAACCTCAAGTGTTAAAGAAGATTTTCCATTAACACGAGCAAATAGAAGCGGGTCTTTAAATGTCCTCTGACCTACAGCAATATCTCTAAATCTAACAACCTGATCACCATCCACCTTTATCGGCATATTGAGAATATCGTCAATACCTTCGAATACTCCGGGAATCTTTACTGTAAGTCGGCCACTACCAGAATCAATTGCTCCTGCAGCAACAAGTTGATTATTACGACTAACAAACTGATATATCTGCCCTGGTGAAAGTTGATAACCTTCCATGCGATCAGGATCAATTACCAACTCAACAAGCTCGTCTTTTTTCCCGGCTATTACTGCCTCAAGAACTCCTGATACTGATTCTATCTGATCCTGAAACTGTTCTGCTATTTTAACCAGAAGTCTTTCCGGCAAATCCCCTGATAAATTTACTTTTATTACCGGAAAAAGAGCCACATTAATCTCTTTAATAAATGGCTCATCTGAATCATTAGGTAATTCAACTTTTGCCAAATCAACTTTTTCTCTAACATCAGTTAGAGCCTGATCACTATCAAATCCCGCATCAAATTCCAACATAAGAGTCGCATTACTCTCTGCCGCCGTTGCGCTTATCTCCTTAACGCCTTCTACTGTACGCAGATGCTTTTCCAAAGGTTTAACCAACAGCCTTTCTGAATCCTGAGCTGAAATTCCTTCATGATGAACCGAAACATATACCTGAGGAATAGTAACATCAGGCGCAGATTCTTTAGGAATAGTAATATATGATGAGATTCCTGTAATAAAGATAATAATAAATGAAAGCAATACTGTCCGACTGCGAGCGAGCGTTGCCTGAATCAAACTTTGCATAGTTTACTCCTTGGCAGAACCCTGCTGTTCACCTTCAAAAACAGGCTTCACTTTTTGTCCAACGACAGCAAATCCTTGCCCTGTGGTAATGATATCAACCTGCTCAGGAAGCCCTGCTACCCAAGTAGTCTCAGAATTTGACTCAATCATTGTAACCGGAGCAAACTCAACAATATTATCCCGACCTAAAATTTTTATACCAACATCACCCTTTTTATCAAGAGAAAGTATTGCCGGAGATATACTATGCACCGATCTCTCTTCTGTCTTTATACACATC
>QZLD01000117.1 GCA_004796385.1 Gammaproteobacteria bacterium | reverse complement strand
GCCATAGTGATTATTGCATGATGCACACCACTTGCTGCCCCAGTCAGGAAGAAAGATTTCGCTTTCGTCATAGCCCATATCCAGAAGCTTTTCATAGGTGTTGTCCCATGATGATGGAGAGGTTGTATTACCATGAACCAGTACCACAGCATCTCTGCACTCGTATGCCTGTATGGAGTATGTTGCGAATGAGATAAATATAATAATTGCTGCTTTAAATATATTTTTCATCTTAATATCTCCCATAAATACTGTTTTATAAATATTAATAATTAACGTTATGTGTATATTTACATATGATGGTTTATTAATCTGAGAACAGATTCTCAAATATCAGTGATTGCTTATATTTCTAATAAATCAGGAATAAAATGTTGAAAAGATAACCCAATCGGATATACCATCGGTTTTGGTGTTTTCTGCCTTTGTTTTCAGGTGGTGACGACTGTTTTATAAAGGCCGTTTTTTAGAAAAAGGATAAAAGGAAAAGATGTATGAGCGCAGCAAAAAAAAGTACAGATAGTGCAGAAGTTGATAAAAAGGGGTTTGATCCGGTAGCTTTGGCGAAGGTGGTTTCGGATATTGCCGGAACCAGTCAGCAGTTACTGAAAAACTTTATGGATCGGGAAGAGGCAGCCACGCATATTACTGTAAGTGAGGCGATGCACTTCACCAGAATGTTTCAGGATTTTGTTTCAAGAGCAATGATGAATCCTGGAAAAATTGCCGGTGCTCAGGTCGCTTTCTGGAATAATTATGTATCTCTTTTGCAGAATCTGGCTTTCAGGTTTTTTGGGCATTCACCTAAACCGGTGGCTCATCCGGAAAAAGGTGACAGAAGATTCAGATCAGATGCCTGGGAGCAGAATCCTTTTTTCGATTTTATAAAGCAGACTTACCTTGTTTCTTCCGAATTTTTGCGTTCAACAGTAAAAGGAGTTAATGGTTTAGACGAAAAAACTGCTGCTAAGCTGGAGTTTTATACCGATCAATTTGTAGATGCAATGTCGCCAACGAATTTTTTAGCAACTAATCCGGATGTAATTCGCGAGACTATTGACACTAAAGGACAGAACCTCCTTAATGGTTTTAAAAATATTCTGGAAGACATGGAGAGAAGTAATGGAAGTCTTAGTATTAAGATGACCGATACCGATGCCTTTGAGATAGGTGGAAATATTGTTACTACTCCGGGTAAAGTTGTCTATCAGAATGATATGATGCAGCTTATTCAATATGAGCCATCCACAAAAGAGGTTAACAAAAGACCATTCCTGATTATTCCGCCATGGATTAACCGCTATTATATCCTTGATCTTAAACCTGCGAACTCTTATGTTAAGTGGGCTGTTGATCAGGGGCATACCGTATTTTTGATTTCTTGGGTTAATCCGGATGAAAAGCATCAGGATAAAGGTTTTGAAGATTATATGCTGGAAGGACCGGTTGCAGCTTTAGATGTAGTTGAAGATATAACCGGGGTTTCAGAGATAAATACTGCAGGCTATTGTCTGGGCGGAACTTTGCAGGCAACGATGCTATCCTATCTGCAGCAAAAAGGCGACAAGAGAATAACCGCCGCAACCTTCTTTACCTCGCTAATTGACTTCGAGCATCCGGGTGAGCTGGATATATTTATTGATGAAGAGCAGATTCAGAACCTTGAGAAAAAGATGAGCCGCAAGGGCTATCTTGAAGGCAAGACAATGGCGAGAACCTTTAATATGTTGCGCGCCAATGATCTTATCTGGTCCTACTTTGTGAATAACTACCTGCTTGGAAAAGAGCCGTTGCCGTTTGATATTCTGTATTGGAACAGCGATTCAACCAACCTGCCGGCAAGAATGCACAGCTACTATCTGCGAAATATGTATCAAAGAAATCTTCTGAAAGATCCTGGAGGGCTTGTGGTTAATCGAGTTCCAATTGATGTCAGCAAAATAGATATCCCCTGTTATTTTATCTCTACAGTGGAAGATCATATTGCTCCTTGGAAGTCTACTTATGATGGCGCCAAGTTGTTAGGTGGAAAAGTGAGGTTTGTTCTTGGTGGTTCAGGGCATATTGCCGGAATCGTTAACCCTCCTGTTAAGAAAAAGTACAGTTACTGGACTAACCCTAAGATCGAAGAGACCTCGGAAAAGTGGCTTGAAGGAGCTAAAGAGACAGAAGGTTCATGGTGGCCGGACTGGGATAAGTGGCTTAATGGGCTTAATAGTGAAAAAGTTCCGGCGAGAAAAGTTGGAAGTGCTAAATATAAGCCTATTGAGGATGCTCCTGGCTCATATGTGAAAAACCACGACGACTAAGAGCAAGTGTTAAGGCTTTTTGCAAAAAAGAAGGGGAGCGGTAGTTATGCCGACTCCCCTGTTTTTTCAGGAGGACGCGCTTCAGTTAAGCTTCTCGATCAGATTGGCGATGATAAGGGGATGTTGATTTATTCTGTTGAGCGTGATGATGGAGGTATTCAGATAAGGGAAGATGGCAGGTATCGCTGGATGCATTTTGGTAGCGGTTCCATCCAGAGTGCTATGGATAAAGAAAATCCAGAACTGCTGGTGCTGGAATATATGCGACGAATGTTCTCTTTCCTGATTTTTAAGGATAATGCAGAGGATCTGTTGTTGCTGGGGCTTGGCGGTGGTGCCATGTTACGCTTTATCAATAAAGAGCTGCCGCAGTCAAATGTAACAGCCATAGATATAGACGCTGATGTAATAGAGGTTGCAGAAAAGCAGTTTGGAATTCCTCATAATAAAAAAAATACAATTAAGCAGTCTGATGCTCTGTTTTATCTTGAGTGTGCAGCAGAGAAAAAATTCGATGTTATCTTTGTTGACCTTTTTTCAGGAGATACTGTTCCGGAAGAAATTTACAGCGAAGAATTCATAGAGAATGCAGCAAATATCCTGCACGATAACGGGATGGCGATTATCAATATATTACCGGTTGATGTGGAGACATTTTCGGTTCTGATAAAAAGAGTCAGGGTAGAATTCAACTGCCGGGTTCTCTGCTTGCCGGTGCCGGAGCACGATAATGTTATCATAATTACCTTTAAAGAAGAGGTGCGATTTAGCGCAGAATACTTGCGAAGTATGGCTGTTTTACTGGAAGAGAGATACCATTTGCAATTTAGTCGTTACCTGACAGATATCTTTTCCTATAATCGTAATAGTTCGGTTATAAATTATACGGAGTAGAAAGTGTCCGAAATCGGTTTTAGCCTTAATCTGTCTGCAGAGCAATTTTTGCCTTACTACCAAGGTATTGTGAAAAATATTCAGGTGGTAAGTTGGGACGGCAAAACTCTGCGTTTTCCGGCAAATATACTTAGACCATATGTTCTGAATAGTGGGATAAAGGGCGATTTTGTCCTTGAGTACGACATGAATAACAAGTTTTCAGGGATCAGAAAGCTTGAGGCTGATAATTCCGGAGGTGGGCAAGGGGTGAGTTATAAAGTGTGATATAGTGCGGTTTTCAGATTAATTTAGAGATCGCGTATATGCAACCAGCCAGAATAGGCCTGATTCAGATTAATATTGCCGTAATCCTTCTTGGTGGCACCACCCTTTTTGCCAAACTGGTTGAGTTGCCGCCTCCTACAATTGTTATGTTTCGCGGGGTTTTTGGGGCGGCAGCACTTCTTCTTATTATAAAGCTTCTGCGCCAGACGGTTTTGCTTAAAGATGCTGTCAAGTACGCAACTGTTATTGTTTCAGGGCTTCTGATGGGAGTTCACTGGGTAACCTTTTTTCATTCTATTCAGGTAACATCGGTAGCTATAGGAATAGTTTCTATGTACACCTTTCCGGTTATCACTTCATTTATTGAGCCATTGGTTAACCGTGAGAAATTAAGATTGGCAGATATTATTAGTGCGTTTATTGTCTTGCTGGGTATCTATTTTATATTACCAAAAATTGATTTAAGTAATCAGGTGGTGCAGGGGGTTCTTTGGGGTGTTTTTTCTGCTTTTCTGTTGTCGTGCCGGAATATTGTCGTTAGGAAGTCTCTTGGAGATATTCCCGGAACTGTAATTATGTTTTATCAGTTATTAATAACAGCGTTGATTCTGCTGCCATTTGCTGACTATAGCCATGAGTTGTTCGAAAAAAATCATATGCAGTTACTGGTTCTTCTGGGAATTGTATTTACAGCCCTGCCGCATACGCTTTTTGTGTCAAGCCTAAAGCATTTGAGGGCAACATCAGCAAGCCTTATCTCCTGTATGCAACCCATGTATAGTACCTTGTTGGCATTTCTGGTTTTGGGGGACAAGCCGGAAGGAGGGGTGATTCTCGGTGGTTTGTTGGTTGTGGGGGCTGCTGTTTATGAGTCAGCAAAAAACCTTTTTTCTGTAGATAATTCAAAATAACCAATTTGGTCAAAAAATCCCTTTTATAATTTTGGTGGTTGTGGTAAATTTTGAGGCGTTGGCGGGATTGCGACCAGAGTTTTTGGTTCGTAATATAATAAAATAATTAAATTATTTTGAATAATGGGGTGGTGTTTTTCAGGGGTATATCTGAATTATTAAGAATATGTAGTTTGTAATTGCAGGCTATGCATGGATAAGACTTGGGTTAATTATCTCAAAAAATCTAAATCTCTTTTGGAGGGGTTTTTCAATAAGGGAAAATATACAGGGGAAAAATATGAAAGCTAATACAGGAAGAAGTTTTAAGAAAAGGTTAAGCAAAATCAGTCTATGGAAACTACTGTTCATGGTTGCAGTAACATCTCTATTTGGGGCGGCAAATGCCGATGAGAATGCATGCGAAACCAAACCGGCTGTTGCCGGTGCTCTGAAAGATGTTCCGGCAACAAGCGGAATAGAGATTTATAAAAACTATGCGTTTTTGCAAACTCTTACTGCGGTAAAACTGGTTGATTTACATGATTATAATGGCGAGGTTATAGATGTTTCTGTTGCTGAAAGTGGTGAGGGGAGTGTCTCTTTCCCAGCTATTGAGGTTATGGATAACTATCTTTATATAGTCAAAAGACATAGTGGTCTTTCCCAGGGGGTTATTAACAGCCTTGAAATATATGATATTTCAGATATCTACAATATTAGATTGGTGAGTTCACTTATACTTGATGAATCAAAAAATGGCGTATCATCGGTTATTGCCATAGAGCAAAATACCCTGGTCACTTTAGGTGAAGAAATAGTTGTAATAGATACAAGCGACAAGAGCAGCCCTAAAAAAATTGCTGTTGTTGATGATGAGCGACCAATATCTTTTGGCTATTCGCCGGAATATAAGGATGGTTATCTATATGCAGTTTATATGGATGATGATGACGGTCAAATTGGGCAGCATCCAGGGGTAGAGGCTCTTGGAATAAAAGTGGTTGACCTGAGCGACAGAGAAAACCCGCAGGTTATTGATGATATTCGCAATACCGGGGCAATTGCATTAGCAATAAAAGGTAATGATATGTTTGCAGCCCATACGGATGGAGGCTGGATACGTTTAGATATTTCAGACCCTGCAAACATTGCTGTGGTTGCAGAAGATTCATCCTTGGGGGATGAGCGAACATCTGTGAATGCAGCAATCTATGAAAATAACTTCTACTTGGTGAATATTTTTTCTGGTCTGCAGATATATGATATCAACGACTCCATGGCATTAAAAAACACGATTCCTATAACTGCAGGTGATGGAAGTAGCGGTGCATTTGTCTATGCGCAAAATGATGATATAGGTATTGTGGGTATGCTCAATGAAGCAGTCGGGGCGTTTGTTATACAAGATGAAATACTGACTCTTCCTGAAAGTGGCTCATATCTGCACTATAACCCTGAAGAAGAGATAGTGCCGGTTGTAGCAGTTAATGATCATGTTTTTATTACAGACAGCGAAGGTGCTATTACAACTCTTATTAAAAAAGATCTTAACGGCAAGTACGAGGTTAAAGAGACGTTTGAAAACAGGTTTCCTATTGGTGCAAAAGGGGATTATATCTTTTTAGGAGAGGAATCAGGTGCTGTTAATGCCAAGTTGAATATTTATAAAATGAATGAAGACTCAAGTCTGACATTGCTTAAAACCATTGAAACATCAGGACCATTCATTGCCAAAATTGATGATAACCGACTGTATTATACAGTTGTGCATGATTATAAAGCAGGCAGTGCCATACACGTTGTTGATATTGCAGATCCTGCCAATGCGTCAGAGATCGCGCAGATCCAGGTCGATTTCAGGGGGCTGGATTTTGAAATAGTTGGTAATACACTGTTTCGTTACACAGGCGATGGTATAGAGGCGCTGGATATCTCATACCCGGCAGCACCGAAATCTATCGGAACAGTTGAATTTAAAGCAGGTGCAGCATCTAAAATATGGTTAGAAAGCAACAACAATGCACTCTTTGCAATTACGCTTGAAGCAGAAAGCGAAAGTCAGTCAAGGATGGCGGTTTTTGATATCAGAAATCCTGCTTTGATGATAAATATTGGCGACTACATGATTCCCAGAGCGCAAATGAGCAGCATGAAGATGATACATGATAACCTGCTTGTGATTGATGATATCAATGAAGGGGTTGCGCTTTATGATATCAGCAACCCTTTTGATGTGGCCTACGTTGCCAGAGTTGAACAGCAGAGAAAGAGTTTTGCAGAGATTTATGCAGTTGATGGCGCAACTTTATACCTTGGTGCAAAAGGCATTATAAAAAGTTTCGATTTGAGCTGTATTATCAGCGAAAGCTGTTCAAAATACAGTGCCAGAATAAGAGATCATGAAAAGGCCGGACGCGTTTATAGTGTTGTTGATAATGGTTACTGGTGGAGCCCGTCTGTGACCAGTTGGTATACCGTAGGTTCCGATGAGAAACTATCCGGTTACAGATTTACCTCAGTAGACTTATATTCCACTGTTGATGGTATCTACACAACACAGGCTTGCGATGTTCAGGATTATGCGCCTGTTGTCAGTTTGCTGGGAGAGCAGGCAGTTACTCTTAATGTCGGCGGAGTATATGTTGAGCCGGGTTACAAAGCTGCGGATGATATCGACGGGGATATTACCTCAGCAGTTATTGTTTCCGGAGAGGTAAATACCGCAGTTGCCGGAGAGTATCTTATCTCTTACAGAGTTACCGATTCAGCAGGTAATACCTCAGGTGTGAAAACACGTAAGGTTACAGTTCTTGAAATGGAAGGTTGTTATGAATATACAGCAACTCTGCAAGAGCATGAGCTTGCCAATCGTGCTACCAGTGAAAATGAAGGAGCGTGGTGGTGGTATGACGGTGTAACAACCTGGTACGCTGCCGGCTCAGAAGATGTAATGGGAGACTCCGCTTCAAAAGTAGTTACACTTAATCAGACAGAGGCGGGAATTTATCACTTGGGTAGCTGTTCTGCTGCACCAGTTTTTGAAAGAATGACGGTCAATATAAGCGGAGCAGAAATATATATTCGTGGGGAGGTGAGGCATAAAACAGATACTTTTCGGAAAATAACGCTGCAGGGAAGTGTTAATGGTAAAAGTGTCGAATGTAATAAAATCAACTCCTCACAGTTTAGATGTGTTGCTGATATTTCTGAGTTTATTGAAAATGATTTTGTTGATGTGAAAATAACTGCAACAGACAGTAGTGGTGAAACTGCTGAATATACAAGGCAGGTGTTTCTGCCTGAAACATTTAGTCCTGCGATAAAAAATATTAAAGCAAGTCAGCAAGGTTCAAATGTAACTATATCTGGCGATATTGTTGATCCTGATAGTGAAGAATTCGAGATTATTCTTGGTCGAACCCCGTTTTCTCCTGCACTATTTGATGCAGATTATCAATGTGAAGTGGTCAATAAGCATTTTGTCTGTACTATGGAGTTGGCTGTTGGAAATTACTCGGTTATTCCTAAAGTTAAAGATGCCGATGGTAATACCGGAGGGTTTAATGGCGATTACTCTTTTATCTTTGTGGTATTTGGTGAAGAGCGTTGTGTAACAGCAATAAACAGCCGTCATATTACAGAGGGGAGGGCGATAGATTTTGGCAGTGCAGCGATTTACCAACCTCTTGGCATAAAGTTTATCGGAGGGTTAGATCAGACAACATCGCTTCAGAACTCTGGCAAAGGATACTGGGAGGTGGTTGAAAGCTGTGACTAGTGTTTTGTGAGAAAGCAGCAAAAAGCCGGCACAGATAGTGCCGGCTTTTTTAACTTATAGCAATTGTAAGATCCCGCCCGT